>JBKDPV010000012.1:0-134659 GCA_046342315.1 Cyanobacteriota bacterium
AGATGCCGCAGCCCACACCAACGACACGACACCCACCGATGAAACACCGATCCAAGGGCCGCTCTCAGGCCCCCATCAGCAGGCCATCAAGTGGACCAGTTTTCGTGTCGCCAGAGGACCAAAAGCGGATGTCGCTTGACAGCGAGATAGCACCCCTCCGGCAAGCGTTCCACGTGCAGATTGACGATGTGCTCAGTCATGTCGTCCACCCCCTGCACAGGGGGCTCATCCTTGCGAGAGCCTCTGTTGAGCACGGCCAGCCTGAGAAGCGTTGGTCGTGCCGGCATCCTTGAAGAAGACCTGCGGCCATGACGGAAGGCTCTGGCCCGTTGCTGGAGGTTGCTGATGCCCATCCGCTCGGCGATGAACGCGCACAGACACTGCTGCGCGGCCCAGCCCCAGCTGGCTTCTTCCACCTCCGGATCCAGCAGCCGCGGCGCTTCAGGCCTGGCCATCGAGCAGAACGCCCTCGCACCTGGCCTCGACCACCAGGGAGCCTGGCTCCCTGGCTCGGCGGGCCGCTTCGCTGCTTGAGTGGAGCACCAGGTCGACCGACAGATCCGGCTGGGCTACGGCACCCAAGAGGTCAGCGAGCAGCGCAAAGCGGTCGCGTTGCGCCAGCCAGGCATCAGGCACGGTGATCAACAGGTCCACATCGGAGTCGGCCCGGCCATCTCCGCGGGCCCTCGATCCGTAGCCGCAGGCTTCTCCGCAGGAGTACAGACGCACATCAGCAGCAGGGATCAGCTGGCAAATGCCGGCAACCATGCCCGCCAGCCTCGGCTCGATCGGTTGGGAGGCTTTCGTGGCTGTCAAGACTCCATTCTGACGGCCACTGGCTTCGACCGGATGCAGGCACACCATCGCTGCGGTCTGGATGAACGCGCGCCGTTCGAGGAAGGCAGCAGAGGGACTCGAGGCCATGGAGTGATGGTGGCGGCTGGCGGGCGACCGGGGAGCTGGCAGACCGTGTCGTCCGAACAGTTCGACCAGCTTCTCCGCCCGCTGGATGCTCCCCCAAGCCCCAGCGACCGCCTGCAACGCACGAAGCCCCAGGCACCCTCCCGGAACATGGCGTGATCACTGCTGGCCTCAGCAGTCTTCAGGTCGGCAGTGGCGATCTCACCAGGATCTGTTGTGGGAGAGCCCTATCAACTCCCGTCAGAAAATGCCCAGAGTCTTCTTCTTGCAGTAGCCGGCCCCGATATTCATCCAACCCGAGAGACAGGGCTTGCCATAGGTGGGAGCCACCTCGTAGTCGATGGGGGAAACGCAGTGCTGCTTGAGGTCGTTGACATAGCCCAGCGGACACTCGTCGTAGCCAGGCAGTTTGGGGATCCGTTTCTGCGCCAGCATCGGGCCGGCGCTGAGCAGCTCCAGGGCCACAAGAGCTGCTGCCAGAACGAGGGTTTGGGTCTGCATGCTGCGCATCACCTGAGGTTCAACCCTAGGTGAGGGGCACTTTCGCGCCCATGAGCCGCCCGGGCGCTGCAAGGAACGATGGAAGTGCCGCTGGAGGCAATCGGCTCACCAGGCATCTGATCGCTGCTGCGATCATGGTTGCAATCGTAGGGCCCACCAATACCTGGTAGTCGCACTACCTTCAGACCCAGATGCAGCAGGTGAAACGAGAAGCGAAGGACAACAGCAGTTCGTTTGCAAAACCAAGTATCAGCTGGATAGTCTCACCGGCAAGGATTCTACTAAGGCCAATCTTGCTTTCGTCACCCTTTACACGCTCGCCCAGGATGAGGGGGAGAGGGCAATCCTTTTCACCCTATCGATCAGTTGTCTGAACGAAGACCTGACGAACACAATCGCCTCGATGCTGGCAGATGACAGCAATGAATCACAGGCGTTCAACACGACGATCATCGCGAAGCCAGCTCGGATTGGTGATGCCAATGCGCCTCAAGCACCTGGACGATGGCAGAATTGAATCCTATGGGTGCAATCCGCCCAGCGTCTTGCCATGCTTTTCTGTCTCCTGCAGCATCCACCAGGTGGTGCCACGCCATGAGCGCGCTCAGCCCGCTGCAGGAGGCCGAGGCCACCTGCCACCGCCTTGCCGGCGTGGTCTTCGCCTGGGATCTCACCCGCTCCCTCGAGCTCGCCCTTCTCAAGACCTTCTGCGTACCCTCGATCTCCTCTCTGCTGGATCGCACCGGTGAGTTCGTCCAGCGCCCACGCAAGCGCTACGACGACACCGGTCTGATGGTGGCCGAGCTTCTGCGTCATGGCGTCGATAGTGAGGCCGGTGCAGCGGTGATTGCGCGCATGAATCGCATCCATGGCCATTACGCCATCGATAACCATGATTTTCTCTACGTGCTCTCCACCTTCGTGGCCGAGCCGATCCGCTGGCTCAGCCGCTACGGCTGGCGAAGCCTCACCACTCAGGAGCAGGAGCACCTCTTCCGCTTCTGGCAGGCGGTGGGGCAGCGGATGGGGATCTCCGCAATCCCCGACAGCCTCACGGATCTGATGGCGCTCAATGAACGGGTGGAACGCGAGGTGTTCGTTCATGCACCCAGCAACCGCCGCATCGCCGATGCCACCCTCGCCATGCTTCTGGCCGACTGGCCATCACCCCTCAGGCCGGTCCTTCACCGGGCTCTGGCCGCCCTGCTTGATCGCCAGACGGCGGGCAGTCTGAGCTGGCCGGTGGCGCCGGGTTGGCTGCAGCAGTTCGTGCTCACCGCCGTGCGCCTGCGCAGCCGTGCCGCAGCCATGGCTGCTGTACTGGGCCAACGGCTGGGGCGGCAACCCCGAGCGCACTTCTACTCGCAGCGGCCCACGCCCAGCTACGGCCCCAGCTTCCGGCTCGATCAACTGGGTCCGCCACCCCTGCTGCAGATGCTCAACCAGCCCCAGAGTTCGCGACCGGAGCCCTCCGGTGAGCGCTGACCCCCTTGGCTGCCTCTGGTCGTGCACCAGGTTGTGAGGGTGCCTGACACAATCCATGCGCCACCACCCATAGAAAGAGCGATGGCTGTTCTCGGCAGAGAGGCGATCCTGCAGGCGATCCGCCAGGGTTCGATCGCGATTTCACCCTTTGATCCTGATCGGGTGGGCCCCGCCTCCGTGGATCTCACCCTCGCCTCCACCTTTCGCGTTTTCCGCAAGGTGCATGAGGTGATCGACGTGCGTGAAAACACGGACTACCGCCAGCTCACCGAAAAGATCGTGGTTCCCGAGTCCCAGCACATCCTGATCATGCCGGGCGAAACGGTGCTCGGCATCACCCGCGAGCGGTTGCGCCTGGGTCCCGGCCTCTGCGGCTGGCTGGAGGGCCGCAGCCGCTTCGCCCGCCTGGGCCTGATGGTGCACATCAGCGCCCCCTTCATGGGGCCGGGGATCGACAGCCAGCAGGTGCTGGAGATGAGCAACTTCGGCCCCGCTCCCCTGGCGGTGGTTCCCGGCACCGCGATCTGCCAGTTCGTGTTCCAGAAGCTGGAGGGCAGCGAACGCTACGCCGGCCGCTTCGCCGGCCAGACCGAAGACTCCTTCTGAATCCCAGTTGGGCGATCCCTGACCGGCACCGCTGCGCACTGCTCAGGCCGCCGTCGCCTCCACCACGGAGATCGGCGAAGGCGTCGGGTGGATCCGGAGCAGCTGAAGACCGGCCCGCTCCAGAAGCGCCGCATACTCCTGCGGGGTTCGTTCCCTGCCGCCCTCGGTCATCACGAGCATGTTGAGATCGAGCAGCTTGCCGGGGGCGGGATCATTCCCCGGCTCGATCACCTGCTCAAGGATCAGCACCCGCCCCCCCGGGGCCAGGCCCTCGCGCACGTGGCCGAGCAGCGAGAGGCAGGCCTCATCCCCCCAGTCGTGAAGGATGTGCTTCAGCAGATAGGCATCGCCGCCAGCGGGCACCCCGGCGAAGAAGTCGCCGCAGGCCACGGCGAGGCGGCCTTCGAGCTCCGCGGGCACCACCACCGGCGCCACCACCGCCGGCTGATCGAACAGCGTGCCCCGCAGATCGGGATAGCGGCGCAACACTTCCTGCAGCAGTTCGCCGCGTCCGCCACCCACATCGATCAGGTGCGCGATGCCCTGGAAGTCGAAGGCCGCCAGCAGTCCCTGAGTCTCCACGTGAGAGAAGTCGCTCATCGCGCCATCGAAGATGGCTCCGCGCTCCGGGTTGCGGCCGTACCAGGCGAAGATGCCCTCACCGAACCGATGGCGGAACGCGCTCTCCCCGGAGCGCACGCTGTGGAGCAGCTGGGCCCAGGCGTCGTAGTGCTCACCGCCCAGCATGCGGGCCACCTGGCGCTGGGATCCAACAATGTCGCTCCGTAGGACCTCCGCCAGGGGGGTGAGCACGAACCGCCGCGGCGCCTCCTCCGCGAACAGGCCCACACTCGCCAGACCCCGCAGCAGGCGGAACAGGGCATCGGCATCGGCGTCGCAGCGGACGGCGAGCTCCTCGGCGGTGAGGCCCGCCGGCCCGGCAGCGGCCAGGTGGTCGGCGAGTGCCAGTTCCGCAGCCACATGGATCATCTGGCTCACCCAGTAGCCGGTGGCCATCTGCATGAACTGACTGATCCGTTCGGCGTTTGCCTCCATCGATGGCCAGCTTCCGCACATGCGCTCTGTCTACTGCCAAGGAGGCATCGGCCGCCAGCGGATCCGCTGGCGGGCCACCATGGAGTACATGAATCCCCGCCTACCCCGGGGCGGGAGTCAGCATCATGCCCGGCATCCTCAGCCGTGTCCTGCCAGCCTGGGCCTTTCACCTGCTGATCCTGTTGTTGTTCGGCGGCTGCGCTCAGGCGCAGGCACCGTTTGCCAGCGGGATCCGGCAGACGGTGCTGGTGCGGGGGCTGGAGCATCCCTGGGGCATGGCCTGGCTGCCGGACGGCTCCCTGCTGATCAGCGAACGGCCCGGCCGGTTGCGCCTCGTGCGCGACGGCGTACTGGACCCCGAGCCGATCGCCGGGGTGCCGGGGGTGCTGGCCGTCGGCCAGGGCGGGCTGCTCGATGTGAGCGTGCATCCGCGATTCCGCGAGAACGGCTACCTCTACCTCACCTATGCAGCCGGCACGCCGGAGGCGAACCACACCCGGCTCGCCCGCGCCCGCTTCGACGGTCGCAGCCTCGGACCGCTTGAGGTGCTCTTCGCCGTGCCCCAGCGCAAGAGCGGTACGCAGCACTTCGGCTCCCGCATGCTCTGGTTGCCCGATGGCACTCTGCTGCTGGCGATCGGCGACGGCGGCAACCCACCTGTTGAGCTCGACGGTCAGCTGATCCGGCTGCAGGCCCAGAACCCAGGCAGCGCACTGGGCAAGATCCTGCGCCTCAACGACGACGGCACACCGGCCACCGGCAATCCCTTCCGAACGGGCGCCGGCACGTCGTCGTTGGTGTGGAGCTACGGGCACCGCAACATCCAGGGCCTCGCCCGCGATCCCCTCACGGGAAGGGTGTGGGCGAGTGAACACGGTGCCCGTGGGGGCGACGAACTCAACCTGATCCAGCCCGGTGCCAATTACGGCTGGCCCCTGGTGACCCACAGCCGTGAGTACTTCGGCCCGGCCATCAGCGACCGTCGCACGGCGCCGGGGCTGGTGGATCCCCGCCGCGTCTGGAGTCCGGCGATCGCCCCCTCAGGCCTGGCCGTGGCCAGTGGCAGCCGCGTGCCCGCCTGGCGCGGCCAGCTGTTCGCAGGTGGCCTGGTATCGGGCGACGTGCACCGACTCCGCCTCGATCCGCAGGGCCGCGTGCTGGCAGAGGAGGCCATCGCGATCGGCGCCCGCGTACGCGATGTGCGCGAAGGCCCCGATGGCCTCCTCTACATCCTCACCGATGAAGCACCGGACGGGCGCCTGATTCGCCTGGAGCCCGAATGAGTCGCCGATCACACTCCTGCGGCGGAACGACGCCCCGCCAGGATGGGATGCACGATCGGTGGAGGCATCTGGCCCGTCCCCAGGGTTCCGGACACCGCTGCGGCTGCCCTCCCTGGAGAGGAGGTGGTGCGCCGGGAGGCCGCTGCGGTGGTGGCGGTGGAACTGCCTGACGGCAGCGGCGGCGGCATCCTGCTCAACCGTTCCGGGGTGATCGCCACCATGCAGCACGTGGTGGAGGGCTGGAGCAACGCGCGCATCCGCTGGCGCGACGGACGCGTGTCGACCGCCTGGGTGGTCCGCTCCTGGCGGGAGCACGACCTGGCCTTCCTGCTGCTGGAGCCGGACGATGCCGGCGCCGCCGCCCAACGGGTGCCGCACCCACTGTTGGAGGGCGAGGCCAGTGGCAGCCGGCGGGCCAGAAGCGGCGAAACGGTCTACGTGATCGGCCATCCCCTCGCTCTGGCCTACTCCGTGACCCGCGGCGTGGTCAGCGCAGCGGAGCGGCACATCGACGGTGGCACCTACCTGCAGCTCGATCCCCCCATCAATCCGGGGAACAGCGGCGGGCCGGTCCTCGATGCGCGAGGGGGCCTGCTCGGCATCGTCGCCAGCAGCCGGCTCGAGGCGGAGGGGGTGAACTTTGCCGTGCCTGCCTGGCGCATCCGCGAACTCCTGCACCTGGCCATTGCGGAGCGTCGTGAGGGTGCACGGCGGTACTGCACGGTCTGTGGGGCGGCCTCGCGCGACACCACCGACTGCGACCACTGCGGTTCGCTCCTCGCCCTTGTGGATGCCGTGGCGGAACTGGTGGCCATGGAGCAGCGGCAGACGGCCGCTGAGGCCGTGACAGCAGCCGAGACCGGGGTGGCAAGCGAGGCCGGGGAGGCGGAACCGGCTGCGACGGCGGGCAACGTCTGCCCGGTGTGCGGAGCCGGGAACGCAGCCGCCGAGCTTTACTGCAGCCGCTGCGGAGTCACGCTGTGACCCAGCCCCGCGCCACGGGCCGCAGGCTGCCGCCATTCCTCGCCGGGCTGCTGGCGCGCTTTTCGGCCGAGGAGCGATCACCGCAACCGCTCGGACATGTCGTGGGGCTCGTGGATGCCGTGCTCGACGGCCTGGGCATCGACGGCGAGCGGCAGGATTCCGAGGAGGGCTGGGACTGGACGCTGCAGGTGGGCAGCGCGCCGATCGACATCGGCCTGCACCACAACGACCTGCTCAACGAGGACACCCTCGAGGTGAAGGCCACGATCCTGCGGTTGCCGCCGCAGCGGCTGCTGGCCTTCTACCGGCGCTGCCTGGAGCTCAACCGGTTGCTGATCGGCTGTGCGATCGGCATCGAGGGCGATGCGGTGATCGTGTCCAGCGAGCGTTTGTTGCCAGGTCTGGACAGGGCAGCCATCGCACGCATGCTCCTCGACGTGGCCAGCGCCGCCGACCAGCTCGATGACGACCTGGCCCAGGAGTTCGGCGCCGCGAAGCTCGGCGAGGATCTCCTGGAGCCCTGACCTGCGAGGCCGTCGCCGATGACCCGCTACCTTCCCACCCATGAGCAGCAATGGCATCCGATCGATGTGCGGGGGATCCCCATGCAGGCCTGCCGCCTCTGGGAGGGCGACCACAACGTGGAGTCGGGCCTTTACCGGATGACCCAGGGCCTCACGATTCCACGCCATCACCATCCCTACTGGTGCCAGGTGTTCGTGGTGAGCGGCGCGATGCGGGTGCAGGCCGATGGCGACGAGCCCCACACCATCGATGCCGGCGGCAATTACTTCGTGGAGCCCGGCGACACCCACACCGAAACCGCGCTCGTGGACACCCAGCTGCTGGTGATCTGTGAGGAGGACCGTCCGGAGTTTCGCCGCCAGCCAATCGCGATCGACTGAGACTTCACAACTGCCCGTTCAATGGGCAAGGAACTCTGTATGGCGCGGCACGACTGTCAGGCTGTGTACCAGCGCGATCACGGAGCAGCACCCGCACCATGGCCTCCTCCGGTGATCAGCACTGGAATCCCGAGCAGTACGGCCGCAACGCGCCCTTCGTGTCCGATCTCGGGGCGCCCCTGGTGGAGCTGCTCGCGCCGCAGCCCGGCGAGCGGATCCTTGATCTCGGCTGTGGCGATGGGGCTCTCACCCTCCGGTTGCTGGAGCACGGCTGCTCGTTGGTGGCGGTGGATGCCAGCGCCGAGATGGTCGAGGCGGCCCGCGCCCTGGGGCTGGATGCCCGCAGCATGGATGGCCAGGCGCTCGCCTTCGCCAACGAATTCGATGCGGTGTTCACCAATGCCGCGCTGCATTGGATGCCGGACCCCGAGGCGGTGATTGCCGGCGTCTGGAACGCCCTCAGGCCCGGTGGGCGCTTCGTGGGGGAGTGCGGTGGCCACGGCAATGTGGCCGCCATCGTGGCCGCTCTGGATGCTGCTCTTGCTTCCAGAGGAAAGGCAGTGGCCTGTCCCTGGTTCTTCCCCACCCCCGACGATTACGCCGCCCTGCCGCCGGGCGAGCGGGTCCCGTTCATCGCCGAGGTGGTGGCGGCCCTGCGGCCGCTGCTCTGCGATGGCCGGGGCGACTGGCGAGCCGATTACGTGCGCCTGCGCTTCCATGCCGGCAGACCCGGCACCGGGGTGAGACGCCATGCCCACCGGTGGCCACGAGTCCGCCTGCATCGTCAACGCCTTCCGGGCCCGCTATCCGCAGATCAGCGCCGATCCCCATGCCGCCCTCTGGCTGTGCGAGCGGCATGAGCACTGGGCCACCCGTTACGCCCAGCAGGTGGGGCAATCGGAGGTTCTGGTCCATGTCCTGCGCCATCGCTTCTTCCTGGAGCGCCTGAAGGCTTTTCTGGCCGCAACGCCCGATGCAGCGCTGATCAACATCGGTGCCGGTTTCACCAGCTATCCCTATCTGATCCCGCCCGGAGTTCCCTGCTGCGAGGTGGATACGACCCTCACGGTGGCGTTCAAACAGCTGAAGCTGGCTGAGTTCGAGGCCCAGGGGCTGCTGCCGGCGCGCCCGATCACCTTTCTGCCCTTCGACGACCTCAACGATCCGGCCCAGCTCTCGCGCCTGCTGGCCCAGCTGCGGACCTGGCTGGATGGCCGGCCCTCCCTCGTGCTGCTGGAGGGCGTGCTCTTCTATCTCAACCTCTCCACGATCGAGAATCTGCTGGCCGGGCTGGCGTCGATCCAGGCCAGGGGGGACATCGTTGCCACCACCTCCTTCCGGCCGGAAGAGCGCCAGAAGGCGATGTTTCTGCGGCTGGTGAGCTACTGCACCACCGACTATCAGCAAGCGCACTTCTCACCCACCACCCTGCCCAACCGCTTCTACCGCCAGCAGCGAGGTTATGCCCTGCTTGAGCATCGCAATTGCTTCGACCTCCAGCGCACCTATGCCCCGCAGGAGCATCTTGGAGTTGCGGAGGATGTTCTGGAGGAAGACCTTTACGTGATGCAGTGCACCTAGGTCGCCAGCGGGTTGCCAGGATCAACGGGTACGCCGATGGCCCGCTGCATCGCACCCTGCCCGCGGAGCCTTCCCATGACACAGCCCTCCCTGCCACCGATCGCCGGCGACGAAGCCGCGATCCACGCCCTCACGAACCAGGCCGGCCCGGTTGCCCTGCCCCGCACCACGCTGCAGCTCGATCGCATCGGCTCGGCCTTCGCCTGTGCGCTGCACATGCACCAGCCCACGATTCCGGCCGCTGCCGATGGCGCGCTGATCAGCCATCTCCAGTACATGTTCGAGCACCCGGGAGAGGGCGACAACCACAACGCCGAACCCTTTGCCCACTGCTACCGCCGCCTGGTCGAGCTCATCCCCCAGCTGATTCAGGAGGGTGCCGATCCGCGGATCATGCTCGATTACTCCGGCAACCTGCTCTGGGGTTTTGAGCAGATGGGCCGCAGCGACATCCTCGCGGCGCTGCACTCGCTCACCTGCGATCCGGCTCTTGTGCCTCACGTGGAGTGGCTCGGCACCTTCTGGAGCCATGCCGTGGCCCCCTCCACGCCGATCCCCGATCTGAAGCTGCAGATCCTGGCCTGGCCGCACCATTTCGCCGCCCTGTTCGGCCCGGAGGCCCTGCAGCGGGTGAAGGGGTTCTCGCTGCCGGAGATGCATCTGCCCAACCACCCCGACACCCTGTTCGAGCTGGTGAAGGCCCGCCGGGAGGGCGGCTTCCGCTGGCTGCGGGTGCCGGAGCCAAGCGGCGAGAACCGCGATGGTTCCGGCCTGAGCCATGAACAGAAGTACCTGCCCAACCTGCTGGTGGCTCGCAGCTCCAACGGCGAGGTCGCCACGATCACCGCCCTGATCAAGACCCAGGGCTCCGACACCAAGCTAGTGGGGCAGATGCAGCCCTGCTACGAGGCCCTCTCGATGGATCGCCTCGCGCTGGCCGGCATCCCTGTGCCGCCGCTGGTGTCCCAGATCGCCGATGGCGAGAACGGCGGCGTGATGATGAACGAGTTCCCGCCGGCTTTCCTCCAGGCCCATCGCAAGCTCGCCGGCGACAGCGGCGCCAGCAGCGGCGGCGCCACGGTGGCGATGAACGGCACCGAATACCTGGAGCTGCTGGAGGCCGCCGGCATCAGCACCGCCGCCATGCCGCAGATCCAGGCCGTGCAGCAGCACAGGCTGTGGGGCGAGCTGGGCGAGGCCCCCACGCCCCCGGCGGTGGAAGCGGCCATCGCCCGGCTGCGGGCCGCCGATCACTCCTTCTCGATGGCCGGCGCCTCCTGGACCAACGACCTCAGCTGGGTGGAGGGCTACGCCAATGTGCTCGAGCCGATGAACCAGCTCAGCGCCGCCTTCCACCAGAGGTTCGATCCGCTGGTGGCCGCCGATCCCGCGGTCACGCAGAGCCGGCCCTACCAGGAGGCGCTGCTCCACCTGCTGCTGCTCGAAACCAGCTGCTTCCGCTACTGGGGCCAGGGCACCTGGACCGACTACGCCCGCGAGATCCATCGACGCGGCGAGGCCCTGATCGCCGCGCCCTAGCGAGCGGCGGGCTTGGCTCACTAAGGCAGCGTGAAGCCCGATTGCAGGTGCTTCAGGTCGAGCATCACCCAGCCCACCCACAGGAGCAGGGCCAGGACCCCGGCGGCGGCCAGGCGGGCCGCTTGGCGGAGCAGCAGCTCCAGCGCACTGATCTCCTTCACGGGGACGTCCCTGCCAACACCAGCACTCTGCTCGCGCGAAGGATCCGGTGGGGGCATTGACAGGCTCGCAATCCACGACTAGTACGGACGTACTTCTTCTTGGATTCGTTCATGGCTGCCGCCGCCTCCCTCTCACGCGCCCTCCCCGCCAGTTCCCCCTACGCCGTGTTCCGCGCCAGTGATCTGGCTTGGACCCCGGCCTGGGCCCCTGCGGCCCCCATCCCTCCTCCGGCCGTCGCACCAACGCCCTCGCGGCCCCGCAAGCGGGCAGCCGCCAGGGCGGTGATCCAGGGCGAACTGTTCGCCGTTCAGCCGAACGTACTGCCGTTCCAGCCCCACAGCCGGGCAGGAGCGTCCTCGAAGCCGATGTAGATGCGATCCGCCGGCACCCCCAGATGCCGTTCGAGCAGCGCGCACACCGCCTGGCTCACCTCGCGGGGCCGCTCGCCATCCAGCGCGCCGATGCTCTTCACCTCCACGTAGCAGGTTGGTTCCGGGCTGCCCGAGAAGGTCATCGGAACACCCTCCTCCAGCAGGGTCATCACGTAGCGCTCGGGTTTGCCCAGCAGCTCCGCCAGGGTGGTGGAGAGCTCCCGCAGAAGCGGGGCACCGCTGTTCCCCGCCGCTGCCGAGGTCTTCACGCTGATCAGGGGCATGGGGGTCGCCGTATTCAGGAAGTCAGGGCTTCAGTCTGGTCAGTTGTCCGCCAGCACCGCCAGCAGCGCTGTGCCATAACGCTCCAGCTTGGCGGCGCCGATGCCGCCCACTTCCGCCAGCTCCGCCAGCGAGCCCGGCCGGCGGCTCGCCAGCTCCAGCAGGGTGCGGTCGTGGAACACCACGTAGGGCGGCACCGCCTGCTGGCGGGCCTGTTCCGTGCGCCAGGCCTTGAGGGCGGCCACCAGCTGCGCATCGGCCTCCCCCCACTCGGCGGCAGCCGCCGCTCCCGCCGCCGGACCCGTGGATCCGCCGCGGGAACCACTGCGGCGCCGCTCCTTGCGCGGCGGCGGCAGGGGCAGCTCCAGCGTCCGCTCACCCCGCAGCACCGCCCGCACCTCCTCCTCCGGGCCCCACTGCAGGCCGCCCCGCCCCTCGGGCACCGGCACCAGCAGCCCCAGGGCCGTGAGCTGGCGGATCAGAGCCCGCCACTGCTCCTTGTCGAGCTCGCCACCGATCGCGTACACGCTCAGCTCCCGATGGCCCAGGGCGCGGATCCGCTCGGTGTCAGCACCCAGCAGCACATCCACCAGGTGGGCGGCCCCGAAGCGCTGGCCCGTGCGCCACACCGCCGAGAGCAGCTTCTGGGCCGGCACGCTGACATCGCTGCGGGCCCGCGGCTCCAGGCAGCCGTCGCAGTTGCCGCACGGTTCCGCCAGCTGCTCGCCGAAGTGGGCCAGCAGCACCTGGCGCCGACAGCCGGGCGCCTCGGTGAAAGCGATCAGGGCGTCGAGCTTGCCGTGCTCGATCTGCTTCTGCGCCGCCGGCGCCTCCGAATCGTCGATGAAGCGTCGCAGCTGGGGCACATCCCCGGGCCCATGCACCATCCAGGCCAGCGCCGGCAGGCCGTCGCGTCCCGCCCGCCCGGTCTCCTGGTAGTAGGCCTCGAGGCTCTTGGGCAGATCCACGTGGGCCACGAAGCGCACGTCCGGTTTGTCGATGCCCATGCCGAAGGCAATCGTGGCCACCACCACCACACCGCACTCGCGCCGGAAGCGATCCAGGGCGGCACTGCGCACGCCGCTCTCCAGGCCGGCGTGATAGGCCACCGCATCGAAGCCCGCCGCCCGCAGGTCCGCCGCCAGCCGCTCCACCCGGCTGCGGGAGCGGGCGTACACGATCCCCGCCTCGCCGCGGTGATCCTCCAGGAAGCGCAGCAGCTGGGTCTTCGGTTCGTCCTTGTCGCGCAGCAGGTAGCGGATGTTCGGCCGATCGAAGCTGGCCAGGAACACCCGTCCATCCGCCAGCTCCAGGCGCGTGCGGATCTCCTCGCGGGTGCGCGGATCAGCCGTGGCGGTGAGGGCCAGGCGCGGCACCGCCGGGAACCGCTCCGCCAGCACCCCCAGCTGGATGTACTCGGGCCGGAAGTCATGCCCCCACTGGGACACGCAGTGGGCCTCGTCGATGGCGAACAGGGCGATCTCCCCCTCCGCCAGCCGCTCCAGCAGATCCCCTGCGAGCAGCCGCTCCGGCGACACGTACAGCAGATCCAGGCCGCCGCTGGCCAGCGCCCGCCAGGTGGCGGCCACCTCCTGGGGATCGAGGGCCGAATGCAACGCGGCGGCCCGCACCCCCGCCTGGCGCAGGGCCTCCACCTGGTCCTGCATCAGGGCGATCAGGGGCGACACCACCACCGCGGTGCCGGGACGGCAAAGGGCCGGGATCTGATAGCAGAGCGATTTGCCGCCGCCGGTGGGCATCAGCACCAGAGCCGAGCCGCCGCCGATCACGTGCTCCACGATCTCCGCCTGGGGACCCCGGAAGGCGGGGTAGCCGAACACCTCCCGCAGCACCTGCGAGGGATCGGCGGCCATCGGCATGGGCGGCATCAGGACGTTGGGAGGGCAGGAATCTTGGCAGCAAGCCCACAATGGGCCCATGGTTCCCGCGCGCCGTCTCTCCTCCGCTTCCGCCCCCGGCACCCGCACCGCCTGGGGCTTCCTGCTGCCCGCCCTGGTGCTGCTCGCCCTCTCGGTGCTGCTGCCCGCCGCCATGGCCCTGGTGATGAGCTTCAGCCGCAGCGGCCTGGATGTGTCCGAGCCGCTCCAGTTCGTGGGCCTGGCCAACATCCGCCGCCTGCTGGCCGATCCGATGTTCTTCCGGGTCGCCACCACCACCTTTCTCTATCTGGTGGGCGTGGTGCCGCCGATCGTGCTCGGCTCCCTGGCCCTCGCGGTGCTGGTGAACCGCGCCCTGCCGGGCATCCATGTGTTTCGCGGCGCCTTCTACACCCCGGTTCTGGTGTCGCTGGTGGTGGCGGCGATCGCCTTCCGCTGGCTCTATGCCGAGAACGGCCTGATCAATTCCTGGCTCACCACCCTGCTGGGCAGCCGCTTCGAGCCGGTGGGCTTCCTCACCGACCCCCGCCTGGCCCTGCCCTCGGTGATGCTCGTGACCCTCTGGAAGGGCCTCGGCTACTACATGGTGATCTTCCTCGCCGGCCTCCAGGGCATCTCCCCCGACCTCTACGAGGCGGCGGCCCTCGACGGCAGCGAGGGCTGGCGCCGCCACCTCGACATCCCCCTGCCGCTGCTGCGGCCCTACGTGACGCTGGAGGCGGTGATCTCGGCGATCGGCGCGACGAAGGTGTTCGAGGAGGTGTTCCTGATGACGCAGGGCGGTCCGGCCGACAGCACCCGCACCATCGTGTACTACGTGTACGACCAGGCCTTCGGCGAACTGGAGATCGCCTACGCCTGCACCATCGGCCTGGCCCTCTTCCTGATCGTGCTTGTGCTCAGCGTGATCCGCTGGGCCTTCGCGGGGGATCGCAGCCTCACCTGAGAGGATGAGTGGTTTGGCCCGCATCGGGCTCTGCCGGGTGGATCCAAGCGTTTCCCTGCCCAGCCCCAACGGCGGCAACGGCCCGGCCGATGTGATCGGGATCGTGGGCGGCGGCCAGCTGGCCCGCATGCTCGGGGAGGCTGCTCGGGAACTTGGGGTGGGGCTTCAGGTGCAGACCCCGGGCGCCGGCGATCCGGCCCTGGCCTTCGCCAGTGGCCAGGTGGTGGCCGCTGTGGATGATCCCGCCGGCACCACCGAGCTGGCCCGCCGCTGCGGTGCCATCAGCTTCGAGAACGAGTGGATTCCGATCGAGGCCCTCGAACCGCTCGCCGAGGCCGGCGTGCGCTTCCTTCCCTCCCTCGACGCCCTGCGCCCGCTGGTTGACAAGCGCAGCCAGCGGGAACTGCTCGATGCCCTGCACCTGCCTTGCCCCCGCTGGATCCCTCTCGCGGCGGTGCTCGAACCACCCAGCCCCCCGGAGGCCCCCGCTGGTGAGGGCCAGTCGGGTGGCGACCTCCCGGCCTACCCGTCGCCGCTCACCGCCGACCCGGGTCCAGGGCCCCATCTGCCGGAGGGTTTCCGCTTCCCCCTGATGGCCAAGGCCGTGCGAGGCGGTTACGACGGCAAGGGCACCCGGCCGCTGGCGGATCAGACCGCTCTCGAAGATCTGCTGGCGCAGGTGGATCCGGCCCACTGGATCCTGGAGGAGCAGGTGGCCTTCCAGTGCGAGCTGGCGCTCACCGCCTGCCGCGACCGTGAGGGCAGCGTGGCCTGCTTCCCCCTGGTGCAGACCCACCAGCATCGTCAGGTGTGCGATTGGGTTCTGTTCCCGGCGCCGGTGAACCATGCGGTGGAGGCCTTCGCTCGCAACGTGGCCGCCTCCCTGCTCACCGCTCTCGACTACGTCGGAGTGCTCTCGATCGAGTTCTTCTACGGCCCTGCCGGTCTGCAGGTGAACGAGCTGGCGCCCCGCACCCACAACTCCGGCCACTACACGATCGAAGCCTGCCGCTGCAGCCAGTTCGCGCAGCAGGTGCGCCTGGTGGCCGGGCTGCCGATGGGGCTCACCGATCCGATCTGGCCCGGGGCGCTGATGGTGAACCTGCTCGGCCTTGATCGCTCCGTTGGCGATCCCACCGGCAACGATCCCAGCGATCGCCTGCGCCGGCTGGCCGCACTGCCAGGCGCCCATCTCCACTGGTACGACAAGCAGGGAACAAGCCCCGGCCGGAAGCTCGGCCACCTCACCCTGGAGCTTGAGAGTCGCACCGCCGAGGAGCGGGCCCGCGAGATGGCGGAGCGGCTGGCGGAAGTCCGCAGCATCTGGCCGCTGCCCAACGCGTGAAAACCCTGCCTCTGCCCTTAGAGTTTTCCCGGACTGCTGTGTTGGTGACTGCCTTTCACAGTTTTCTGATCTGACTCCCTCTTCGACATGGGGGGTCTTCAGCGACGGCAACGTAAACCGGCCTCGAGCCGGAAACCGCGCCCCGCCTCTGACCCCCCTTCTGGTTCTTCCAGGTCGAACACTGGGGCAAGACGGCACGGTGGTCCACCCCTTTCCTTTCGCGCAGCCCGCGGCCCTGCGCCGCCGAAGGGCACGGCGGCCTCAGCGGGCCTGCCCATCCAGCCACAGCTGCAGCTGCTCCCGGCTCCAGCTGGTCACCACGAACACCTCCTGCACGCTGGTCCCCTGGCGCGCCACGAGCTTGTGGCCGCCCGTGATCGGTGCGGACACCCGCAGCCGCAACCCCTGACTCCGGCCCCGCACCCGCCCGATCACCGCCGGCGTGATCGTGTCGATCCCCTCCTCCCGCGCCAGACGCCGCAGCAGGGCGATCAGGCCGTCGAGGTAGGTGCTGTGGGTGATCACCACCCGCCCCATGGCGGCCCCCTCAGATCCGTTCGAGCGGTGCCATCGTCAGCCCCTCGCTGGCCAGCAGCTGGTGGTAGTGCTCGGCCTGCTCCTGCGGCCCGCTCCACACCACCGCCGACCCCTCGCCATCGATGCGGTGGGCCAGCTCCCAGGCCCGGTCGGGGTTCATGCCCGGCAGATGCCGCACCAGGCACTCCACCACGTGCTGGAAGGTATTCACGTCGTCGTCGAGCACGATGACGCGGCAATGGGGATAGGGCTGGCGCAGCCGCGCCTTCTCGGGCGCCTGGACCGGCGAGGAGGCCGTGGCCCGCGGGGAAGAGAGGATCGTCATCACGACGCCTGACCGGGCCCGCAGCCTAGGTAAAGTGCGCCCGACCGCTCCATCTTCCGATGCTGATCACCCTCGGCTGGGCCTCCCTGGCAGCCATCTTCACCTTCTCGATCGCCATGGTGGTCTGGGGTCGCGGCGGCGACAACGTGCTCCCCTTCTGATCCCGTGATCGACGCCAACACCGTGCTGGCGGCTCTGGCCACCGTGCTGCTCGTGTTCGTGAGCGGTGGGGTGCTCTACCTCTCCACTGTCGAATGGCGCGATCGTCGGCGTCGCAAGTCCCAGGAATCGCCCGGTCGCTCGTGATCCCGTGGCCTCGGGGCTGGCGGCGCCCGCCCCTGCCGATCACCACTGCGGTGATCGCACTCCTCCTGTTCGGGCCGACCCTCGCCCTGTTCCGTCTCCCGAGGCCCCAGGCGGAGGGACTCGATCAGCTGATGGACACGGCAAGCCTGCTGCAGAGCTTTGCGGCCAGTCCTCAGCGCCCCACCCCTCCCCTCTGGCTGGAGAGGATGGGCAAGCCCCTGGCCGACCGCCTCTGGAAGCAGCAGCGGCGCCCCTGGTGGCAGTTCTGGGGGCCCCATGCCGATACGGCCCCCTACCTGGCCCTACCGGCCGCCTCCCTGCCGCAGCTGCCTGCACGTGCTCCTCTCCCCGCTGGAGCCGTGCGCGTGGGCGATCTCGTGGTCTTCTCCCCCGATCCTCTCTCCCGCCAGCTGCTGGTCGACCGCCTGAGACCAGGCAAGCGGCCCAGCCGCGGCCTGCAGCGCCGTTGCCTGCGCCTGATGCAGCAGGAGCAGGCGGTGTACTGGAGCCCCAGCGGCCTGGGGGTGATCGTGGGACCACTGGCTCCCCTGCTTCAGCCGTTCCAGGCTGGCTGCCTCAGCCTCGCCCTCGAGGACGAGGGACTGATCTGGGAAGGTGAAGCCGCCGCCGTCGACGGTGTGCTGGCCGCCCCTGAAGCCGCCCCGTCACCGGCGGCCGCGGATGTCTTCTCGCCCCTTCCCAGCGATCTGCTGCTGGAGATCCGCGGCGGCAGCCTCGATTCCCTGCTGCAGGGGTTGCTGGCCCGCCAGTTGATCCGTGATCCCCTCGCCCGGCGCTACGGGATCACCGCGGATCGTCTCTCCCTGTTGCGCGACGCCCCGTTCCGGCTGCGGCTCCGGCCCCGCAACAGCGGCCCATACCAGGCTTCGCTCGAGCTTCAACTGATCGCTCCACGCGGCAAGGCGCCCTGGCTGCCCGTGCTGGCAGGCGTGTCGAAGGCGCTGAAGGAGCAGGGCCTCAAGGACGGCAACGAACCTGCTCCAGCCGCCAAGCCAGGAACTGCGCCCGCTACCCAGCCGGCTTCCGAATCCGCGAGGGAAGAGGCTCCGGCGCCCGTTGCACCCCCCGTCGACGGCGCTACCTGGCGCCGGCAGGACGGCGTGGTGGTGGGCGGCTGGCGGTGGATTCCAGGCACTGCCAGGGAAGCCCAGCTGCTGCTGTTCCTCGGGCCCGTGCCCCCGGCACTGCCGGCGATCCCCCCTCAATCCGCCGAACGGCCGCAGGCGGGCGAGATGGTGCTGCGAGCGCGGCCCCGGGCCCTCGACGACCTGGGACTCCTGCCGATGGAGATGCCGGCGCTGGTACGCCGTGCCGACCAGCTCGCCACCCGTGCCCGGCCACTTCCTGGGGTGAAGGGCCCGAGCCAGCCGATCAGCCGGCTGACGGGAGCCCTTCGGGTGTCCCGCTGACGGGCGCGGTTGCCTGCTCTTCCAGCTGACGCTCACGCCGTCTACGTTCAGCCGCCACGGTTTCCTCCATCAGTTCCACAGCCTGGGCCAGCTTCTCCAGGTTGGTGGCATAAAGGCCCAGGTCCTTGTCCACTCGCTCCCGCAGCATGCCCATCGCCTCGCCGAGGTCGTGGGCGTAGCTGCGCAGCTCCTGCGGGTCCATCGCATCGGCGCCGCGCGCCTGCTCCAGCAGGCTGAGCAGCCCCACCGCCATCAGACGGGAGTAATGGAAATCGGGTCGGCGGATCGAGGCCAGGGCACTGGCCAGCGGCTCCGGTGCCCCCTCTCCCTGGCGCTCGACCCACTGCTTCACGTCCGCCACCTGGTGCTGGCCGATCGCGGCGATCGCCGCATCCCGCTGCCGGCGCAGCTCGGCCGCATCGAACCCCGAGGCGGAACAGAGGGCCGCCAGCAGCGGTTCACGCTGCTGTTCCGGCCGATAGCCCCGGGAGAAGGCATCGAATACCTGGATCAGTCCGGTGGCGAACAGGGGATCGGCTTGAAAACCCTTCTGGTGGCTCAGCAGATGCAGCTCCACCAGCAGCTCGTCGACCATCCGGCGGTAGATCGGACTGATCAGGTAGGGGAAGGCGGCATGGAAGGCACGCTTGCTGTCTGCGACGGTGAGGGCGACGCTCACGAGGGAAGGAGGGGGTGTGCTGCGACCCTAGCGCTGCAGGGCGGAGTCCCGAACGGCCCGGCTTCGCGGTTCTCAGTAGGATCCGCCCCAGCTACCTGCAAACCGCCCATGATCCCGATCGTCATCGAAGAGTCGGGCAGGGGAGAGAGGGCGTTCGACATCTACTCGCGCCTGTTGCGCGAACGCATCATCTTCCTCGGCGAACCGGTGACCGCCGAATCCGCCAATCGCGTCGTGGCCCAGCTGCTGTTCCTCGAGGCAGAAGACCCCGACAAAGACATTTTCCTCTACATCAACTCCCCCGGGGGCTCGGTGTATGACGGCCTCGGCATCTTCGACACCATGCAGCACATCAAGCCCGATGTGCAGACGGTCTGCGTCGGCCTGGCCGCCTCCATGGGTGCCTTCCTCCTCTGCGCAGGCACCAAGGGCAAGCGCAGCAGCCTCACCCACTCGCGCATCATGATTCACCAGCCCCTTGGCGGGGCCCGTGGTCAGGCCAGCGATATCCGCATTCAGGCCGATGAGATTCTCTATCTGAAGAAGAAGCTCAACGGCGAACTCGCTGACCGCACCGGCCAGCCCCTCAGCCGCATCGAGGAGGACACCGACCGTGACTTCTTCATGTCACCGTCCGAAGCGGTGTCCTATGGCCTGATCGACAAGGTGATCGAAAAGCGCCCGATCCGCCCGGTCTGATACCCGCCCCAGGCCAGTGTCACGCCGACGCAGTGGCAGGACTCGCAATCCACGAGCTTCCTCCTCCGACCGACCGGGCGGTGGTTCTTCCTTGCCGCCCAGCCAGCGCCCTGCCAAGAGCTGTCCTGTCTGCGGGCGGCCCTTTCTCTGGCGCCGCAAGTGGGCCGCCGTCTGGGAGCAGGTGATCTATTGCTCCGAGCGATGTCGCAATCGGCGGTGAGCAGGCTTTGCTGCACAGAGAGAGAAAAAAAGGGGGCTTGAAGCCCCACTTTTCATGGATTTTGCCTGGCTTCAACTGGCTGGGGTTTCGGCAAGGAAGGGGGTGAAGCGTTCCTTCTCGGGAATGGGAGCGAATTCGGAAACGATCGCCCGGAACTCGTCCCCGTCGAGCGTTTCCTTCTCGATCAGCAGTTCCACCACCCGGTCCATGCAGTCGCGGTGAGCGGACACCAGCTTGAGCGTTTCGGCATAGCAGCTCTGAACAATCGCGCGAACGGCGTCGTCGATGCGGCTGGCGAGGGCGTCGGAGCCGTCGCTGCGGGTCATCAGGTCGCGGCCGAGGAACACCTCCTGGCTGCCGGAATCGAGCGAGAACTGGCCGATGTCGCTCATGCCGAAGCGGGTGACCATCTGGCGGGCGATCGAGGCCACCTGCTGGATGTCCCCGCCGGCCCCTGTGGTCACCTCGGCGTGGCCGAAGACCACATCTTCAGCGGCCCGGCCCCCGAGGGCCCCCATGATCCGGGCACGTAGCTGGGCCTTGCTCACCAGCGACTGCTCCTCGTCGGGGGCGAACCAGGTGAGGCCCTGAGCCTGGCCGCGGGGAATCAGGGTGACCTTCTGCACAGGGTCGTGGGCCTTCACCAGGGTGCCCACCAGGGCATGGCCCACCTCGTGGTAGGCGATCAGGCGCTTGCTGCGGCCATCGGTGAGCGGCTTGCCTTCCATGCCGGCAATCACCCGATCCACGGCGTCGTCGATCTCAGAGAGGGTGGTGGCCTCCTTGCGGCGGCGTGCGGTGAGGATGGCGGCCTCGTTGAGCAGGTTGGCCAGATCGGCGCCGGTGAAACCGGGGGTGCGGCGGGCGATGGCCTCGAGCGACACATCTTCGGCCAGCTTCTTGTTTCGGCAGTGCACCTTGAGGATCGAGAGCCGGCCCTTGATGTCGGGAGCGTCCACGGTGACCTGCCGGTCGAAGCGGCCTGGGCGCATCAGCGCTGAATCGAGCACGTCAGGCCGGTTGGTGGCCGCGATGATGATGATGCCGCTGTTGCCCTCAAAGCCGTCCATCTCGGTGAGCAGCTGGTTGAGGGTCTGCTCGCGCTCGTCGTTGCCGCCGCCGATGCCAGCGCCACGCTGGCGTCCCACCGCATCGATCTCATCGATGAAGATCAGGCAGGGGCTGTTCTCCTTGGCGCGCTTGAAAAGGTCGCGGACCCGGCTGGCGCCGACTCCCACGAACATCTCCACGAACTCGGAGCCTGAGAGGGAGAAGAAGGGAACCCCGGCTTCGCCGGCGATGGCCTTGGCGAGCAGGGTCTTGCCGGTGCCGGGAGGGCCCACCAGCAGCACGCCCTTGGGAATCTTGGCGCCCACGGAGGTGAAGCGTTCAGGGGTCTTGAGGAAGGTCACCACTTCCTGAAGGTCCTGCTTGGCCTCTTCAACCCCGGCCACGTCATCGAACTTGACGCCGGTTTCGGCTTCCATCGCGAAACGGGCCTTGGTCTTGCCGAACTGCATGGCCTGGCCGGGGCCACCCGGCATGCCGTTGGAGCGGCGGGCCAGAAACACCAGCGACCCGATCAGCAGGAGTGGGAACAGAAGGTTGCCGAGAAGTCCAAGGGCCGGTGGTGACTGGCGTGGCGGATGAATGTCGAAGCTGATCCCCTGGTCCTTGAGCTTGTTCACCAGCTCTGGTGCCAGGCCCGGCAGATCCACCCGCAGCCGCTGGACCCGGTTGTCGAGATCCGGATCCACCGCCTCGATCACGGCGGTGCGGCCGCCATCAAAGACGTCGACCGCGGTGACGCGACCGGCGTCGACGTAGTCGAGGAAGCGGCCGTAGCTCATACGTGCCACCGCAGCATTGCGGGGCGCGGTGGTGACTCCGGAGGGGCTGAGCCGGTTCGGCCCGCCGCCCAGCAGCTGAAAGGCGAGGAACACGGCCACGCCGATCGGCAGAAGCCAGAGAGCCAGGAGACGCCAGCGCTGATTCATGGGATGCCGGTTTTTAACTAAGTGTAAAGGCGTCCCGTCGGCTGTCGCGCCTTCCCTGGCTCTCTTGGTTCAGCTGGCTTCCAGCCAGGGATTCTCCTGCCTCTGCACCCCCTCGAGCGCCAGTTCGGCCACCGGTGGGGTGGAGCTCTCCAGGCAGAGCTCCTGGGCCCGGAAGGTCTCCAGCAACTCGGGTCCTCCCAGCCCGTGGGTCCAGATCTCCACATCGCTGCCCGGCGGACAGTGGAAGCTCAGCAGCTCGAAGGGAAAGACCACGCGCTCGAGGTAGAACTCGCTCTGGCCGCAGCAGCGCACGATCACCATGCGGTCGGTGGAATTGCGGTAGCCGCAGTCGAGCAGGTCCAAAACCATCTCAATCTCAGGGAACACCCATGAAGCCATCTAGGCCTGTGGGCAATCGGTGACCGTCGTGACGCTTTTGCGTCCTTAATCTTTTTTTCCTTTTGCCGGTCTCACAGGCTGCGCAGCGCCACGATCGGATCCAGCTGGGCCGCCCGGCGCGCTGGCACCACGCCGAAGAACAGGCCGATCGAACCGGAAAGCAGGACCGTGAGCAACACGGTGCCCGTGCCCACCGCCGCTGGCAGGGGCGTCACCGCCCCCACGATCGCCACCGCCCCCAGCCCGAGGGCGCTGCCCACCGCGCCCCCCAGGCTCGAGAGCACCAGCGATTCCACCAGGAACTGCAGCATCACGTCGGTGCTGCGGGCACCAAGGGCCTTGCGCAGACCGATCTCGGAGGTGCGTTCGCTCACCGACACCAACATGATGTTCATGATGCCGATGCCCCCCACCAGCAGCGACACCGCACCGATCGCCCCCAGCAACAGGGTCAGGCCGCCGGTGATCGAGCTCACGATCGTGAGGGCGTCCTTCTGGGAGCGCACCACGAAGTCGTCCTCGCGCAGCAGCTGGTGCCGGCGACGCAGCAGGTTGGCGATCTGGAACTCCGCCGCACCGGTGCTGTTCTCATCGCGTGCCTCCACGTTGATCAGGCTCAGACTCACTCCGTAGGTGGGGTCGCGCCCGCTCAGCCGACTCACCATCGTGGGCAGAGGCACGTAGGCGACTTCATCCTGGTTGGCGCCGAAGACAGCGCCCTTCGCTGCCATCACCCCGATGATCTCGAAGCTCTGGTCGCGGATCCGCAGGCTGCGGCCCACCGCGTCCCCCGAGGCGATCAGTTTGTCGCGCAGGTCGGGGCCGATCACCACCACGTTGCGGGCACCGCGGAGCTCAGCATCGCTGAAGAAGCGCCCCTGGGCCAGCTCGAAGCGCCGGACCTCCAGAAACTCCGGCGTCACCCCGGTCACCGTGACCGACTTGCTGTTGGCCCCTGCCTGCACCACCTCGTTGAGCGTGATCTGGGGCGCCACCCGCCGCACCGACGGCACCTGCTCGGCGATCGCGCGCGCATCCTCCAGCACCAGGGTCTTGGGCACCTCGATCCCCTGACGTCGGGTGTCATTGGTGCCGGGGAACACGAACAGCACGTTCGCCCCGAGCGTGCTCAGCTGGCCCTCAGCCAGGTTGCGTGCGCCGTTTCCCACGCCCACCAGGCTGATCACCGAAGCGTTGCCGATCACGATGCCCAGCATCGTGAGCAGGCTGCGCATGCGGTTGGCACGCAGCGTCTCGATCGCCATGCCCACGGTCTCGCGCAGCGGCAGCTTGGGGGCCATCGAGAGGACAGTTATCGGGTGACGTTCGTTCTAGGGCGGCGGATCAGCCCGCGGACGTCCGCGTACCGGCATCCTCGCCGCGTGCTCCGCGGTGCACCACGCCGTCCTGCAGCTCCAGGGTGACGATCTCCCCCTGGCGCAGGTCGGCGGTGGCATTCGCCACCCCCACGATCACCGGCACCCCGAGGCGTTCGGCGATCACCGCCGCGTGGCTCTGGCGGCCCTCCTCCTCGGCGATCACCCCGCGTGCCTTGCGGATCGCTTCCAGATAGGCGGCGCTGGTTTCCCGTACCACCAGGATTTCGCCGCTCTGCAGCCGTGACGCCTCCTCCGGTGAATTGGCGAGCCGCACCCGTCCGCTCACCGATCCGGCACCGATGCCGGTGCCGCGGCCCAGCACGGCCGACACGATCCCCACCTTCACCAGATCGGTGGAACCGCTCACCCCCTCCAGGGTGCCGGCGGTCTGAACCACCAGGTCGCCGTCGTGCAGCAGGCCCATCGCCTGGGCTTCGGCCATCGCCACACTGAAGGTGCGGCCGCTGCTGCTCTGCTCCTGGATCAGCAGCGGGTTCACCCCCCACACCAGCTGCAGTTGGCGGGCCACGTCCACGTCGCTGGTGATCGCAAGAATCGGGGTGCTGGGGCGGAACTTGCTGACGCTGCGGGCCGTGGAGCCGGTCTTGGTCAGGGGCAGAATCGCCGCCGCATTCAGCTGGCGGGCGATGCTGCTCACCGCCTGACAGATGGCGTTGGGAATGGTGGTGGCCATGTGGCTGTCGAGCACGCGTCGGGGGTAGTCGCGCTCGATGCGGCGGGCGATCTGCGCCATGGTGGCCACTGCCTCCACCGGATAGTCACCCACGGCGCTCTCGTTGGAGAGCATCACCGCGTCGGTGCCGTCGAGGATCGCGTTGGCCACGTCGCTCACCTCCGCCCGGGTGGGCCTGGGGCACGACACCATCGAGTCGAGCATCTGGGTGGCGGTGATCACCGGGATGCCGAGGCTGTTGGCCTTGCGGATCAGGTCTTTCTGCAGCAGCGGCACCTCCTCCGCCGGCATCTCCACCCCCAGGTCGCCGCGGGCCACCATCACCCCATCGCAGAGGGGCAGGATGGCGTCGATGGAGTCGATCGCCTCGAACTTCTCGATCTTGGCCACCACCGGCGTGTCGTACCCGTGGCTGCGGATCAGCTCGCGGATCTCCTGCATGTCGGAGGGGTTGCGCACGAAGCTCAGGGCCACCCAGTCCACCCCCTGCTTCAGACCGAAAGCCAGGTCGCTGCGGTCCTTGTCGGTGAGGGCCCGGATCGAGAGCTGCACGTCGGGGAAGTTGACCCCCTTGTTGTTGGACAGCACCCCGCCCACGGTGACGCTGCAGTGCAGGGTCTGGCTGGGAAGATCCACCTGCTCCACCACCATCTCCACCCGGCCGTCATCGAGAAGGATGCGGCTGCCGCTGGTCACCTCTTCGGCCAGCCGGCCGTAGGTAACGGTGGCAATGCTCTGGTTGCAGGCCACCTCGCGCGAGGTGAGGGTGAAGGGATCGCCCGATGCGAGGGTGATCGGTCCGCCGTCGAAGCGGCCCAGGCGAATCTTCGGCCCCTGGAGGTCCTGGAGGATGCCGATGTGAACGCCCAGCTCGTGAGCCACCTGGCGGATGGTGGCGATCCGGGCCGCATGGTCCTCGTGGTCGCCGTGGGAGAAGTTGAGCCGGAAGGTGGTGGCGCCCGCCGCGATCAGGCGGCGCAGCATCTCGGGGGATTCGGTGGCGGGACCGATCGTGGCGACGATCTTCGTGCGACGCATGAGATCGGTAAGGGCCATCGGAGCGTCGAGCACTGGGGCGGAAACTACCATCCGGAGCCATCCCTACCGGCTTCCCATGGACTTGCGGGCCTACCAGCAGCGTTCGCGTGAGACGGCCCGCTACCCGGAGGTCGGAGCCAATCCCATCTATCCGACCCTGGGATTGTGCGGTGAGGCCGGCGAGGTGGCTGACAAGGTGAAGAAGGTGCTGCGCGACCGTGAGGGCCGCTTCGATGACGCCGTCCGCGATGACCTGCGGCTGGAGCTGGGCGACGTGCTCTGGTACGTGGCCCAGCTCGCCACCGAACTGGAACTCGACCTCGAGGACATCGCCGCCGCCAACCTCGAGAAACTGGCCAGTCGCGCCGCCCGTAACGTGATCGGAGGCAGCGGCGACCGTCGGTGATAGCAGCGAAGAGGAGTGCGGACAAACGGGCGACAGGGCGAGGTTGGTGCTCGGGCATGGCGCGCGCCATCGTGGCGATCGTGTGCGGCTGGCTGCTGCTCGTTCCCGCAGCGCAGGCCTGGGCCGCTTCCCTCACCGTGAGCGAGGTGCGGTTGGAACCCTGCCCCGCCAGTGATGTGGGCAGCCAGGAGGGCCGGCGCGGCCCAGGCGGCGCCAGTTGTTTCGCCCTGCGCGGGGTGGTGGAGAATTCCGGCCCCCGTCCGGTGGTCGACACCGATGTGTTCGCCCTGATCCTCGATGCCAGCGGCGAACCGGTACTGCCCAATCGCAGCAGGGTAGGAACCATCGGCGACGTTCCCCCCGGGCGTTCGGCCTTCGCCCTGAGGCTGGCAATTCCCGCCGGCACGCCCGGCCCCTTCCGGATCAGCCAGGCCCGCGCCCGCGGTTTCTCCTCGCCTGTGCGCACCCGGGCCGCGGAGGGCGAGGAACTGCTGCCGCTGGAGCAGGCCCTTGCCCCCGCCGTCCTGGAGCCGCTTCAGTAGGCCACGCCGGCCATCAGGCTGGCGCTGGCGCCGGTGAGCAGGCTCTGGGTGAGCTGCAGGGCCAGGAAGGCCACCAGGGCCGAGAGATCCAGGCCGCCCACCGGGGGGATCAGGCCGCGGAAGGCATTGAGGTAGGGATCGGTGATCGCGCTCACGCCCGAGAGGATCGGGTTGCTCCAGTCGAGGTTGGGGAACCAGCTCAGCAGCACCCGCACCAGCAGCACCAGCAGGTAGATGCTCAGGGTCTGGGCCAGCACCTGAAGCAGGAAGGCAACGACGGCCATGGGCGATGCCGGATCCGGCAGAGGACAGACCCACCGACTCTATGCAGCGGCCACCCGGCTCAGGCCGCCCGGCGATCGGAGTTCGGCAGGTCGTCGGCCTGAACGGCGAAGGTTCGGTGGAACTTCTCGCTCAGGCTCAGCCAGTAGGAGCGGCCTTCGCTCTGACGTTTGCGTTCGATGAAGTTCTGGGCGAGCAGTTCCTTGATGTGGTCGTAGGCGCCCGACCCGCGCAGCTCCACCAGCTCCGACTGCAGGATCCGCCGCTTGAGGGCGATGGTGGCGAGGGTGCGGAGGGTGGCGGTGGACAGATCCACCGGCAGCAGGTTCTGCACCAGATCCCCCAGGCTCTCGCGCAGCTGCAGGCTGTAGGTCTGGCCCTCCTGACGGATCTCCAGGGCCGTGTCGCGATGGGCGTAGTCGGCCATGAGGGTGATCAGGCCCACCTCCGCCTGTTCCCGATCGATCCCAGCGATCGCCGCCAGCTCCCCCAGCCCCAGGGGCCGGCCCTTGAGATAAAGGATCGCCTCCATGCGCGCCGGCAGGGAGAGGCCGGCCATCGCCGGCAGGGACGCCGCGACACCGGCGGGATCGGATTCCGCTGGATCGTGGCTGGACATGGCCGGATGCCGCGACTGGGCAAAGGGCAACGTATCGCAGCCTTCAGGCTGAAACCAGGGAGTCGAGGGCGGGCAGGGAAGGGGCCATCTGGCCGAGGAACAGCCGGTAGGCGGGGTTGTCGGTCTCCTCGCACCACTGGTAGGGAAGCTCCTCCAGGAAGGACCGCCAGTCGTCGATCTCAGCCGGCGGCACCTGCACCCCCACCACGATCCGCCCCACGTCGGCCCCGTGGTTGCGGTAGTGAAAGATGCTGATGTTCCAGTTGGGGTGCAGAGCGCTCACGAAGGCCATCAGGGCACCGGGGCGTTCCGGGACCTCGAAGCGGTACAGCCGCTCCTCCCCCTGCTCGAGAGCCGCCCCGGCACTGGCGGGCAGGCGCCCCCCCACCATGTGGCAGAGGTGAAGCTTGGCCAGTTCGTTGTCAGAGAGGTCGAGGCAGGGGAAACCGCCGGTCTGCAGGTCGGCCATCAGCCGGGCGGTGTCGTCGCGGCCGCTGATCTGTACGCCCACGAAGATGTGGGCCAGGCGCGGATCCGCCAACCGGTAGCTGAACTCCGTGAGGCTGCGCTGGCCGAGCAGGTCGCAGAAGCGCCGCAGACTGCCCGGTTCTTCCGGGATCTCCACCGCCAGCAGGGCTTCGCGGTCCTCGCCGAGCTCCGCCCGCTCCGCCACGAACAGCAGCCGGTCGAAGTTCATGTTCGCGCCGCAGGCCACCGCCACCAGGGTGCGCTCCCGCAGGCCCCGGGCCTCCACGTCCTCCTTCATCCCAGCCACCGCAAGGGCACCAGCCGGCTCCAGGATCGAGCGGGTGTCCTCGAACACGTCCTTGATCGCCGCGCAGATGGCGTCGGTGTCCACGGTGACCATGCGATCCACGTGCCGCCGTGCCAGTTCAAAGGTGTGCTCCCCCACCTGCCGCACGGCGACGCCATCGGCGAACAGGCCCACCTGCTCGAGCCGCACTCGCTCGCCGGCGGCCAGCGAGCGGGTCATGGCATCGGCATCCACCGGTTCCACCCCCACCACCTCCACCTCAGGCCAGAGGCTCTTCACGTAGGCGGCGATGCCGGCGATCAGGCCGCCGCCGCCCACGGCCACATAGATGGCATGGGGCGGCTCCGAGCACTGGCGCAGGATCTCCAGGGCGATGGTGCCCTGGCCGGCGATCACGTCGGGATCATCGAAGGGATGAATGAAGGTGAGACCGCGGGCCTGCTCCAGCCGCCGGGCCTCGGCCTGGGCCTCGTCGTAGGTGTCGCCATGGAGCACCACCTCGGCGCCGCGGGCGGCCACTGCCCGCACCTTCATCGCCGGTGTGGTCACGGGCATCACGATCACCGCCGTGCAGCCCAGGCGCTGGGCCGCCAGGGCCACACCCTGGGCGTGGTTGCCGGCGCTGGCGGCGATCACACCCCGCCGCAGCTCCTCTGGCCCCAGGCCGGCCATGCGGTTGTAGGCGCCGCGCAGCTTGAAGCTGAACACCGGCTGCAGGTCCTCGCGCTTGAGCAGCACGCGGTTGCCCAGGCGGCGGGAGAGGTTGGGGGCCGGATCGAGGGGCGACTCGATCGCCACGTCGTAGACCCGGGCCCGCAGGATGCGCTGCAGGTAGGGGCTGGCAACGGGGCAGGGATGGGTTCGGTCGTCCTGACTCATGGCCACACGTCGTTGCCCCACTCTCGCAACCCGATGTGCAGCGGCGGAATGGTCGCCATTGCCGCCGTTCACTCGGACACACACCGTAGATTGACCCCTTCAGAGCCGAAACGGGCATGCATCTGAGTGAGCTGACCCACCCGAACCAGCTGCATGGCCTGAGCACCGCCGAGCTTGAGGCGATCGCCCGCCAGATCCGGGAGCGCCATCTTGAGGTGGTGTCCACCAGCGGTGGTCACCTGGGCCCTGGACTCGGGGTGGTGGAGCTCACCCTCGCCCTTTACCAAACCCTCGATCTCGACCGTGACCGGGTGGTGTGGGACGTGGGTCACCAGGCCTATCCCCACAAGCTGGTGACCGGCCGCTGGAAGGAGTTCGACACCCTCCGCCAGAAGGGTGGCGTAGCGGGCTACCTCAAGCGCTGCGAAAGCCGCTTCGATCACTTCGGTGCCGGCCATGCCTCCACCAGCATCTCGGCGGCCCTGGGCATGGCCCTCGCCCGTGACGCGCGCGGCGAAGACTTCCATTGTGTCGCCGTGATCGGCGATGGCGCCCTCACCGGTGGCATGGCCCTTGAGGCCATCAACCATGCGGGACATCTGCCGAAAACCAAGCTTCTGGTGGTGCTGAACGACAACGACATGTCGATCAGTCCCCCTGTGGGGGCCCTCTCCACCCACCTGAACCGCATGCGGCTGAGCAAGCCGGTCCAGTTCCTCTCGGGCAGCGCCGAGGAGGCGGTGAAGCATCTGCCGTTTCTGCACGGCGAGCTGCCCCCCGAGCTCAAGACGCTCAAGGAGAGCATGAAGCGCCTGGCGGTTCCCAAGGTGGGCGCCGTGTTCGAGGAGCTGGGCTTCACCTACATGGGCCCGATCGACGGCCACGACATCCCGGCGATGGTCCGCACCTTCCAGGCGGCCCACCGCGAGGAGGGGCCTGTGCTGGTGCACGTGGCCACCACCAAGGGCAAGGGCTATCCCTACGCCGAAGCGGATCAGGTGGGCTACCACGCCCAGTCGGCGTTCGATCTGGCCACCGGCAAGGCCTACCCCTCCAGCAAGCCCAAGCCCCCCAGCTGGAGCAAGGTCTTCGGCCAGACCCTGGTGAAGATCTGCGAACAGGACCCCCGGGTGGTGGGCATCACCGCCGCCATGGCCACCGGCACCGGCCTCGACCTGCTCGAGAAGGCCCTGCCCCAGCAGTACTTCGACGTGGGTATCGCCGAGCAGCACGCCGTCACCATGGCGGCCGGCATGGCCTGTGAGGGTCTGCGGCCCGTGGTGGCGATCTACAGCACCTTCCTGCAGAGGGCCTACGACCAGCTGATCCACGACGTGGGCATCCAGAACCTGCCCGTCACCTTCGTGCTCGACCGGGCCGGGATCGTGGGAGCCGACGGCCCCACGCACCAGGGCCAGTACGACATCAGCTACCTGCGGGCGGTGCCCAATTTCACTGTGATGGCGCCCAAGGACGAAGCCGAACTCCAGCGCATGCTGGTGACCTCGATCCAGCACCACGGGCCCTGCGCCCTGCGCATCCCCCGCGGTGAAGGCGAGGGGGTGCCGCTGATGGAGGAGGGCTGGCAACCGCTGGAGATCGGCCGGGGCGAGCAGCTCACCGACGGCGACGATCTGCTGATCGTGGCCTATGGCTCGATGGTGTACCCCGCCCTTGCCACCGCCGGGCTGCTGCAGGAGAAGGGCCTGCGGGCCGCCGTGGTCAACGCCCGCTTCCTGCGCCCTCTCGATGAGTCCCTGATCCTGCCGCTGGCCCGCCGCATCGGCCGGGTTGTGACCATGGAGGAGGGGGCCCTGGCGGGTGGTTTCGGTGCCGCCGTGGTGGAAACCCTGGTGGATCACGAGGTGCTGGTGCCGGTGCTGCGCCTGGGCATCCCCGACGTGCTGGTCGACCACGCCAGCCCCGAGCAGAGCAAGCAGACCCTGGGTCTCACGCCGCCCCAGATGGCGGATCGCATCCTCGAGCGTTTCGGTCGCAGCGCCGAGCTCAAGGCCCCTCGAGCTCTCACCGTCTGAGGCCCGTTGCCGGAGGCCGCCTCCCTTTCCGCCAGTCCCTGCTGCGCCCTCCCCTCCCGCCTCGACTGCCGGGTGCTGGTGGTGGGCGCCGGCCCGGCGGGAGCCGACCTGGCCCGTCAGCTGGCGATGGCCGACGTGGATGTGCTGCTGGTGGATCAGCTGGCCGATCTCTCCCACGCTGCCTTCAGCAGCGCGGCCCTGCCCCTGGCCACGATGGATCGCTTCGGCCTGCCGGCGCGGGTGGCGGCGGCCCGCTGGAGCCAGTGGCAGCTGATCGGCCCGGGGGAGCGCCGGCGGCAATGGAGCGGCGGCGGCACAGTGGGTGTGGTGCTCGACTTCGCAGGCCTGCGTCGCTGGTTGGCGGAGGAGTGCCAGGCCTGGGGAGGGCGGCTGGCCCTGGGCCTGCGGGCGGTGGCTTGCCGGCCGGAGGGCCGGGGGCTGCGCACCCGATTGCGCGACCGCAGCGGCGCTCTGCTGGAGGTGGTGAGCGAGTGGGTGGTGGATGCTACCGGCCAGCAGCGGGCCCTGATCGGTGAGGCGCCGGCCGGCCGGGATCCCCTTGTGCAGGGGCTGGGCTGCGAGTGGCTGGTGGAGGTGCCCCAGAGCCTGTGGGAAGGCTGGGCGGATCAGCTGGCCTTCTGCCTCGGCAGCGACTGGGTGGAGCAGGGCTATGGCTGGGTGTTCCCCATGGAGCCGGGCCGGCTCAAAATCGGCGTCTGCCGCCTTGCGGACGGCAGGCGGGCCCAGCGGCCCCTGGCGGCGGAGCTGCGCTCCCTGCTGGAGCGACTGTTCACGGCGCAGGAGCGGGAGGCCCTGCGGGTGCTGGATCGCCATGGCGGCCTGATCCGCAGCCGCATCCATCGGCGTGAACCCCATCGCCGGGGCCGTCTGCTGGCCCTCGGCGATGCGGTGAGTACCGCGAACCTTCTGGGTGGCGAGGGGATCCGCCATGCCCTCACGAGCAGTCGGGTGCTGGGGCCCCTGCTGCTTCGCGCCCTGGATCGGGCCAGTGGCTCCGATTCGTTGGGCACCTATCGGGCCGACCTCCGCCGGGCCCTGGGATGGCGCTGGAGTGTCAGTGGCCGTCTGGCGCGTCGCACCTGGCTGGGACTTCGCAGCCAGGGAGCCGATCGGCGCCTCGACGCCCTGCTTCAGGGGCTCGAGGGATGCACGGCCGACGACCTTTCAGCCCTGCTGTTCGATTATCGCTTCGAGCGCTACGGCGTTCGGGCCGTTCCTTATCTCCTTGGCTGGCGGTAGGCAGCCCGGAACCCACCCTTCCCCGCCGGGAGGAAGGGTGGGCAGCGGAACTTCAGAGAACCCCGCGGGAAGCCAGGCCCTGGATGGCGCCCATGCCGAGAATATGGCCGAGGTCAGTGGTGCCGAGCAGGGCGCCGTGGCTGAAGCCACCGAAGAGATTGGCGCTGGGGAGCTTCAGCCCTTCGTTGGGCTTCTGGATGGTGGCCTTGCCGATGGCAATGGCGATGACGTTGCAGACGATCATCACCAGGCCCACCTTCGGCGACCAGGTGATGGTGGCGGGAGCCAGGGCCAGGAGGGGAGCGATCATGAATCGTGAGCCGACGCCCCATCTTCCGGGGAGTGGCGATGCGCCAGTCGGGTCGTTCACCGATGTTCACCTTCCCCCGCGCTTGCCGTGGCCGGCGGCTCGATCGTGGCCGCTCGCAGTTCCCCCACCACACCACTGCGTTTCAGGGAGCTGATCGCCTGGTCGATTCGCTGCGCGGTGGATTCCGGCAGGGAGGGAGCAAAGGCGAAGGCCTGGGATTCCGGCCGGATCCCCCGCAGCGCCAGCAGCGGCAACCTCCCTCCGGAACGGCCGGTGCGCACCAGCCAGGCCAGCTGCAGCTCGTCGCCGAGCACAGCATCGGCCCGGTCCTGATCCAGCAGCGGCAGGGCCTCGACGATGGCCCCGATCGGCACCGGCCGGATCGCCCGGTCGGGCGGCGCAACCCGGTTGAGCTCGCGGATCAGGGTCTCGCTGATGCTTCCCCGGCGCACCACAACCCGCAGACCCTGCAGATCGGTGAGATCGCTGATCCGTCCCCGGGCCCGCCCCTGGGTTTCGTCCACCACGCGCACGGTGAGGAAGCCCACCAGAAGGGAGGCGGCGACGATGCGCACCAGGTAGGCGGCGATCACGATCGCGTTGCCACGGTTGGTCTCCACGATCGCGTTGCCGCCCGGACCGGTAGCCAGCACCTGGAACAGCTTGCCGCCTGTTCGCAGCCAGCCGTTTCGCTGGGTTTCGGGGCGCTCGCCGTAGTGCTCGACCCTCCAGGTGAGGACGGTGAGCAGGGCAGTCGCCAGCAGATAGCCGCCCAGCAGTTGCAGCAGGCCCGGGCCGATCAGCGCACCGAGGAAGGCCCGCCCCAGATCCAGGGGGGTGCGCAACACCAGCACCGCCAGGCCGTCTTCCTGGAACGGCAGCGAGAAGCGGTAGCGCAGCAGCCGCTCTGGCGAGACGTTGATGCAGCCCACCGCTACGTCGATCACCCCCGTGCGCGTGGCCTCGAGCAAGTCGCCGGTGGAGGGCCAGGCACTGAGGCGGAAAGCGAGCGATTCGCGGCTGGCGACCCGGTTCCAGAGCTCAGGGGCCAGGCCCTGCCAGGCATCATCGCGGCGATCGCTGCAGGGAGGGGAACCCTCCACCACCCCCACGCGGAGAACAGCGCCCGATGCATCTGTCTGCGGAGCTGTGGCAGTCGCGGGCGGCACCAGCACCGGGCCGAGGCCGGCGGCGAACAGCACCACCAGGGCCCAGGGGCGGCTCACGGATGGGGGTCGCGTTCGCGGCTGAGGAAGCCCACCATCACCAGCACATTGCTGAGAGTGAGCAGCGCCTCGGCACCCCCGTGCAGCGGGTCCACATCGGCCAGCTGGCGGCCGTAGCGGCTCTGGGCGATCACCGCCGCCACGATCGTGGCCCCCACAAACACCAGGGTGAGTTCAAAGCCGCGCAGGGCCAGCCGTGGGAAGGCCCGCACCTGCCGCGCCCACCAGAGAAACGCCAGATACGGGATCAGGGAAAGCACGAACAGGGGCGCCGGATCGAAGGCCGCCAGCCGTTGCAGCAGGCTCAGCAGGGCGTCGTTCATGCCCGGGGTTCGATGGCGCTGCGGCGCTGCAGACGCAGCAGATGGAAGGTGGCGGCCGCCAGGGCCAGGTTGCCGGCCACGGTGCAGCTGGCCTGCAGCACCACCAGGCCCCGCAGAGCCTCGCTGTTGTCGAAGAGGTGCCAGGTGCAGGCGGCCATGGCACTCACCAGGGCCGGCACCATCGCCAGCGCCAGCCAGCGCCAGGCGGGTTCGGCGCGTCGCCTTCCGAAGGCCTCCACCGCTGCCATCGCCAGCACCCACTCGAGCACCGAGGTGATGTGGATCCACCAGGTGGCCAGGGAAAGGGCGTGCATGGTGGGGGACAAGGCCAGATGAATCTAGGCAGGGAGGCCGGTGTGGGGCCGTAGGCTCCGCCGCATTCGTGGCACCGCTGTGATCGCCCGCCCCGCATCGCCGCAGCTGCCTCGGCCGAAGGTGCTGCTGTGCGGGTACTACGGCGAGCACAACCTCGGCGACGATGCCCTGCTGCAGGTGCTGCTCAGCCAGCTGCCGGCGGCGGTGGAACCGGTTGTCACCGCCGCCGATCGGGCAGCGGTGGAGGCGGCCTTCCCGGTGGCCACCGTGGATCGGCGCAGTCTGACGGCGGTGCTGAAGGCGCTGGCGGGCTGTGATGCCCTCGTGCTCGGCGGCGGCAGCCTGCTGCAGGACAGCACCAGTTTCCTCAGCCTCGTGTACTACGGAGCCCTGATCACGGCGGCCCGGGTGCGGCGCCTGCCGGTGCTGCTCTGGGGACAGGGGCTCGGTCCGTTGCGGCGGCGCCGCAGCCGCCTGCTGACGCGGGCGCTGCTGGCGATGGCCACCTCCATCAGCTGGCGGGATCCGGCCTCCGCCGCCCTCGCCCGCAGCTGGGGCATCGACGGCCGGCTCGGCACTGATCCCGTGTGGGCCCTGCCGCCCCGGCCCTGGGTCGGCGCCGGTGGGCCGATCGTGCTCTGCTGGCGACCGGTGCCAGCCCTCGAACCCGATCGCTGGCGGCCCTGGCTGGAGGCGGTGGCGGCCCTGGCCCGTCAGGTCGATCGCCCCGTGCTCTGGCTGCCCTTCCATGGCGAGCAGGATCGCGGCCTGCTGGAGCGGCTTGACGCGGCGGGGCTGCTGCCCCCTGATCTGCGGGAGCGCAGTCGCGCCATGTCCGCCGCCGACCTGGAGGGGGCGACGGCCACCTTCGCCGATGCCGGCCTGGTGCTGGCGATGCGCCTGCACGGGCTGATCCTGGCGGCCCAGAGTGGCAGCCCCTGCGCCGCCCTCAGCTACGACCCCAAGGTGGCCGCCGCCGCCGAGGGGATCGGCTGTCCCTGCCACGACCTAGCCCTGCCACCGCCTTCTTCCCTCGCGGATACCTGGCGGGCCGTTCTCGATCAGCCCCCGGCGCAGCAGCGGTTAGCGGCCCTGCGGGACGGGGCCGCCACACACCGGCTCACCCTGGAACCCCTGCGCCCGCCCGGTTGAGCACCGCCCGGTCGATGCGGTTCCCCTTGAGGTCCCAGGCATCGATGGTGAGTCGCTCGCCCCGCACCTGCAGCTCGGCGAAGCTGTGCACGCTCACCGCCCGGGCCGACTGGGCCTCGGCCTTCACCGGCCGCAGGCTGGCGCCGCCGCCGCCGACGGTCAGATAGGTGGTGCCCTGGAGCCGTTTCGAGCGCTCGTAGTTGTGGTCGTGGCCGTTGATGTAGAGCTGCACGCCGTGGCGGCGGAACAGGGGCGTCAGCCGGGCGATGGCGGCCGGGTCGTTGCCGTAGTAGCCGGAGGAATAGATCGGGTGATGGCCCACCACCACCTTCCAGAGCGCGTCGCTGGCGGCCAGTTCCCGGTTCAGCCAGGGCAACTGAAGCTGCCAGGGGGCCTTGACGTTGGTATCGAGCATGAAGAAGGCCACCGGTCCGCGGCGCAGGCTGTACCAGCGCCCCTTCATGCCGAAGGGGGGATAGGCCACCTGGGGCTTGCCGTTGCCGGCAAGGATGTCGTGGTTGCCCAGCACCGCGTGGAAAGGCACCCCGGCCGCCAGCAGCTCGCGGTAGGGACGCTGGAAGGTGGCCTTCACCAGGGAGAGATCACCACTGGGATAGATGTTGTCGCCGGCCATCAGCACCAGCTCCACCGGATCGCGGCGGTGTAGCGCCCCCATCTGGCGCCCCACAGCCCTCTGGTTGCTGTCACCGCTGCCGCTGTCGGCGGTGGCGAGAAAACGGAGGCTCGTCTCGCGGCCGGGGCGCGCCTCGGCGCTTCTGCGGAGCAGGGGCCCCAGGGCGAGGCCGCCTGCCAAAGCAGGCAGCAGGTTGAGAATCGTGCGACGAGGGATCCTCATGGATCGCTCCCTTCCGTCCATGGGTCAGCCCTGCAGACGTTCGAGTTCCGACAGCACCTCCTGGCTGTGACCGGTGGGCCGCACGGCCGTCCACACGGCCCGCAAGGTGCCCTGGGGATCGATCAGGAAGGTGTGGCGCTGGGAGAAGGGAGGAATCCAGGAGCCGTAGGCCCGGCTCACGCTGCCGCCGCCATCGGAGAGCAGGGGAAAGGCCAGCCCCTCGCTGTCGCAGAAGGAGGCGTGGGAGTCGCCGTCATCGGCACTCACCCCCACCACGGCAGCGTTGCGGGCACGGAAGCGGGAGAGATCCTTCTGGAAGCCGCGAGCCTCCAGGGTGCAGCCGCTGGTGAAATCACGCGGATAGAAATAGAGCACCAGCCAGCGGCCGCTGAAGTCGGCCAGGCCCAGCTGCACCTCATCGATGCCGGCGGGGCCGGGGGCCACCCCGGGCAGGCGGAATGCGGGTGCGGGTTGATCGAGCTCCGGCAGAACACCGCCGAGAGCTCCGGCCGGGGCAGGTCGGAACAGCAGGGCGGAAGAGGCCAGGAGCAGCCCCTTCAGCACGGAGCGGCGACGTGTCGGAAGTGCCGGCATGGCGCCGAGGGTTCGAACCGGCCCGACGGTAACGCCGAAGGGCTCAGATGCGGGCCAGATCGATGCCGAGCTGCTTGGCGTAGGCGCCCAGGCCCTTCTTCTGAATGGTCTTGAGGGCGCGGGTGGAAACGCGCAGCTTGATGAAGCGGTTGCCTTCGGCCCACCACAGGCGCCGCTCCTGCAGGTTCACCTGCTGCAGCTTCTTGGTGCGCACGTGGGAGTGGCTGACGGCCATCCCGTTGTTGGCGCGCTTGCCGGTGAGCTGACAAACCCGGGACATAACGATCAACCAGATGTTGGGAACAACTTGGGCCCACTGCCCAAGCGGCGATCGTATCAAACGGCTCCCAACCCCTCCTGCTGGCGCCAGGGACCGGCGCCGTCGATCCGGCGGCCGCCGGCATCGAACCAGAGCTCGTCGGCGGCCCGCCAGCCCACCGTCAGATCCTCCTCGAGCACCTCCCCCGCCGGCAGCAGCATCCGCAGGGTGCCGTGGGGGGTCTCGAGCCAGACCAGCGGCTGATGTCCCCACCACTCCCGCCGCAGCGGCCGAGCCGGGATGCCGCCCTCCCCCTGGGGTCGCAGATGCTCCGGCCGCACCCCCAGCACCCTGCCCTCCTGGGCGAGCAGCCAGTTGATCGCCGGCCGGCCCAGGAAGTCGGCCACGAAGCGGGTGCGGGGATCGGTGTAGAGCTCGCGCACGCCCCCCACCTGCTCCAGCCGGCCCGCCTGCAGAACGGCGATGCGATCGGCCATGCCCATCGCCTCCTGCTGGTCGTGGGTCACGTAGAGCACCGGCGGTTCACCGCCGCAGAGCAGCCGCCGCAGCTCGGGCCGCAGGTCCTCCCGCAGGCGGGCATCGAGGTTGCTCATCGGCTCGTCGAGCAGCACGATCCGCGGCTGGCGCAGCAGAGCCCGGGCCAGGGCCACCCGCTGGCGCTGGCCGCCGGAGAGCTGGGCCGGCCGCCGCCGCACCAGCGCCGTGAGCTGCAGGAGTTCGAGCACGGATGCGATCCGACGGTCGCGCTCCGCCCGCGGGATGCCGCGGCTGCGAAGACCGAGCGCCAGGTTCTCGCCCACATCGAGATGGGGAAAGAGCGCGTAGCTCTGGAACACCATCGCCACCTCCCGTTCACCGGCCGGCCGGGCGGTGATGTCCTCACCGTTGAGCAGGATCCGCCCGCCCGAGCAGGGATCCAGACCGGCCACGAGCCGCAGCGTGGTGGTCTTGCCGCAACCGCTCGGACCCAGCAGCGCCAGACATTCACCCGGCGCCACCGCCAGATCCAGGTGCTCGAGCACGTTGCGATCGCCGCAGCGTCGGCTCAGTTGCTGCAGCTGCAGACCGCTCATCCCTTCACGGCTCCCTGGGTGAGACCGCTGATGATCCAACGCTGGGCGACCAGCACCAGCAGCAGCAGGGGCAGGCTGCCGAGCACCGTGGCGGCGGCAAAGGCTCCATAGGGAACCGTGAACACCGACGATCCGGCCAGGCGGGCCATGGCGGTGGGCAGGGTCAGCCGATCGACCCGGCTGATCCAGGTCAGGGCGATCGGGTACTCATTCCAGCTCGCCAGGAAGGTGAGGATGGCGGTGGAGGCCAGGGCCGGGGCCAGAAGCGGCAGCAGCACCGAGCGCAGACGCTGACCCAGCGCCAGCCCCTCAAGCCGGGCGGCGTCCTCCAACTCCGGAGGGAGCTCGGCGATCGCCGCGCGCAGGATCAGGATCGCCAGCGGCAGCGCCAGGGCGGTGTACGGGAGACAGAGGGCAGTGAGGCTGTTGGCGAGATGGAGACTGCGGGCGATCTCCAGCAGTCCGAGGAACAGCAGCACGGTGGGGAACAGGGAGGCGGCGAGCAGAATGGCGCCCACGCCCCAGCCCAGCAGACCGCCGCGGTGCCGCTGGAGGGCGTAGGCACAGGGCAGGGCCAGGCACAGGGTGAGAACCGTCGTGCCGACCCCCACCAGGCAGCTGTTGCGCAGCGACGCCCACAGCGGCGGATCGCCGCTGAGCACCAGGCGGTAGTTCTCCAGGGTCAAGGCGGACGGGCCCTGCCCGACCAGCGCATCCGCCGGCAGCAGCGACGTGCGCAGCTGCCAGAGCAGGGGGCCGAGACTCCAGAGCAGAGCCAGCGCTCTCATGCAGTCCTCCGCGGCAGCCGGTTCTGCAGGAGCAGCCAGATCACGCCCGGCAGCAGCAGCAGCAGGAAGGTGGCCATGAGCACGGTGGCACCGTATCCGAAGTCGAGAAAGCGCAGGGACTGGCGGTAGGCGTACATCGCCAGGCTCTCGGTGCTGCCGGCGGGGCCGCCGCCGGTGAGCACCTGGATCAAATCGAACACCCCGAGGGACTGGGCGATGCGGAACAGCAGCGCCAAAGCGATCCAGGGAGCCAGCAGGGGCAGGGTGAGACGCCGCAGGATCGTGAGCGGCCCGGCACCCTCGAGCTGAAGGGCCTCCACGAGGTCCACCGGAATCGACTGCAGACCGGCCAGCAGCAGCAGAGCCACGAAGGGGGTCGTCTTCCACACATCGGCCACCACCACGGCCAGCCAGGTGGTGGAAGGTGTGGTGAGGAAGCCAAAGGTGGGCAGGCCGACCGCCTGGAGCAACCCGTTGAGCGGACCATGGGGATCGTTGAGGATCCAGCGCCAGCCCAGGGCCATCACGGTGGTGGGCAGGGCCCAGGGCAGCAGCACCAGGGCCCGCAGCAGGGCCCGGCCCCGGCCGGGGCGATGCAGCACGAGGGCCAGCCCGAACCCCAGCACCAGCTCCAGACCCACCGAGACGCCCGTGAAGCGAACGGTCTGAAACGCGTCCTGACGAAAGCGGGCATCGTCGAGCAGCCGCCACCAGTTGGCAGCCCCGTTCGGCACCGCCATCAGCCCGGTGATCACCGTGCTGGCATGAAGGCTGAGCCAGGCGTCGCGGAGCAGCGGCAGCAGGAACACAACGCCCAGCAGGATCAGGGCCGGGAGCATCAGCAGCAGATCGACGGCGAGGAGCGGCATCATCGGGGGGTTCCCGTCATCGCCTGAATCAGGGCGTCGCTGCGCTCCTGGGCCGCGGTCATGGCGCTGACGGCATCGCTCTGACCGGTGATCATCGCGTTGGCCTGGCGCTGCATCACGTCACTGAGCTGCGCGTAGAGCGGAGTCGGGGGGCGGAGCAGCGGTCCGGCTGCCAGCGCCTGGCGCTGCACTGCCAGCAGCGGCGCGCCCTTCTGCAGGGCAGCGTCCTCGTAGAGAGCGGTCCAGGTGGGGGCATAGCCCTCGTTCAGTGCCAGGCTGCGCTGCATCTCCGGCCCCGTGAGCCAGCGGATCGCCTCCGCCGCCTCCCGGGGATGAGCGCTGCCGCGCAGAAGTGAGAAGCCCCAGGTGCCGAGGGTCCCACCCGCCTCCTGCCCCGGGGCAACCACGACCGGCGCCACGCCGACATGACCGACCACCGCTCCACGGTCGTTCTCGATCACCTTCCAGGCGTAAGGCCAGTTGCGCAGGAAGGCGGCCTCACCCGCCGCGAACTGCTGCAGGGCCTCGTTCTCGGCGAAACCGGCCACCGAGGGTGGGGTGATCCCCTCCCGCACGAGGTCCTCGAGCCAGCGGGCCGCCTGCAGCGCCGGCGGCTGGTCGAGCTCGGTGCGGCCGCTGGCGGCGTTCCACCATCGCCCCCCGAAGGCATGAATAACCTCCAGCATCACGCAGCTCAGACCCTCGTACTGACGACCCTGCCAGAGGTATCCCCAGCGGACGCGGCCGGATCGCTGCAGGTCGCGGGAGATCCTCACCAGTTCGTCGGTGGTGCGGGGCGGCTGCGGCATCAGGTCGGTGCGCCAGAAGAGCAGACCGGTGTCACCGCTGTAGGGCATGCGCCAGAGATGGCCATCGAAGCTGTTACCCGGACGGGCGCCGGGCTCCATCGCCGCGAGCATGTCCGTACCCAGGTAGGGCTCCAGTGGAGAGAGCCAGCCGGCCGCCGTGAACAGAGGCATCCAGCTGACATCCATCATCATGATGTCGAAGGGGGTTTCGCCGAGCAGCAGGCTGCCGATGGCGAGATCCTGGATCGCGTCGGTGTCGAGCGGCCCGCGCACGAGTTCGAGGTTCACCCCGGGATGATCGCGGCGGAACTGCGGCAGTTCGCGCGTGGTGGCGTCGTGGAAGGGTGCCGGCAGAAGCACTCTCACCGTGATCTCCGCCGAAGCGGACGAGGCCTCGCGCGCCGCCGCCGGCAGGAGCAGCAGCAGCAGCGCGGCGGCCGTCACCATGAGCAGACGCCGCAGGATCCGTGGCACGGGCGGCAGCGGCGGCATGGGAGAGGCGGATCCTCCCCTCCTTAAGACCGCTCCGCTCCGCCGTCAACCTGTGCGGCCTTCAACGGTGCGGCTGCGGTCCAGCAGCCGCGGGTCTGCCTCAGAGACCCCGCTCCATCAGGCGGCCCATCAGATCACAGCTGCGCTGCTGGAAGCCGGCCAGTTCATTGGGCTCCAGCCCTCCCACCGCCAGGCGAGCCATCTCGTAGAGGTGGCGGCCCAGTTCCGTGGCCAGCTGCTGGCTGGGGGAGGCACCGCCGCCGGCGGTGAGCACCGAACCTTCGGACAGACGCCGCAAACCCTCCACCAAGGGATGGCGGCGGTTCACCAGCAGCACGTGGTGATCGGGCAGACCCGGCAGCCGCTGCTCCATCAGGGCGCCCATGTCGTTGAGGCGGCGCATCTGCTCGGGCAGCAGGATCAGCGCCGCCGGAGCGTTCTCCCCCTTGAGCGACTGCACCTGCACCGTGATCTTGTCGTTGGCCAGGGCGCCGCGGAACAGCTCCCGCAACTTCTCACCTGCATCCTTGCCCTCGGCGTCGGTGAGCTCGCTTTCCTTCTCCTGGAGGCTGTCGTCGAGTTCGGCGTCCACCCGCTGGAACTTGAGCTCACCATGGCGGTGCTCGAGCCAGGGGATGAACTGGGAATCGATCAGGGTGTCGGCCAGCAGCACCTCGGCGCCCTGGGATTTCCACAGGGCCAGGGGGCCGGCCTGGCCCGCCTCATCGGTGCAATAGAGGATGCGGGTGTCGCTGCCCTCGCCCAGGCGGCTGCGGTAGCCGGCCAGGGTGGTGTAGGCCCGGTCGCCACAGGCCACCGGGTCGGGGCTGGCCAGTTCCGCCTCACCGCCTTCCTGAGCCGGGGCCGTGGTGCCGAAGAGGATCAGCTCGGCCACCTGGTCGGCGAATTTTTCATCCTCCATGGCGCCGATCTTGATGAAGGGCGCCAGCGAATCCCAGATCTCCGCGTAGCGGCGGGGATCGTCGCGGTGGAGCTCCTTGAGGCGGTCGCCCACCTTCTTGGCTACGAAGCCGCCGATGGAGCGCACGCGGCGGTCGGTCTGCAGGGCCGAGCGGCTCACGTTCAACGGGATGTCGGGCGAGTCGATCACGCCCCGCAGGGGCAGCAGGTAGCGGGGCACCACCTCCTTGATCGAGTCGCTGACGAACACCTGGTTGCAGTACAGGCGGATCTCCCCCTTCTCCCAGTCGGCTCTGCCGGTGATCTTGGGAAAATAGAGAATGCCCTGCAGGGTGTAGGGATAATCGGTGTTCAGGTGAACCCAGAGGAGGGGATCTCCCTGGAAGGGATAGAGATAGCGGTAGAGCTCGATGTAGTCGTTGTCGCTCAGTTCCCGCGGCGACTGGCGCCAGGGGGCCTGGCGCTTGTTCACGGTTTCACCGTCCAGCTGCACCGCCACCGGCAGGAAGTCGCAGTAGGTGGTGATCAGGGTGCGGATGCGGGAGGGCTCGAGATACTCCAGCTCCTCCTCCATCAGGTGCAGGATCACATCGGTGCCGGGTTCGCTGCGCTCCGCCGCCTCCAGCCGGAAGCTGGGGGATCCGTCGCAGGTCCAGCGCACCGCCTCGCTGCCCTCGCGGGCGCTGAGGGTCACCAGTTCCACCTCGCGGGCCACCATGAAACTGGAGTAGAAGCCCAGTCCGAAGTGGCCGATGATCGCGTCGCTCTCGCTCTTGTACTTCTCCAGGAATTCCTCGGCGCTGGAGAAGGCCACCTGGTTGATGTAGCGCTTCACCTCATCGGCGCTCATGCCGATGCCGTTGTCGGAGATGGTGAGGGTCTTGGCTTCGCGGTCGATGCGGATCTGGATCGCCCCCTCCGGGCCTTCGCTGCAGTCGCCACCCATGGCGGCCATGCGCCGCTTGGCGATCGCATCGACGCCATTGCTCACCAGTTCCCGCAGGAACACCTCGTGGCCGCTGTAGACGGCCTTCTTGATGATCGGAAAGATGTTCTCGGTGTGAATCTGGATCTGACCCTGCTCTTCCAGCACCGGCATGGCATCGCGCTTGATGGCGTCCGAACCCTAGGGGTGGGCCCGCCGAGGCTTCAACGCCGGGGGTGGTGGGGTCCCCGAACCCTTCGGGCTGGATGCGGGGAGCGGCGGAGCGCGCCTCAGCCGTTCCGCTGCAGATCGGCGCGTTCCTCGGGGAGGATCGCCCCCGCCACCGGACACACCTGCAGGCAGATCCCGCAGTCGATGCAGGTGTCGAAATCGATCCAGTAGTACCCCGTGCCCTTGCGGTTGGCTCCCGCACCGGGATGGATGCAGGCCACCGGGCAGGCATCCACGCAATCCGCCACCCCTTCGCAGACATCGGTGACGATCGTGTGGGCCATGGCGTGACGTGTGGTGACCGCGGATCCTAGGCAGCGATCCACTGAGCGCCCCGGCAGCCCCGCTCCCGAGCGCGCTCCTCAGCGCTGGCCCTGTCGGGACAGACTTGCACGCACAGCTCCGCCGCCTCGCCAACGGCGTGAAGTTCGGCCATGCGCCCCAGAGCCGCCCGCAGGCCCGCCGCTGCGGTGGCAGCGACCAACCAGGGTCCAGGGGCGCTCTCCTGCGGCATGTCGGCATCGAGCAGTTCGCGGATCGCTTCCACCGCGAAGGCGAAGCCCGTGCCCGCCGCCCGCTCCGGATCGCTGCTGAACCGTCCCACCAGGGCGTCGTAGCGGCCGCCGCTGGCGATCGCAACCGGAGCGTCGGCCCCCTGGCAAACCAGCTTCAGCACAAGGCCGTCGTAAAGGTCGAAGTGGGGCTGAAATGTGGGATCCAGCTGCAGCCGCACCCCCTGGGCCCGGCAGGCATCGGCCACCCCTTCCAGGGTGGCCGCGAGGCTGTCGAGCAGCTCCACCGGCCCGAGCCACTGCTCCAGCTGGTAGATCACCTCCGCCGGCTCGCCCCGCAGGGCCAGCAGGGCCGCGAGGCGCCGGCGCAGGGCCTCCGGCAGGGGCAGGGCGGCCAGGGCGAGAGCGTCGAGGTCGGTGAGCGCCCGGCGCACCGCGGGCCGCTGGGCATCGGGCACCTCCTCCAGAAGCCGATCGAGCAGGCCGTGGTGGCCCACCAGCAGGATCGGCGCATGCTCGCGGCGCAGGCCGAGGGTGGCGGCCGCCGCCAGCAGCAGGTGCATCAGCTCGCCGTCGGCGGCGGCCGACGGCACCCCCAGCAGCTCCACGCCGCTCTGCAGCTCCTCGCTGATGCGCCGGCCGCCCCCCTCTCCCGCCACGGAGCGGTAGATCGAACCACAGGCCCATAGCCGCAGCGGCCGGGGCCGGCCCGCGAGGCGGGTGCCGGCGGCCCGGGCGATCGAGGCGGTGAGCTCGGGACGCAGGCCCAGCGGTTCGCCCGCCGCCAGGCGGATCAGGGCTTTGGCGTCGATGGCTCCACCGGCCTCGAGGGTGTCCAGCCGCTCGATGGTGGGCGGCGCCACCTCCTGGTAACCCCACAGCCGGTACACCTCCGCCAGCTGGTCGCACAGCCGCCGGTTGCGGTCCACCTCCCGGGGATGGAGATCTCGGGCGCCGGCGGCGGGTTGCAGGGCCATGCGGGAGTGAGCAAGCGGAGAGCGCGGGCCGATCCTATGGATCGTGCCGTCGCCGGGTTCAGACGTCGAGTTCGGGCGCCCCGTAGGCGCCGCCGGGTAGGGGGCGGCAGGCGGCCAGCCCGTCGATCAGGGCCTGGCGCAGTCCCGGACCGGCGGCGATCACCCGTCCCTCCCCGAGGCTGAGTGGTCCGCCGTCGTAAGCGCAGACCACACCGCCCGCCTGCTCCACCAGCACCACGCCGCAGGCCAGATCCCAGGGGGAGAGGCCCCGCTCCCAGTAGCCGTCGAGGCGGCCGGCCGCCACATGGGCCAGGTCAACCGCCGCCGCCCCGGCCCGGCGCACACCATGGGTGCGGTGGGTGAACCAGGCGAATTCGGCGTAGTTGTTGTCGAGCCGTTCGGTGCGGTCGTAGGAGAAGCCGGTGGCCAGCAGGGCATCGTCGAGACGCGCGCAGCTCGTCACCTGCAGGCGAGTGTCGTTGCACCAGCTGCCCAGCCCGGGCGCAGCCCAGTAGAGCTCCTCCATCACCGGCAGCGCCAGCGCCCCCAGCAGCGGGATGCCGCGCCAGGTAAGGCCCACGGAGGTGGCGAAGAAGGGGTAGCCGTGGGCGTAGTTGGTGGTGCCGTCGAGGGGATCGACGCACCACTCCAGATCGCCGCTGCCGGCCCGCCGGCCGCTCTCCTCCGCCAGCACGCCCCAACCCGGGGTCTCCTGCTCCAGCACAGCCAGCACCGCGGCCTCCGCGGCCTCGTCGGCCTCGGTGACCAGGTTTCCGGCCACACCCTTGGCCCGGATCCGCTCCAGCTGGCCGAACAGGCGGCGCAGGGGATCGGCGCCGGCCTCGGCGGCCCGGCGGGCCAGGGCGGCCAGGCGCTCGATCTCAGGCTCAGCCAGCCCACAGCCCGCCCGGGCGGCTTCGGACGCTGCGATCGCGTCGGTGGTGGTGGTGGGCAGCGTGCTCATTCGTCGTCGAGGGGCAGACCGGGCCGCACCTTGCCACGGCCGAAGAAGCGGCCGAACTGAAGGTCGTAGACCTCGTCCTCGTCCTGGGTCTCCACGACCAGCGGGCCATCGGCCCGGGCCACGCAGAGCAGGCCGTATCCCCTGGCCCGGAGCTCACGCGAGAGGCCGAGGGCCTCGCTCTGATCGATGCTGCCCTCGAGCACCCGCACGGCGCAGGCGGTGCAGCAGCCGTTGCGGCAGCTGAACGGCAGCGGATCGCCCTGCTGCTCGAAGCTGCGCAGGATGTACTCCCCTTCGGAAACGTCGTGGCGGATCACCCGGCCGGCCTGGCGCCAGTGAACGGTGATCGGAAAGGAGCGGGTCATCGGGCCGAGGAGGTGGGGGCTGGTCCCCTGCTACATTCGCACTTGCCCCATTTTGCCGCTGGAGAGGTGGCCGAGTGGTCGAAGGCGCAGCACTGGAAATGCTGTATAGGGGCAACTCTATCGAGGGTTCGAATCCCTCCCTCTCCGTTCATCTGCCGGCCCAAGGGCCGGTCTTTTTTTGCCAACGGATGAAGCGGACTGTCGACGCAACCATCCCATCCAGTGCCACGGGTGCACGGGATGGGATCAGGAGGTAGCGATCAGCCGAACCGACCGCTCACATAATCGAGGGTGGCCTGTTGACCCGGTGCGTTGAAGATCACCTCGGTTTCCGCAAACTCCACCAGATAGCCCACCTTGCCGCTGCCGCCTTCCACGGCTTCGGCGTTGTAGAAGGCGGTCATGTCGGCCACCCGCACCGCCTGCTGCATGTTGTGGGTCACGATGATGATCGTGTAATTGCGCTTGAGTTCGTGCATCGTTTCCTCGATCTTCAGGGTGGAGATCGGATCGAGGGCCGAGCAGGGTTCATCCATCAGGATCACCTCTGGCTCAGTGGCGATGGCCCGGGCGATGCACAGACGCTGCTGCTGGCCACCCGAGAGAGAAAAACCGCTCTGCTGGAGTTTGTCCTTGCATTCATCCCATACGGCCGCCTTGCGCAGGGAGCGCTCCACCAGTTCATCCATGTCGCCTTTGTAGCCGTTGATGCGAGCCCCGAAGGCGATGTTCTCGTAGATGCTCTTGGGGAAGGGATTGGGCTTCTGGAAGACCATGCCGATGCGGCGGCGCACCTCCACCGGGTCCACCTTCGGGTGGTAGAGATCGTGGCCGTCGAAGACCACCCGGCCCCGCAGGGTGCAACCCGGGATCAGATCGTTCATCCGGTTCAAGGCCCGCAGCACGGTGGACTTGCCGCAACCTGAGGGCCCGATGAAGGCCGTCACCCGACCACGGGGGAGATCCAGGTGCACGTTGCGCACGGCCTCAAAGCTGCCGTAAGAGATCGTGACGTTCTCCAGCGACATACAGACCGTGTCGGTGGCCTTGGGGGCAGAGGCGGAAACGGGGGAAGGCATCGGACGCTGGAGAGAGGCGGCGGAAAGGGATGTCTGTGGATCGGAGGCCATGGGGAGGCAGGTCAGGGACGCGCTGCTCGGGCAATCCAGCGAGCCAGCAGATTGGCCGCCAGGATCATGACCACCAGAACGAAGGAGGCCGTCCAGGCCAGGGCGTTCTGGGCCTCGTAAGGCATGATCGCGAAGTTGAAGATCAACACCGACATGGTGGCGATCGGGTTGAAGATGCCCTCCGGCCAGAAGGGGGAGAACAGGGCGGTGAAGATCAGCGGTGCTGTTTCACCCGCCGCCCGGGCGATGGCCAGCACCGCGCCGGTGGCGATGGGCGTGAAGGCCGCGGGGAGGATCACCCGTGTGATCGTGACGAAGCGGGAGGCGCCGACTCCGTAGGCGCCCCAGCGCAGCTCCTGAGGCACCAGCTTCAGGCCCTCATCGGTGGTCTTGATCACGGTGGGCAGCATCAGCACCGCAAGTGCGATGCCGCCCGCCATGGCGCTGTAGCTCTGATTGAAGAACACGCGGGTGGCCACGATCAGGCCGTACACGAAAACGCCGCTGATGATCGAGGGCACCCCCGCGAGCACGTCGTTGGCAAAGCGCACGGATTGGGCGAACCAGCCAGCTCGCGAGTATTCGGAGAGATAGATGCCTCCCCCGACTCCCACCGGCAGGGCAATCAGGGTGGCGATGGCGGTCACGATCAGGGTGCCCAGGATGGCGTTGCCGATGCCACCTCCCTCCATCCCCGGAGCGGGCGGCAGCTGGGTGAACAGCTGGAAGCTGATCAGACGGCCGCCGTTCCACAGAACGTAGAGCAGGACAAGGAAAAGCGGCAGCACCGCGATGGTGGCGAAGACGCCGGCCACAGTGGTGCACAGCTTGTTGATGCGGTTGCGGGAGAGGCTGGGGTCGAAGAACATCGACCGGCCTTCTCTGGAGGGGAAGCCCTGAGCGGATCTGGAGGCCAGGGGTTGGGTGCTGGTCATGTCAGTAGCGCAGGCTCAGGCGACGCACCACCCACTGGGCCAGCACGTTCACGGTGAAGGTGAGCAGCATCAGGATCAGGGCGGCATACATGAGGGCCGACACCTGGATGCCATCCGCTTCCCCGAACTGGTTGGCCAGCATCGAGGCGATCGTGTTGGCCGGGGCGAGCAGGGAGAAACTGAAGTTGAGGGCGTTGCCGATGATCATCGTGACCGCCATGGTTTCGCCCATCGCCCGGCCCAGGGCAAGCATGATCCCGCCGGTGATCGAGGAGACGGCCGCCGGCAGGATGATGCTGAACAAAGCCCCCCAGCGGGTGGTGCCCACCCCATAAGCACCCTGACGAAGCTCATCGGGTACCTGGTTGAGGGCGTCGCGGGAGATGGCTGTGATGATCGGCAGCACCATCACCACCAGGATCAGAACGGCCGGAGCCATCCCTGGCCCCTGGGGAGGAGTGGAGAACAGCGGAAACCAGCCGAGCAACTGGTGGATGAGGTTGAGGAGGGGGCGGAGGAAGGGTTCCATCACGAAGATGGCCCAAAGCCCCAGCACCACGGAGGGGATGGCGGCCAGCAGTTCCACCATCAGGCCGATGGCGTCGCGGAGAACCTTGGGGATCAGGTTTTCCGTGATGAAGATCGCGGTGCCCACTCCAAGCGGCACGGCGATCAGCAACGACAGAAGAGATGAAACCAGCGTGCCGTAGATGGCGGTGAAGGCTCCGTAGGTGCCATTCACCGGATCCCAGGAGGAGGTGGTGAGGAAGTTCAGGCCAAAGGTGGCCATGGCCTCCCGGGCGCCTTGGAACACGGTGAGCACGATCGCCAGGAGCACCAGGCCCACCAGAGCGGCGAGCGAGAGGGTGAGCTGGCGGAAGCCGATGTCGAGCAGCCGTTCCGAGGCCGGGCGGCGTCTCAGGGTGAAGGCATCGGCCCTGGGGATCGCGACGTCGCTTGTCATGGGGGTGGTGGAAGGACTCGGAGACGCGCGAACGGCGGGGCGTCGAAAGGGAGGCCCTCTTGTGGGAATTTAAGGAGCCCGCCGGCCCATGACGGTGAAGCGCTGTTTAAGGAACGATCGCGCCCGGTAGCTTGGGGCGATCGAATGCGTGTTCATGGGGCGGATCGTCGGAATCGACCTCGGTACCACCAACTCGGTGGTGGCCGTGCTCGAGGGCGGCCGGCCCCAGGTGATCGCCAGTGCCGAAGGAGGCCGCACCACGCCCTCGGTGGTGGGTTTCAGCCGCGAAAAGGAACTGCTGGTGGGGCAGCTGGCGCGGCGCCAGCTGGTGCTCAACCCGCGCAACACCTTCGCCAATCTCAAGCGATTCGTGGGTCGCAGCTGGGACGAACTCGATGAGGTGAGCCTCGGCGTTCCCTACACCGTGAGGGCCAACGACCAGGGCAACGTGCGGGTGGTCTGTCCGGCCACCGAACGGGAATATGCCCCTGAGGAACTGGTGGCCAGCATCCTGCGCAAGCTGGTGGACGACGCCTCCACCTACCTGGGTGAACCGGTGGAGGCGGCTGTGATCACGGTGCCGGCCTACTTCGACGACGCCCAGCGCCAGGCCACCCGTGATGCCGGACGCCTGGCAGGCATCACGGTGGAGCGGATTCTCAACGAACCCACCGCCGCGGCGCTGGCCTACGGCTTCGACCGCAGCGCCGTGAAACGGGTGCTGGTGTTCGATCTGGGGGGCGGCACCTTCGACGTGTCGGTGCTGCGGATCGCCAACGGCGTCTTCGACGTGAAGGCCACCAGTGGTGACACCCAGCTCGGCGGCAACGACTGGGATCGCCGGATCGTGGACTGGGTGGCTGATGCCTTCGCCACGGAGCACGGCATCGACCTCCGCCGCGACCGGCAGGCGCTGCAGCGCCTCACCGAAGCGGCGGAGAAGGCCAAGATCGAGCTCAGCGGCGTCACCAGCACGCCGATCTCGCTGCCGTTCATCGCCACGGCGGATGCCGGTCCGCTCCACATCGAAACCACTCTGGAGCGGCGCACCTTCGAAGGGCTCTGCCCCGATCTGCTCGATCGCCTGCTGCGCCCGGTGCAGCGGGCCCTGCGGGATTCCGGCTTCACCGCCGATGACATCGACGACGTGGTGCTGGTGGGGGGATCCACCCGCATGCCGATGGTGCAGGAGATGGTGCGCACCCTCATTCCCCGGGAGCCCTGCCAGTCGGTGAACCCCGATGAGGTGGTGGCGATCGGCGCCGCGGTGCAGGCCGGCATCCTCACCGGCGAGCTGCGCGACCTGATGCTCAACGACGTCACCCCCCTCTCCCTGGGGCTGGAGACGATCGGCGGAGTGATGAAGGTGCTGATCCCCCGCAACACCCCCATCCCCGTGCGCCGCAGCGATGTGTTCAGCACCTCCGAAGCCAACCAGAACTCGGTGGAGATCCATGTGCTGCAGGGTGAGCGGCAGATGGCCGAGGGCAACAAGTCGCTGGGGCGCTTCCGCCTCTCCGGCATCCCCCCCGCTCCCCGCGGGGTACCGCAGGTGCAGGTGTCCTTCGACATCGACGCCAATGGCCTGCTGCAGGTGTCCGCCACCGACCGCACCACCGGCCGCCAGCAGAGCGTGACGATCCAGGGCGGCTCCAATCTCAGCGAGGAGGAGATCCAGGGGCTGCTGGAGGAGGCCGAGCGCAAGGCGGCCGAGGATCGGCGCCGGCGCGCCGATGTGGATCGCCGCAACAAGGCCCAGACCCTGGTGGCCCAGGCGGAACGTCGCCTGCGGGATGCGGCCCTGGAACTGGGCCCCTACGGAGCGGAGCGGCAGCAGCGCTCGGTGGAGATGGCCCTGCGCGACGTCCAGGATCTGCTCGCCGGCGACGACGTCGCTGGACTCGAATTGTCGGTGAGCCAGCTGCAGGAGGCCCTGTTCGGCCTCAACCGCCGCCTGCTGAGCGAGCGCCGCGCCGAGGCTGGCCCTCTGCAGGGCTTGAAGAACACCCTCGGCTCCCTCACGGACGAACTGTTCGCCGAGGACGACTGGGACGACTGGGAGCGCGACCGGGCGCGCAGCGGCGATCCCTGGTCCACCCCCTCCCGTTACGGCTCCGGCGGCAACAGTTGGGAGGAGGAACGCTGGCGGCCCCGTGAGCCCATGGCGAGCCGGCCGCGCGACGAGGACTGGAGCCGCAACGACAGCTGGTCGCGCCAGGACGGGGCAGCGCGCAGGTCCAACGGGCCACTGAGTGATGAGCGGGACTTCGACGACGAACCCCGCTACCGCTCGCGCCGGGACAACGATCTGGAACCCTCCCGCAGCCGGGTGTCCCGCCCTTCCCTTCCCGACGACGATCCCTGGGCCACCTGATCGCCGCCCGCCCAAGACACCTCCCACTCATTCGCCGATTCACCGCACCGCCCGCGTCCCTTGTCTCCCTTCGCCACGGTCGATTACTGGCAGGTCCTCGGCCTGGAGCCCGGTGCTGATCCCGCCAGCCTGAAGCGGGCGTTCCGGCAGCAGGCTCGACGCTGGCATCCCGATCTCAACGGCAACGACCCCGTGGCCGAGGAGCGCTTCAAGCAGGTCAACGAGGCCTATGCGGTGCTCTCCGACCCTCGGCGGCGCCGGGCCTGGGAGGCGGGGGAGGATCCGGTGGAATCCTCTGCGGATACCGATCCTTTCGCCAGCGGTTTCCCCAGCTTCGAGGCCTATCTCGAACGCCTGTTCGGGGAGGTTCCCCGGCCGGGACGCCCGGCTCCGGAACGGGGGGCAGCCGACGAAGAACACCTGGAGCATGAACCCGTTCGCGATCGTGCCGGCGATGTGACGGCTTCACCGCCGCCGCCGCCACCGGTGCCGGCAGCCAGCGACGAGGAGACCACCGTCCTGCTCACGCCCGAGCAGGCGGTGGCCGGCACCCGGGTGGAGCTCACGCTGCGGGACGGCACCGTGGTGGAGCTCTGGACCCCGCCGATGGCCGGGGACGGCTGGCGCCTGCGCCTGGCCGGTGTCGCTCCGGGCGGGGGCGATCACTTCCTCCAGCTGCGGGTGCGCACGGCCGAGGGGCTGCGGGTGGATGGTCTGCGGGTCCACTACCTGCTGGAGATCTCGCCTGCCGAGGCCGTCCTTGGGTGCCAGCGCGTAGTGCCTACGCTTGAAGGTCCTGTGCGGTTGCGGGTGCCACGGAGTTCTTCGAGTGGCCGTCTGCTGCGCCTGCGGGAGAGGGGCATCGCCGCGGGGGATCGTCGCGGCGATCAGCTGGTGGAGGTGAGGATCGTGGTGCCCGACGGTCTCGACGAAGCCCGGGAAGCGCTCTATCGCCGCCTGCAGGAACTCGACGACGAGCAGCAGGAGGACAGGCCGGACGGCGGGTGACACACTGAGGCGCAGCCCAGTGAATGCCAAGGTGCCCGCCAGCGAGCCTCCTTCCCGAACCGTGCACGTTCTTCTGTTTGATGCCGGCAGCGACCAGGAGGGGATCCACTCGCTGGAGATCAACGGCCAGACGGTGGTGCTGCTGTTCGAAGACCCCGACGATGCCGAGCGCTACGCCGGTCTGCTCGAGGCCCAGGACTTTCCCGTTCCCACGGTCGAGGCCCTGGACCGGGAGGAACTGGAGGGATTCTGCGCGCAAGCCGGCTATGAGGCGCGGTTCGTGCCGGCCGGGTTCCTCCCCCGCAGCGACGAGGACCGGCTGCTGATCGCACCGCCCGAACGAAACATGGATGTGACCCATTGGCGGGAGCAGGAGGCGGACGCCAGCCCGGAGGGGGCAGAAGGCCAGAACCCGGATCCGGAACTGGAGGCCTTCCGCCGTCGGCTGGAGGGTCTGCTGTGAGCGGTTCCGCCGGCCTCGATCGCGGCCATCTGCTCACCGAGCGACCCAATCCCCGCAGCGAGTCCCTCGACTGCCTGGACACCCCCGCTCTCGTGGCCCTGTTCTGTGAGAACGACCTGGAGCCCCAGCGGGCGGTCGCCGCCGCCGCGCCCGCCCTGGCCGAAGCGGTGGACGCCATCAGCGAACGCCTGCGGGCCGGTGGCCGGCTCTTCTACCTCGGGGCCGGCACCTCCGGCCGACTCGGCGTTCTGGATGCGGCGGAGTGCCCGCCCACCTTCTGCTCGCCGCCGGAGCTGGTGCAGGGGGTGCTGGCGGGCGGTGCCCCGGCCCTGCTGCGCAGTTCGGAGGGCCTCGAGGATCTGTTCGACGCCGGCCGCATTGACATGGAGCAGCGCGGGTTCGGCCCGGCCGATGCCCTGGTGGGCATCGCCGCCGGCGGCACCACCCCCTTCGTGCTCGGCGGCCTGAGCCATGCCCGCGCGATCGGCGCCCTGGCGATCGCCATGGCCGGCGTGCCGGCCGAGCAGGCGCCGATGCCCTGCACCATCGACATCCGCCTGCTCACCGGCCCGGAACTGCTCACCGGCTCCACCCGGCTGAAGGCCGGCACCGCCACCAAGATGGCCCTCAACATCCTCTCCACCGGCGTGATGGTGCGGCTGGGCAAGGTGCATGGCAACCGCATGGTGGATGTGGCGGTCACCAACAGCAAGCTCGAAGACCGGGCCCTGCGGATCCTGCGTGATCTGGCTGGGGTGAATCGGGAGCGGGGAGCCGAACTGCTGCGGCAGACCGGGGGATCGGTGAAGCTGGCCCTGCTGCTGGCCGCCACCGGGCTCGATGCCGAGGCGGCGGCCGCCGCCCTCGCCCTCCACGGGCCCGGGCTGCGGCCCACCCTGCAGGCACTCGGCGCCGAGCTCAGCCCCCAGACTCAGGAGCCCCAGGCTCAGGACTCGCCGGCTTCGTAGGCGCCCCAGTAGGTGGCGGTGAACAGATCGATGCGCCGGCGGGTAAGGTGGGGCACCTTGTCGGGCGGCGTCATCAGGGCATGACGCAGAGCGTGATGGGAGGAGCTGGCGGGGCGTCGCTCCGCCACCGCCAGCGCCGCGGCATGGATCACCCGCTGGGCAAGGGCGGCGTTGGCCTGCAGGTTCTCGATCACCATCTCCACCGTCACCGCGTCGTGGTCGCTGTGCCAGCAGTCGTAGTCGGTGACCATGGCCAGGGTGGCGTAAGCGATCTCGGCCTCCCGGGCCAGCCGGGCCTCGCTGTGGTTGGTCATGCCGATCACGTCACAGCCCCAGCTGCGGTAGAGCTCCGATTCGGCCCGGGTGGAGAAGGCCGGCCCCTCCATGCAGAGGTAGGTGCCGCCCTGGTGCAGCTGGCGACCGCCGGGCATCAGGGGTCGGGTGACATCGGCCAGCAGCCCGGAGAGCACCGGACAGAAGGGATCGGCCACCCCCACATGGGCCACGGCACCCTCGCCGAAGAAGGTGAGCGGCCGCTGGTGGGTGCGGTCGATGAACTGATCCGGGATCAGCATGTCGAGGGGGCGCACGCCCTCCTGCAGCGAGCCCACGGCGGAGGCGGAGAGGATCCAGCGCACGCCGAGGGAGCGCATCGCCCACAGATTCGCCCGGTAGGGCACCTCGGTGGGGGTGAGGGTGTGGTGGCGGCCGTGGCGGGCCAGGAACACCACCTCCAGATCACCGATCCGACCCACGCGCAGGGTGTCGGAAGGGGTGCCGAAGGGGGTATCGATCTCCAGCTCCCTGACCTCCTCCAGGCCCTGCATGGCATACAGCCCGCTGCCGCCGAGCACCCCGAGACGGGCATCGGCGAGATCGAGGCTCGGGCTGGCGGCCATGGCGGAGAAGGGTGCGGCACCCTTCCTACCGCATTCGACCGGGCGGGAGGGCGCTGCCTAGATTGCGGTGCCTTTCCTCCCTTCCGCCGTGACCAAAGCCGTGATGGACACCGATGCCGGCACCATCGAACTGGAGCTGTTCGATGCCGATGCCCCGGGCACGGTGGCCAACTTCGTCAAGCTGGCGAAGGATGGCTTCTACGACGGCCTGGCCTTTCACCGTGTGATCGATGGCTTCATGGCCCAGGGCGGTTGTCCAAACAGCCGTGAAGGCGCCCGCGGCATCGCCGGCACCGGCGGCCCCGGCTACACGATTCCCTGTGAGATCAACGCCCGCAAGCATGTGGCCGGCTCCCTGTCGATGGCCCATGCCGGCCGCGACACCGGCGGCAGCCAGTTCTTCCTCTGCCACGGCCCCCAGCCCCACCTCGACGGCGTTCACACCGTCTTCGGCCAGACCGGCAACACCGATGTGGTGATGGCCCTGCGGAACGGCAGTCGCATCAACAAGGTGACGATCCAGGACTGAACACGTCGATCCAGCAGAGAGTGCGGGGGAGGGCAGGACTCAGCCGGAAGCCGCCCCCCCCTCGCTTCGGTGCCAGACGATGAACGCCCCGGGTGCCAACTGCAGCAGGGGGCAGGCAGGAGATTGTCCCCCGTTCGCGGGTCCGCCGAGTGCGGGGGTTGCATCCAGGTCGCTGAACGGCCGCAGCTCGGCTTCCAGGTCGCCGCTCGGATGGCTGCGCCGCTGGGCATCTGGAGCCAGCAGCAGGCTTACGGCCCGCGTGTGCTCCCAGCGGGCCATGGCCATCAGCGCACCGGCCAGGTCAGAAGCACGAAGCTCGCGTTCTTCCCGCGCTCCCAGCAGCAGGGTGAGGCGCGGCTGACCCAGCAGCGCCAGCAGCCGCGGATGCTCCTCCCGGTCCAGCAGCAGGCCGGCGGCCGAAGCCCAGCGCCGCAGCACCTCGAAGTGCTCGGCCAACTCACTCTCCGTTCCCGCGCCCTGCCAGCCGAGCACCGCGGTCACCCCGTGAGCGGCCTCCTCCATCAGGTGGCCCAGCTTGATGCGCTTCACCCGCAGGTACTCGGCGTTGTGCGCGCCGGCGTCCATCACCAGGGGGATCCGGTCTTCCACCTGCAGGCCGTAACCCCCGAGCCCGGCGATCTTGCGGGGGTTGTTGGTGATGAGCCGCAGCCGGTGCACACCCAGATCGCTGAGAATCTGGGCACCCACGCCGTAGTTGCGCAGGTCGGCCGGGAAGCCCAGCCGTTCGTTGGCCTCCACCGTGTCCAGGCCGCCGTCCTGCAGGCCGTAGGCCTTGAGCTTGTTGATCAGCCCGATGCCGCGCCCCTCCTGGCGCAGGTACACCACCACCCCCTCGCCGGCCGCTTCGATCATCCGCAGGGCTGCTTCCAGCTGAGGGCGGCAGTCGCAGCGCAGGGAACCGAAGGCGTCGCCCGTGAGGCATTCGGAATGCACCCGCACCAGCACCGGCCCAGCGGCCCGCTCCGGATAGCCCTTCACGATCGCCACGTGCTCGCTGCCGTCGAGTTCGTTGCGGTAGCCGATCGCCCGGAACTGACCGAAGCTGCTGGGCAGGCTCGCCTCCGCCTGGCGGCGCACGAAGCGCTCGGTGTCGAGGCGGTAGCGGATCAGATCGGCGATCGAAATCAACCGCAGCCCGTGGTGGCGGGCGTAGTCCACCAGCTGGGGCAGCCGGGCCATCGAGCCGTCGGCGTTCTGGATCTCGCAGATCACCCCGGCCGGATAGAGGCCGGCGAGGCGGGCCAGATCCACGGCGGCTTCGGTGTGGCCGGCGCGCTTGAGCACCCCGCCCTCCCGGGCCCGCAGCGGGAAGATGTGGCCAGGGCGGCGCAGATCGGCCGGTCGGGTGTCCGGATGGATCGCCACCTGGATCGTGCGGGCGCGGTCGTCAGCGGAGATCCCCGTGCTGACGCCGTTCTCCGGACCCGCGTCCACGCTGACCGTGAAGGCGGTCTGGTTGCTGTCGGTATTGCGATCCACCATCAGCGGCAGATCGAGCGCGTCCAGGCGCTGGCCCTCCATCGCCAGGCAGATCAGGCCCCGCGCCTCGGTGGCCATGAAGTTGATCTGCTGGGGCGTGGCGAACTGGGCGGCGCAGATCAGATCGCCTTCGTTCTCGCGGTTCTCGTCGTCGACCACGACGATGGATTCGCCGTTGCGGATCGCGGCGAGGGCGTCGGCCACCGCATCGAAGCGGATCGGCGCCGGATCCTGGGGGACCGCGCCGGCACCATCGCGGGGGGAGGAGGAGAGGAGAGTCAAGGGGAGCGACGGCAGGGGGCGGGAGCGGCCGTCCGGCGTGGGCCCCGCAATCTCTCTTTATAGAGCCCGGTACGATCAGCCGTTCCCGTTGCTTCGGCATGGCAGGCAAGCGCGTCGCGGTGATTGGTGCCAGTGGCTACGGAGGGCTGCAGACCCTGCGCCTGCTCCAGGGCCACCCCGGCCTCTCGGTGACGTTCCTGGGGGGCGAGCGCAGCAGCGGCAAACGCTGGAGCGAGCTGGTGCCCTTCCTGCCCCTGGACGGGGATCCGGTGGTGCGCAAGCCCGATGCCGAGGCGATCGCCGCCGCCGCCGACCTGGCGGTGCTGAGCCTGCCCAACGGGCTCGCCGCCGGCCTGGTGCCACCGCTGCTGGAGCGGGGGGTGAAGGTGGTGGATCTCTCGGCCGACTATCGCTACCGCTCCCTGGCCCGGTGGCAGGAGGTGTATGCCTCTGAGGCCAGGCAGGTGCCCCGCAGCGACGAGGACCTCTGCGCTGAGGCCGTCTACGGCCTGGTGGAGTGGGAGGAGGCCGCGATCCGCTCCGCCCGCCTGGTGGCGGCCCCGGGCTGCTTCCCCACCGCCAGCCTGCTGGCCCTGGTGCCCTTCCTCAAACAGGGCCTGATCGAAACGCGCGGCATCGTGATCGATGCCAAGACCGGCACCAGCGGTGGCGGCCGGGCCGCCAAGGAGAACCTGCTGCTGGCGGAGGCCGCCGAGGCAGTGGCCCCCTACGGCGTGGTGGGTCACCGCCACACCAGTGAAATCGAACAGCTGGCCGGCCGGGTGGCGGGCCAGCCGATCCAGCTGCAGTTCACCCCGCACCTGATGCCGATGGTGCGCGGGCTGCTCGCCACCGTCTACGCCCGTCTGCGCGATCCGGGCCTCACCGCCGATGACTGCACGACGCTGCTGCGTGCCGCCTATCGCGATCGCCCCAGCGTCGAGGTGCTGCCGGTGGGCACCTACCCCTCCACCAAGTGGGTGCGCCAGACCAACCGCTGCCTGCTGTCGGTGCAGGTGGATCAGCGCACGGGCCAGCTGATCGTGATGAGCGCCATCGACAACCTGGTGAAGGGTCAGGCGGGCCAGGGCATGCAGTGCCTCAACCTGATGGCGGGCCTGGAGGCGGGCACCGGCCTGCCGCTGCTGCCGTTTTATCCCTGAGGCGCTCTGCCGCCAGCTGCACCGCCAGGGGCAGGATGCGGTGCTCCTGGTGGTGGATCCGCTCCGCCAGGCTGTCGGCATCGTCGCCAGCAAGCACCGGCACCGCCGCCTGCACCAGGATCGGCCCGGCGTCCACCTCCGGGGCCACCAGGTGGGCGGTGCATCCCGCCAGGGTCACCCCCGCCGCCAGCGCCTGGCCGATGGCGTCCACGCCGCGGAAGCTCGGCAGCAGCGAGGGGTGGATGTTGAGCAGCCGCTCCGGGAACGCCTCGATCAGCAGCGGCGTCACGATCCTCATCCAGCCCGCCATCACCACCAGATCCACCGCCGCCTCCCGGAACGCCGCGATCAGGGCCTGATCAAGGGCCTCGCGACCAGCGAAGCAGCGGTGATCGAGCAGGCGGCAGGGAACCCCCAGCCGCCGGGCCCGTTCCTCGGCACCGCAGCCCTGGTTGTTCACCACCAGCAGCTCCACCTGCCCCGACAGCCGGCCCTCACGGCAGGCGGCCACCAGGGCCTCGAAGTTGCTGCCGTTGCCGGAGGCCATCACCCCCAGCCGCAGCCTCGGCCCAGGATCACCACCTGGCGGTGGCAACGGCCACTGGACGCCGGCCTCCGGATCGCTAGGGTCTGCCCCAATGGCCATGGCACCGGTGTCCCACCTCTCCATCCTGCCAACCGTCCTGAAGGACGCCGACTGCCTGGAGCTCAGCCTCCGCTCCCTCGGATTTCAGCCCCGACGCGGTGGGGTGCTTGAGGGATTCGCCGGTGAGAAGGTGAATGTGGAGCTGCAGGTGGCCGTGGGACGGGACCGCAGCCTGGGCTGGGGCCGTCAGGACGACGGCAGCCTGGCGCTGGTGGGCGATCTGCAGCGCATCGCCGCCTCCCGCTCGCTCCAGACCCTGCTGGGGCGGATCACCCGGGCCTATGCCGCCCGACATGCGCTCGCCGAGGCCGCCGAGCAGCTTCCCGGGGCCGTGATCGACGTTCATGCCTGAGTGCTGCCTCCGTGCCTGAACGTGCTGCCGCCGGGTTGCCGGAGCCTCTGCTGCTGCTGGATCTCACCGCCCCCACCACCCACCTCGTTCAGGCCTCCCTTCAGTTCACGCCGCCTCAGCAACGGCTGGTGTTGCGCCTGCCCGCCTGGACGCCTGGGTCGTACCTGATCCGCGATTATGTGAGCCGCCTGGAGGGCCTGGAGGTGCTCCAGAACGGCCGCCGCGTGCCGCTCGAGCGCCTCGAGGTGGCCGCCTGGGTTGCCGAGCTTCCCGATCGTGCACCGGTGGAGGCTCGCTGGCGGATCCTGGCCACCGAGCCCTCTGTGCGCACCTGCGAACTCGGCGGTGACCATGGCTTCCTGGCCCTCGCCGGCGTGGCGTTGCTGGTGGAGGGTCTGCGCTGGCACCCCCATCGGCTCGAGCTTCGCCTTCCCTCGGGCTGGCAGCCCTTCCTGTCCCTTCCCCCGGCCGAGGAAGGCGGTTGGCGCGCTGCCGACTATGACGCCCTGATCGACACGCCGGTGGAGGCGGGCCCCCATGCCTGCCACACGTTCTCCGTGGCGGGCGTCCCCCACCGCTGGGTCACCCGCGGCGGCGACCTTCCCGCCCGTGATCCAGCCTGGCTGGCTGATGTGGAGCGGGTGTGCCTCGCTTGCTGCCGGCTGATGGGCGTGGGGGCGCCGGCCTCCCCTGCCTACCTGTTCATCCAGCAGCTGCCGGAGCAGGGCTATGGCGGCCAGGAGCACGACCCCGCCAGCGTGCTGGTGTACGGCCGCACGGCCCTCGCCAGGCCCGAGGGGCGACGCAAGCTGCTGCAGCTGGTGGCCCATGAATATCTGCACCAGTGGAACGTTCGCCGCCTGCGGCCGGCACCCCTCAGCCCGATCGACTACGACCGGCCCACGATCGTTCCCACCCTCTGGTTCGCCGAAGGCATCACCAGCTATTTCGACACTCTGCTGCCCTTCGCCGCCGGGCTGGGGACGGAGGCCGAGCTGCTGGAGGATCTGGGCGCCGATCTCAGCCGCTACCGGCTGACCCCAGGCCGCCGGGTACAGAGCCTGCGGGTGAGCAGCCAGGAGGCCTGGGTGAAGCTCTACCGCGCCGATGCCCACGCGGCCGACAACCAGGTGAGCTACTACCTCAAGGGGGCCGTGGTGGCCCTGGTGCTCGACCTCCACCTGCGACGTCACGGCTCCTGGCTCGGGGCGGTGCTGCAGCGCCTCTGGCACAGCCATGGCCGTTGGCGGCGCGGCTACGGGGAAGACGATCTGCGCCAGGCGTTCCGCGAGGCTGCAGCCGATCTCGATGGTCTTCTGGAGGAGTGGCTCACGGGCACCGAAGACCCCGATCTCGATGCCTATCTGGCGGATGTGGGCCTGCGCCTGGAACCCGATGTCTCTCGCCAGGCCGATGCCGGCTGGCAGCTGGAGGCGATGCCGGCGGGGCTACAGCTGCGGAGGGTGCGGCGGGATGGCCCGGCCCAGCGCGCGGGCCTGCAGGTGGGAGATGAGCTGCTCGCCCTCGATGGGCGCCGCCTCCGCCGCGACGACGACGTTCATCTCGCCCCTGGTCCTACTGGCGGGTCGCCCGACGCGTTGGAGGTGCTCTTCTGCCGCGACGGGCGGGTGCGCCAATGCCGCCTTCAGCCAGCCGCCCCGCAGGTGGAGCGCTGGCGCCTGGTGGCGGATCCGCAGGCGCCTGCCACCGCACTGAAGCGCCGCCTGCACTGGGGGAGGCTGGAGCCTTGAACGAGCGCCTGCGCCCCCTCCTGTTCGCCTGTGCCGGTGCGGGTGTGCTCAGCATCGGTGGGCTGGCGTGGCTGGCGCGAGATCTGTTGGCCAGCCCGGGCAATGCCGGGGGACGTCCCTCGCTGCTGGACATCCTCGAGGACGTGCGCCAGTCCAGGCCGGTGCGGGAGAAGCCCCGCCGACCTGCCCCACCGCCGCCCGCGCGCACCCCCTGGCAAACGCCCCTGGCCGGGTGCCAGGCCCCAGATCCCGCCCTCGTCCAGCGGATGCAGGCCCTGGCCGCCACGCTTGAGCAACGGCGGATGCGTGTGAGAATCGACCCCAGCAACTACGGCCAGCGCTTCCGCGTCGATACCTTCGGTAATCCCGTGGATCCCACTCCCCGGGTGGTGGTGCTGCATGAAACTGTGTTCGGACTGCGCTCCGCCCTGAACACCTTCGTCACCCCCCATCCGCGCGATGAGGATCAGGTGAGCTACCACACTCTGATCGGAGAGCGAGGCGAGATTGTGGAGACCGTGGCCCCCGAGGATCGGGCGTTCGGCGCCGGCAATTCCGCTTTCGATGGCCGCTGGGTGGTCACCAATCCCCGGGTAGGGGGATCGATCAACAACTTCGCCCTTCACCTCAGCCTGGAGACACCCGTCGACGGGGAAGACGCGGAACCGCAACACAGCGGCTACAGCGAGGCCCAGTACGACGCCACGGCGGTGGTTCTTGCCGACTGGATGCGACGCTTCCCGATTGAACCCCGCCAGATCACCACCCATCGCCATGTGGATCTCAATGGCGAACGGGGTGATCCCCGCAGCTTCGACTGGGCCAGGCTCGGCACGAGGCTCCAGGCCCTGGGCTTCAGCTGCTGAGTGAGGCGAAGAGCGCCCGGCCCCCTCAGATCAGCGGACTGGTGAGGGGGCGCCGCTCGCCGTAGAGGAGCGCATGCAGCTCAGGGTCCTGCATGTAGCGGAGGATCCTGCCGGGGTAATCGAGCTTGCCGTTGTGGAGGTAGGCGAGTGTGGCGATCGCCTTGGCGTCGCGGGGCGAACGGCTGGCCATCAGGGTGCGTCCGCCGGGAAGGCCCAAGGCCCTCTCCAGGCGAGCGAACTTGCCGACCAGCAGCTGGACGTTCTGGTCGGGATCCAGCAGCTGGAGGCGGGCCTGATCCACCTCCTCCGGTGTGGCATCAGGGGAGAGCAGACCCTGCTTCACCATCTCGCCGACGCTGAGCTGGGCCGGCCCATGGGTCTGGAACAGGCCGGAGCGGGCCACGATCGGCACGTTCTCACCCGGCTTCACGTGCTGCAGTTCATCGAACAGCACCGCGGTGACCAGCATCGGGTTGATCCCGTGGCGGGCCGATTCACTGAGGATCACCGGCCGCAGCTCCTCGAGGCGGGCCAGGGTGTGGTTCCTCAGGGGCTGGAGCTGGTCCAGCCCTTCGGTGAACAACTGGGCCAGGGGCGACTGCGGACCGTGCACGCCGAAGCGTCGGTTGAGCTCCTGCAGCTCAGCCGTGGTGAAATCGATCGGATCGGGGCGGGCACCTTCTGTGGGGGTGCCGTGGCGGGTCGTTGCGTCGATCAGGCCAGGGTCGGTGACCAGAAGCGGGGGCTGGGGGCGCACCAGCCCCAAAGCAGCCAGGGCGCCGGCCAGAAGCAGGCCCCCCGTGAGCAGAGGGCGAACGGAAGGACTGCGATGGCGGAGCCGACCCTGACCAGAACTGCGGAGGGTGGTCCAGATGGAATGGATCACCGGGTCGTTCACCAACCGAAGGGAATCTGTAGCTCATTCTCTCGCATCTTTCCCCTTCGTCGAGCCCGGACACCGATCGGTCTGTGGGCTGGCCCACACAGCCGGCCGCAGGGCCGGCCGTCCTGCGGCCTTCAGCCGGCCGCCCCTGGATACGGTTTCCACGCCAACCGGCGGTCGTCCTCCGCACGCATGTCCTCGCTCCCTCCCCTGAACGGCCACGATCCCGCCAGCCTCTGGCAGCGCTTCCGCGACCTGCTCTGGTACGACGAAGCCCTGGGGGTCTGGCTCGATGTGAGCCGCATGGGCCTGGAGGAGCAGCACCTGGCGGCGCTGACACCCCGCTTCGAGCAGGCCTTCTCTGCGATGGAGGCCCTGGAGGGGGGGGCGGTCGCCAATGGCGACGAGCAGCGCCAGGTGGGCCATTACTGGCTGCGGGCTCCTGAGCTCGCGCCCGATCCCGAGGCCGGTCGGCACATCGCCGCTGAGGTCGACCGCCTGGAGGCCTTCGGCACCGCCGTGCTGGAGGGCCGGATCACGACCCCGGGCGGGGCGGCCTTCACCGATGTGCTCTGGATCGGCATCGGCGGCTCGGGCCTCGGTCCGCTGCTGATCCTGCGGGCCCTTGGCCGGGAGGAGGCCGGGCTCCCCTTCCACTTCCTCGACAACGTCGATCCCCAGGGGATCCATCGCACCCTCTCGCTCCTCGGTGAGCGGCTGCGCACCACCCTGGCGGTGGTGGTCAGCAAGTCGGGGGGGACACCGGAGCCGCGGCTGGGCATGGAGCAGGCGCGGGCCCGCCTGGAGGCCGCCGGCGGCAGCTGGGCTGCCCAGGCCGTGGCGATCACGATGGGCGGCAGCCAGCTCGATCGGCTGGCGGAGGGCCAGGGCTGGCTGGCCCGCTTCGACATGTTCGACTGGGTGGGCGGCCGCACCAGCATCACCAGCGCCGTGGGTCTGCTGCCCGCGGCCCTGTCGGGCGTGGATCTGCGAAGTTTCCTCGCCGGTGCGGCCCACATGGATGCCCTCACCCGGCAGGCTGACCTGCGCCGCAACCCCGCCGCCCTGCTGGCGGCCGCCTGGTATGCGGCCGGTGAGGGCCGCGGACGCCGCGACATGGTGGTGCTCCCCTACCGCGATCGGCTGGAGGTGTTCAGCCGCTACCTGCAGCAGCTGGTGATGGAGTCGCTGGGCAAGCGCCTCGACCGCGCCGGTGCTGTGGTGCACCAGGGCCTGGCGGTGTACGGCAACAAGGGCTCCACCGATCAGCACGCCTACGTGCAGCAGCTGCGTGACGGGATCGATAACTTCTTCGTGGTGTTCATCGAGGCGCTCGACGATCCTGCCGAGGTGCAGCCGATCGATGGCGAGCACCCCGGGGACTTCCTCGAGGGCTTCCTGCAGGGCACCCGCTCCGCTCTGAGCGAAGGGGGGCGCCAGAGCCTTTCCATCTGCCTGCGCCGTTTCGATGCGGCGGCGCTGGGGGTGCTGATCGCCCTGTTCGAGCGGGCGGTGGGTCTGTACGCCGAGCTGGTGAACATCAACGCTTACGACCAGCCCGGCGTGGAGGCCGGCAAGAAGGCCGCTGCCGGCATCCTGGACATCCAGGGGCGGATCGGCGCCCTGCTCGCCGACGGCGCCCCCCGGGATCTCGAAGCGATCGCCGCCGCTCTGGAGCTGCCGAGCCCGGAGCCGGTGTTCTTGAACCTGCGCTACCTCTGCGCCAACGCCCGCGGCTACACCGCCGAGGGCGACTGGGGCCAGCCCGCAACCCTGCGCTTCCGACGCTCCTGATCCCGCAAGGCCCGTCCTAGGTTCCTAGTCTTTGCGGACATGATCCGATCCCGCGCCGCGGTGGCCTGGGCCGCTGGAGAGCCGCTCGAGATCACCGAGGTGGATGTGGCTCCCCCCAAGGAAGGGGAGGTGCTGCTGCGGGTGGTGGCCACCGGCGTGTGCCACACCGATGCCTTCACCCTCTCGGGCGCCGATCCGGAGGGCCTGTTCCCCGCGATCCTGGGCCACGAGGGCGGCGCGATCGTGGAGGAGCTGGGGCCGGGCGTGACCTCGGTGGCGGTGGGCGACCACGTGATCCCGCTCTACACCCCGGAATGCCGCGCCTGCAGCTTCTGCCTCTCCGGCAAGACCAACCTCTGCCAGGCGATCCGCGGCACCCAGGGGCGGGGTCTGATGCCGGATGGCACCAGCCGCTTCTCCAGCGGCGGCCGCATGATCCACCACTACATGGGCACCTCCACGTTCTCGGAGTACACCGTGGTGCCGGAGATCGCGGTGGCGAAGATCAGCCCCCAGGCGCCTTTGGAGAAGGTGTGCCTGCTGGGCTGCGGCGTGACCACCGGCATCGGCGCCGTGCTCAACACCGCCAAGGTGCAGCCCGGTACCACGGTGGCCGTGTTCGGTCTGGGCGGCATCGGGCTGGCGGTGATCATCGGGGCGGTGATGGCCGGGGCCGAGCGGATCATCGGCATCGACGTGAACCCGGCCAAGTTCGCGATCGCCCGCCAGCTGGGCGCCACCGACTGCATCAACCCGCGGGAGCACGACGCCCCGATCCAGCAGGTGATCATCGACCTCACCGATGGCGGGGTGGATTACTCGTTCGAGTGCATCGGCAACGTGGAGGTGATGCGCGCCGCCCTCGAGAGCTGCCACAAGGGCTGGGGGGAGTCGACGATCATCGGCGTGGCCGGCGCCGGCCAGGAGATCAGCACCCGTCCCTTCCAGCTGGTCACCGGCCGGGTGTGGCGCGGTTCGGCCTTCGGCGGCGTACGCGGTCGCAGCGAACTGCCCGGCTATGTGGAGCGCTTCGAGAAGGGGGAGATTCCCCTCGACACCTTCATCACCCACACCATGGGCCTGGCGGAGATCAACCGGGCCTTCGATCTGATGCATGCCGGCGAGAGCATCCGCTCGGTGGTGTACGTCGATCGCTGATCACCCCGGACCCGCCGCCCTCGATGCTCGAACTGATTGCCGAGAACCGCTGCTTCGGCGGCGTGCATCGCCGCTACCGCCACACCTCCACGGCCCTCGGCTGTCCGATGGTGTTCGCCGTGTTCCTGCCGCCCCGGGCCCTCGCCGGCGAGGCGGTGCCGGCGCTCTGGTGGCTCTCCGGGCTCACCTGCACCGACGAGAACGTGATGCAGAAGTCGGGCATCCAGCGGCGGGCGGCGGCGCTGGGGCTGGCGGTGGTGGCCCCCGACACCAGCCCCCGCGGCCCGGAGGTGCCCACCGACCCCGACGGCGCCTGGGACTTCGGCCACGGCGCCGGCTTCTACGTGGATGCGACCGAGGCCCCCTGGTCGCGCCACTACCGCATGGGCACCTACGTGAGCGAGGAGCTGCCTGCTCTGGTGGAGGCCGAGCTGCCCCTGAACGACCGGCGCGGCATCAGCGGCCATTCCATGGGCGGCCACGGGGCCCTGGTCTGCGCCCTGCGCCATCCCGGCCGCTACCGCTCGGTGTCTGCGTTCGCGCCGATCTGCCGGCCCAGCGCCTGCCCGTGGGGCGAGAAGGCCTTCGGCCGCTATCTCGGCCCCGACCGTGAGCACTGGCAGGAGTGGGACGCCTGCGGGCTGATCGGCCAGGCCGGCGAGCGCCTGCCCCTGCTGGTGGACCAGGGCAGCGCCGATCCGTTCCTCGAGAGCCAGCTCCAGCCCCAGGCCCTGGCGGAGGCGGCCGAGGCCGCGGGCCATCCGCTCACCCTGCGGCTGCAGAGCGGCTACGACCACAGCTACTTCTTCATCGCCAGCTTCATCGACGACCACCTGGACCACCACGCGGCCGCCCTGCTGGCCTAGGGCACCAGGTTCACCAGCTTGCCCGGCACCACGATCACCCGGCTGGGTGCGCGGCCCTCGAGCCAGCGGGCTGCCACCTCGCTCTCGAGCGCCAGCTTCTCCAGGGTGGCCCGATCGGCATCGGCGGGCACGTCGAGCTGGCCGCGCACCTTGCCTTTCACCTGGATCACCAGGGGCACGGTGTCCTGCACCAGCGCCGCGGCGTCAGCCACCGGCCAGCGCTGGCCGTGCACGCTGCCCTGGCCTCCGAGCCGGTGCCACAGCTCCTCCGCCAGATGGGGGGCGAAGGGGGCCAGCAGCAGCAGCAGGGTCTGCAGGGCCTCGAGGGCCACCGCCGGCGAGGCGGCCTCCAGCTGGGCGGCCATGGCGTTGCTGAGCTTCATCAGCTCCGACACGGCGGTGTTGAACTGGTAGTGGCCGTCGCTGAGGTCGTCGTCGATGGCGGTGATGGCCTGGTGCACGGCCCGGCGCAGCTCTCGTTCCCCATCGCTGAGGGCCGCCGGGGCTTCCGCCGCCGTCTTCAGGCTGAGCCCCCGGGCCAAAGCCCCTTCCACCAGGCGCCAGAGACGCTGGAGGAAGCGGAACTGCCCCTCCACGTCGGCGTCGTCGCCCTCCAGATCCTTCTCCGGAGGAGCCTTGAACAGGATGAACATCCGGGCCGTGTCGGCGCCGTAGCGGTCGATTACCACGGCCGGATCAACGCCGTTGTGCTTCGACTTCGACATCTTTTCGTAAAACACCTCCAGCACCTCGCCCGTGACCGGATCGCGGGGGTCGCTGGGTTCGTTCACCTCGCCGGGGGCGATGTAGCGGCCGCTGTGGGGGTTCTTGTAGGTGATCCCCTGCACCATGCCCTGGGTGAGCAGGCGCTGGAACGGTTCGTCGAAACCGAGCAGGTTGCGGTCGCGCAGCACCTTGGTGAAGAAGCGCGCATAGAGCAGATGCAGAATCGCGTGCTCGATGCCGCCCACGTACTGGTTCACCGGCAGCCAGGAATCCACCGCCGCGCGGCCGAACAGCAGGTCGGTGTTGGCCGGATCGCTGTAGCGGAGGAAGTACCAGCTGGAGCACATGAAGGTATCCATCGTGTCGGTCTCCCGCCGGGCCGGCTTGCCGCAGCACGGGCAGACCACATTCACCCAGCTCTCCAGCTGGGCCAGCGGTGAGGCCCCCTTGCCGCTGAAGGCCACGTCGCGGGGGAGCTCCACCGGCAGCTGCTCGGCCGGCACCGGCACCACGCCGCAGGCGTCGCAGTGGATCACCGGGATCGGGCAGCCCCAGTACCGCTGGCGGGAGATCAGCCAGTCGCGCAGGCGGTACTGGATGCGCTCCTCGCCCCAGCCCTGTTCAGCGGCGGCGGCGGCGATGGCGCTGCGGGCCTCGGCACTGGTGAGGCCGTCGAAGGGTCCGGAGTGGATCAGCACCCCCGGCTCGGTCCAGGCCCCCCCCTCGAAGGCGTGCTCATCGGAGCCCTCGGGGATGATCACCTGCCGCACCGGCAGCTCGTACTGGCGGGCGAACAGGAAGTCGCGCTGGTCGTGGGCCGGGACGCCCATCACGGCGCCGGTGCCGTACTCCGCCAGCACGTAATCGGCGATCCACAGCGGCAGCACCTCGCCGCTGGCGGGATTGCGCACCGAGGTGCCGAGCGGCACTCCGCGCTTGGGGCGGTCCTCGGCGGTGCGCTCCTGCTCGCTCTGGCAGCTCACCAGATCGCAGAACGCCTCCACCTGCACCTGATGCTCAGGGGTGGTGAGGGCGGCGACCCGGGGATGCTCAGGCGCCAGCACCACGTAGCTGGCGCCGTAGATCGTGTCGGCGCGGGTGGTGAACACCGGAATCGTTTCGCCCGTGGGTTCGCCGGCGGCGTCGAGCACCGGGAAGCGGAGCTCGGCGCCCTTGCTGCGGCCGATCCAGTTGGCCTGCATGGTGCGCACCCGCTCCGGCCAGCCCTGGAGCTGATCGAGGTCGTCGAGCAGCTGGTCGGCGTAGGCGGTGATCTTCAGGAACCACTGGCGCAGCTGGCGTTTCTCCACCAAGGCACCGCTGCGCCAGGAGCGGCCCTCGCCGTCCACCTGCTCGTTGGCCAGCACCGTCTGGTCCACCGGATCCCAGTTCACCGTGGCTTCGCGGCGGTAGGCCAGGCCGGCCTCCAGGAACTGGAGAAACAGCCACTGGGTCCAGCGGTAGTAGTCCGCGTGGCAGGTGGCCACCTCCCGCTCCCAGTCGAGCCACAGCCCCAGCCGTTGCAGCTGGGCGCGCATCGCGGCGATGTTGCGGTCGGTCCAGGCGCCAGGGTCCACGCCCCGCTCGATCGCCGCGTTCTCCGCCGGCAGGCCGAAGGCATCCCAGCCCATCGGATGCAGCACCCTCCGCCCGCGCATCCGCTGCACACGGGCGATCACGTCGGTGATCACATAGTTGCGCACATGACCCATGTGCAGGTTCCCCGAGGGATAGGGGAACATCGAGAGGGCGTAATAGGGCTCGCCCTCGCCGCTCTCCGGCGTGTGATGGCGACCTTCCTCGTGCCAGCGCCGTTGCCAGGGCTCCTCGATCGCCTGGGGGCGGTAGCGGGCGGGTTCGCTCACGGGAGGTCGCTGACCGGATCACCCGCCAGACTGTGCCACAGCCCCTGCGGGCCGTCTCAGGGCAGGGCGCGCAGCAGGGTGATGGCGTTGCGGTTGAGCAGCACCAGGGGCAGGCTGGCGTCCTGCCGCAGGGCCAGGAAATCGTTGTCCTGCCACCGCACCGTTCCCTCCAGTTCCTGACCGCTCACCATCACAACCTGCACCATCGTGCGGTTGCGGATCAGGTCCTGCACGTGACGGACGCTGGGGAGGCTGGTGTCGAGGCGGGGTCCCCGCCGCTCAAAGAAGCTCTGCATAGGATCAGGCCGTCCTTCCATCTTGGAACGGTGCTCCGATTCAGCAAGATTCAGGGCCTGGGGAATGATTTCCTCGTCATCGACGGTCGGCACCTGACCCCGGACGAGGCCGACGGTTCCGCGCCTTTGGGTCTGGACGGGGCCACGGTGCAGCGGCTCTGCGATCGCCGCTTCGGCGTTGGTGGCGATGGCGTGATCCTGGCCCTGCCGCCCCGGGAGGGCGGCGAGCTGCGGATGCGCATCTTCAACGCCGACGGCACCGAACCCGAGATGTGCGGCAACGGCATCCGTTGCCTGGCCCGTTTCCTGGCGGATCTGGAGGGAGCGGCGCCGGGCCGCTCCTGGCAGGTGGAGACCCTGGCGGGCCGGATCGTGCCGGAACTTCGCCCCGAGGGGCTGATCCGGGTCGACATGGGTCCTCCGTTCCTCGACCCCGCCACCGTTCCCACCACCCTGCCGATCGGACCGGCGGACCTGCCCCAGGGCGAGCTGGAGGTGGAGGGTCAGTGGCTGACGGTGGCCGCCGCCGGCATGGGCAATCCCCATGTGGTGGTGCCTGTGGCCGATGTGGCCGCCGTGGACCTGGAGCATCTCGGCCCGCTTCTGGAGCACCACGACGCCTTCCCGGCACGCACCAATGTTCACTTCGTTCAGGTCCTGGCGCCCGACCACCTGGTGATGCGGGTGTGGGAGCGGGGCGCGGGCCCCACCCTGGCCTGCGGCACCGGCGCCTGCGCCACCCTGGTGGCTTGCCATCGCCTCGGCCTCAGCGCTGGCCGGGCCCGGATCGATCTGCCTGGAGGCCCGTTGGAGATCGAATGGGATGGGGCCCAGGGGCCCGTGTTCATGAGCGGCCCGGCCGAGGTGGTGTTCGAGGGGGTGCTGGCGCCGGGGCCGGAGCCCATCGCTCCCGCCGAGCCTTCACCGGCCGCCACCGGCGAACCGGCTGCTCCCGCCCCCGCCGAGGCCATCGATTGCGCCACCGCCTGCGTGAACGGCTGCTTGCGGCCGGAGGCCTGCCCCAGTGCCGCCGCGCGAGCCGCCGTGGCGGCCCTGCTGGAGGAGCGCTCCCTCGATGAACTGGTCACGATCGCCAGCGACTCCTTCGAGTCCCGCACCCGGGCCCGGTTCGAGCGGGATGCCGGCTTCCCCCTTTGAGCCCGCGGGCCTCGCCCGCTACCTCGACACCTGCGCCACCACGCCCCCCTCCGTGGCGGTGCGGGCGGCGATGGAAGAGGCCTGGACCACGGCCTGGGCCAACCCTTCCAGTCTTCACAGCCCAGGCCTCGCCGCCGCGGAAGCCCTGGAGCGCAGCCGCCAGCGGCTGGCCGACCTGCTGGAGCTGGGCAGCGGACGCCTGGTGTTCGTTTCCGGGGCCAGCGAAGCCATCCACCTGGCCCTGCTCGGCGCCTGCGCCGGCCTGCCGCCCGGTCGGCTCTTGATCTCTGCGGTGGAGCATCCGGCCACCGTGGCCGCCGCCCAGCGCCTGCGCCGCAGCGGCTGGACGGTGGCGGTGGTTCCCGTCGACCGACTGGGCGTGGTGGACCTGGAGGCCCTCACCTCGCTGCTGCATCCCCCTACCCGCCTGGTTTCGTTGATCTGGGGGCAGAGCGAAGTGGGGACGCTGCAGCCCATCGAGGCGATCGCTGAGCGCTGCCGCGCCGCCGAGGTGCTGCTGCACGTGGATGCGGTTCAGGTGGTGGGCCACCAGCCGGTGCGCTTCGATCAGCTGCCTGTGGATCTGCTCAGTTGCGCCGCCCACAAGCTCGAGGGGCCGCGCGGCATTGGTGCCCTGCTGGTGCGATCGGGCGTGCCGCTCGATCCGCTGGTCGCCGGCAGCCAGGAGGGAGGGCTGCGGGCCGGCACCGAGCCGGTGGCCCTGGCGGTGGGCTTCGCCACGGCCCTGGAGCAGGCCATGGCCCGCTGCGGCGGTGGCGAGGATCCCGTCGCAGCCGTTCGCGATGCGCTGCTGGAGCGGTTGCTGGCCCTGGAGGGCACCACCCTGCTCGGGCCGCCTCCGGGGGGGACGCCCGGCCGCCTGCCCCACCACATCGCCCTGAAGATCAGCGATTCCCAGGGTCGCCCTCTGCCGGGACGGGCGCTGGTGCGTGCTCTGGCGCGCCGGGGCTGGGCGGTGAGCAGCGGATCGGCCTGCCGCAGCGGCTCCGGCGCTGGCACCAGTCCGGTGCTGGAGGCGATGGGATTCGAACCGGCGGTGGCCGGCTCCGGCCTGCGCATCAGCCTCGGCTCCTGGCACTCCGCCGCCGGGCTGGAACCGCTTCCAGCCGACCTGGCGGCGGCCCGCCGGGAAGTGGAGGAGCAGGGGTAGGGTCCGCATCGATTGCGACCCGCCCATGCTTCCTGCCGATCTGCACGCCGCCGAAGAGCAGTTGGTGCAGGCGCTGCGTTCGGCCCTGGCGGCGGAACCGAGGGGTCGCTGGACCGCGGAACTGCGCTTCGAGGGCCTGCGGTTGCTGCCGGTCGCCCTGCGGCTGGCCGAAACGATGCGGACCGAGCAGCCGGCGTTGCGGCTGCTGTTCCCCGACGCCGGCGCGGCGGCCCTGGCGCGGCGGGATGCCCCCGAGCTGGCGGAGGCCCTCGGCAGTTACGGCGACGAGCGCCGCCGCCAGACCCAAGCGCAAGCCACGGACAGTGCCGCCGCTCATCTTCTGATTCTGGTGGCCCCTGCCCAGACCGAATACGAAGAGGTGGAAGCCCTGTGCGGGTCGCATCCGGGTCCGGTGGTGCTGCTCAACCCTTCTCTCGAGGATGCAGCCGTGGGGATCGGCAGCGTGGCCCGGCAGCGGCGCCGAGGCTTCCTCTCCCTGTGGCAGAGCGCCTATGCCCTGGTGCCCCAGGCGGGCAGCGCCCTGCGCCGCGCCCACCCGGGTGAATTCGAACTGTATCGGCTCGATCCCGACGGGTTCCGCCCCGTCGCCAGCTTCGAACGACGTCCCGACACCGAGGAGCAGGAGCGCGCTTTGACGGGGGGAGCGGAGCCCGGGCTTGGAGCGAACCTGCGCGCCCTTGGCGACCTGATCGAAGGACTGCAGAACTAGGAGGGCGGGTCTGGTGCTGCCGGGTTGTCCTGCGTACACTTCGCGGACCTTGGTTGTCCAATGGCGAAACCTGCCTTCTCCCCTCGCTCCTGGAGCCTGGTTGATCTCGGCGCTGCCGCTGCCGTAGTTCTGGCGGTCGGTGGGGTGATCTGGTCGCCAAAGCTCAGTGGTGCCGTGGCACGAGCCACCGGTGCCCTTCAGCCCGTCACCGTCACGGTCGACGTGCGCGGTGTGCCATCCGCTGATTCCGGGGGCCTGCTCCGCGCGGCCGAAGCCGACGGCAAGGTTCAGATCGTGATCCGCAACCAGCCCCATGGCTCGGTGTCGATCCGTCGGATCATCCCCCTTGAGCGCCGCATCTCCACGCTCACCCCCGACGGCAAGGTGGTGAGCGCCCCTGATCCCAATCAGAGGATGTTCGGCAGCTTCGACGCCCGCTTCATCCTGGAGGGACAGGGCCGCAAGACCAAGGACGGCCTGGTCTTCGGCAACCAGGCGATCAAGATCGGCGCCCCGGTGGAACTCGAGGGTTCCACCTACCGCTTCGGCGGCAGCGTCACCGACCTCAAGCTCGGAGCTCTCTGACCATGCGTGTCTCCTCCCCGGCCCGGCTGACCTCGGTGCTGCTCGGCGGCAGTCTTGCCCTGCCGCTGCTGGCCCCGATCCCGTCGCTCGCTTCCCCCGCCCCGGCCCTGGGCGCTCCGGCCCTTCCCCCCAGCCGTGGCCTGCGGCCCGTTCCGCTGGCGGCCCTGCCCGAGCTGCCGACGCCCAACGGCCTGCCCCGACTGCAGAGCCAGGTGAGCTGCCCCGCCCTGCAGCAGCGGGTCGCTGCGCTGGTGGGCGACGAGAGCTTCGCCTGGAGCATCTCGGTGGCCGACCCCGCCGGCCGGCTCTTGGCCGATGTGAACGGAACCCGGCCCCGGGTGCCGGCGTCGAACCAGAAGCTGGTGAGCAGCGCCTTCGCCCTCGATCGCCTCGGCCCCGACCATCGCCTCGCCACCCAGCTGTGGCGCCTCCCCGACGGTACCCTGCGGCTCACCGGCCAGGGAGATCCCGACCTGGCCCTCCCCCACCTGCAACGCTTCGCCCGCCTGGCGCTGAACTCAGGCGGCAGCAGCGGTGCGATCGGCACGGCTGTGCGTCTGCAACTGGCAGAAGAACCGGCCCAGGCCTGGTGGCCCCAGGGCTGGAACTATGCCGACCGCGCCTATGCCTACGGCGCACCAATCACCCGTCTGGCGGTCACCAGCAACGCCATCGAGGATGCGGTGAGCAATCCTCCTTCCCGGCTCCAGACGCTGATGCGGCGGGCCATCGCCCAGCAGGGCGGCAGCGCCGAGCTCAGTGTGGTGTCCTCGCGGGCGCCGATTCCCGCCGACGCGGTGCTGCTTCACCAGGAGCCCTCGATTTCGATGCACGGGCTGCTGAGCCTGGCCAATACCGAGAGCCACAACTTCACCGCCGAGGTGCTGCTGCGCACCGCCTCCGACACCTGGGACCTCAACGAGGCCACACGGCGCAACTGGAGCTGGCTCAGCACCCAGGGACTGCCTTTGGAAGGCGTCTCCATCCACGACGGCAGTGGTCTCGACCGGGCGAACCGGCTCACCAGCCGCTTCCTCACAGCCCTGCTGCTGCGGATGGATCAGCACCCCTACCGCCGCGACTACGTGAGCTCGATGGCGATCGCCGGCCAGCGCGGCACCCTGCGCAACCTGTATAAGGGCACCAGCCTCGACGGCCAGGTGTATGCGAAAACCGGCACCCTCACCGGCGTGCGCTCGATCAGCGGCCTGGTGCTCACCAGCGACGGCCCTCGCTACTTCAGTGCCATCTCCAACGGAGCCTCGGCCCCCAATGCCACCATCGGCCGGGTTCTGCGCCAGGTTCAGGATGTGTCCCTCTGCGCAGGCTCCCAGGCCTACTGACAAAACCTCCCGGCGAACGGGTCGGTTCAGACGGTTGTTGGCGCAACGCTTCTCACAACAAAGCCCCCGGATCCCATGGATCCCGGGGGCTTTCCGATGGAACCAGGATCAGCTGGCCAGCCCGCGGGTGGCACGCCGCAGGCGACCGGCAGCCCGGCGGGCGCGGTTCATCGGCTCCACCTGGGGCAGGCTGCTGGCGGCATCGCCGAGAGGCACCACAGCAGGGTTGGCAGCAGCTTCCGGGTTCTGCATCCGCACCAGCTCGCGACGGCCGCCCAGCACCACCTGGCTGAGCTCCTTGAGCCGGCCTTCGAGCTCGCCGAGCACCTGCTCGGCGTAGCGGTTGGCACCCTCCTGAATCGTGCTCGCCTCCTGGCGGCTGCGGGCGATCAGGGCATCGCACTGCTGCTGGGTCTGCTGGCGGAACTGCAGGGCATCGTTATGGAGACGCTCCGCCTCCACCTGGCTGTCGCGCTGCACCCGCAGACCTTCCTGGCGGATGGTCTCCAACTCCTGCATCGCCTGCTGCCGGCTGCGCTCGTGCTGCTCCACCAGCACCCGGTTGCGCTCGGCTGCCTCGGCTTCGAGCTGCTGACGCCGGGTCTGGGCCTCCTGCTCAAGCTGCTGACGGCGCACAGCGAACTGCTGCTCCAGCTGGGCCATGCGGCTCTGCAGTTCCTGCTCCGTCTGGGCGGCCTGCTGACGCGCCTGGCCGATCATCTGTTCGCACTGCAGCCGCGTCTGCTCCCGCATCTCGGCCACATGCCGCTCCGCCTCGTGGCGGATCGAGGCGGTGGCGATCAGCTGCTCCCGCTCACGACGGGCGGCGGACACGATCTCCTCGGCCTGTTGGCGTGCCTTCTCCACAAAGCTGTCGCGTTGGCGGATCAGCTCGTCGGCCTGGGTGATCTGGCTGGGCAGGGACTCCCTCAGCGCGTCCATCACCTCGATGGCGTCCTGCTCATTGACCAGGCGCCCGCCGCTGAACGGGATGCGACTGCCGTCGAGGACGATGTCCTCGAGCTGGTCCAGCTGGTCGAGAACGGTGATGTGGACCTCTGACATGTCAGATGGGAGGGGATGAACGATTAAAGAGCCTCTCCAGGTCGCGCGCCACTCCCGCCGGCACCATGTGGGCCACGTCACCACCGAAGCGCGCCACCTCCTTCACCACCGAGCTGCTGAGGAAGCTGTGGTGCACCGCGGTGGCCAGGAACAGCGTTTCCAGATGCGGGGCGAGACTCTTGTTGGTGTGGGCGATCTGCAGCTCGAACTCGAAGTCAGAGAGGGCCCGCAGACCCCGCAGGATCACCTCGGCGCCGCAGGCGCCCGCGAACGCCACCGTGAGCCCATCGAAGCTCGCCACCTCCACCCCCTCCAGATGGGCGGTGGCGCTGCGGATCTGCTCCAGTCGCCGCTCCAGGGGGAAGGCGGGTTGCTTGCCGGGGTTCTGCAACACCGCCACCACCAGGCCGTCGAACAGCCGGCTGGCCCGCTCGATCAGGTCGAGGTGGCCGAGGGTGAGGGGATCGAAGCTGCCCGGATAGAGCGCGCGCATGGAACGCTGCAGCAAGCCCGGAGGGTAAGGGGGGAGCGCCCCGCCCCGCATCGGCCCGCTTCCTAGAGTCACCGGGAGATCTCCCCCCCTGCACGTCCTCCATGGCCGAAGTCAGCCTCGACGCCGCTGCCAAGAAGACCCTGCTGCGCAAGATCCCCCACGGAGTGTTCATCTGCGGGGTGGCCGAAGGCGAGGAGGTGAACGGCTTCACCGCCAGCTGGGTGACCCAGGGATCCTTCGAGCCGCCCCTGGTGGTGATGGCGGTGCGGGCCGACAGCACCAGCAACGGCATCATCCAGCGCACCGGCCGCTTCTCGCTCAACGTGCTGGCGGCTGATCAGAAGGATCTGGCCGCCGTGTTCTTCAAGCCCCAGAAGGCGATGGGCGGCCGCTTCGACGCCACCCCCTTCCAGCTCGGCGCCCTCGGGCTGCCGATCCTCGACGACGCCCTCGGGGCGGTGGAGTGCCAGCTGGTGGGTCAGGTGGCGGCCGGCGACCACACCGTGTTCGTGGGCGAGGTGAAGAGCGCCGTGCTGCACCGCGACGGCGCGGCCCTGGAACTCGGTCCCACCGGCTGGCAGTACGGCGGCTGAGGGGGCAGGGCCGATCGAACGCCCCACCCATGACGATCCGGCCGGCGCTGCCGGCCGGCCCCTGCTGCTCCAGCCAGAGCGCCTGCGTCAGCGCCTGAAGGACGTGCCGGCGGAGCCGGGCTGCTACCTGATGCGCGACGGCGACGACCGCATCCTGTACATCGGCAAGGCCAAGGTGCTGCGCCAGCGGGTGCGCAGCTACTTCCAGAGCGGCTCCGGCCATGGCCACAGCCCGCGCATCGCCCTGATGGTGCGGCAGGTCTGCGAGATCGAGTTCATCGTCACCGACAGCGAAGCCGAGGCGCTGGCGCTGGAGTCGAACCTGATCAAGAACCATCAGCCGCACTTCAACGTGCTGCTGAAGGACGACAAGAAGTATCCCTATCTCTGCATCACCTGGAGCGAGGCCTACCCGCGGATCTTCATCACCCGCCGCCGTCGCTTCCGCTCCCCCCTCGATCGCTTCTACGGCCCCTACGTGGATGTGGGCCTGCTGCGCCGCACCCTGGGCCTGGTGAAGCGGGTGTTCCCGCTGCGCCAGCGGCCCCTGCCGCTCCATCGCGACCGCACCTGCCTCAACTACGACCTCGGCCGCTGCCCCGGGGTGTGCCAGGAGAAGATCAGCTCCGATGACTACCACCGCACCCTGCGCCAGGTGGCGATGGTGTTCCAGGGTCGCAACGAGGAGCTGATCGATCTGCTGCGCGAGCAGATGGAGAAGTACGCGGAGAGGCTCGATTTCGAGGCGGCGGCCCGGGTGCGCGACCAGCTCCAGGGTCTGGACACCCTCACCGCCGACCAGAAGATGAGCCTGGGCGACAGCTCGGTGAGCCGTGACGTGATCGCCCTGGCCAGCGACGGGCGCCTGGCGGCGGTGCAGCTGTTCCAGATGCGGGCCGGCAAGCTGGTGGGCCGGCTGGGCTTCACCGCCGATGCCGTGGCGGGCCAGGGGCTGGCGGGCGAGGGGGTTGCGGAGGATCCCGGCCGCATCCTGCAGCGGGTGGTGGAGGAGCACTACAGCCAGGTGGAACCGGTGGAGATCCCGCCCGAGCTGCTGTTACAGCACCCCCTGCCCCAGCAGGAGCTGATTGAGGAGTGGCTGGCGGAGCGGCGGGGCCGGAAGGTGAAGCTGGCGGTGCCCCGCCGGCAGCAGAAGGCGGAGCTGATCGAGCTGGTGGAGCGCAATGCCGGCTACGAGCTGCAGCGGGCCCAGCGCACGGCCGAGCAGCACCAGCTGGCCACGGAGGATCTGGCCCAGATTCTCGACCTGGTGCATCCTCCCCGCCGGATCGAGGGTTACGACATCAGCCACATCCAGGGCAGCGACGCCGTGGCCTCCCAGGTGGTGTTCGTCGATGGCCTGCCCGCCAAGCAGCACTACCGCAAGTACAGGATCCGCAGCAGCTCGATCCAGGCCGGCCATTCCGACGACTTCATGGCGATGGCCGAGGTGATCCGCCGCCGCTTCCGGCGCTGGGCCCAGGCCAAGGCCACCGGCGTGGATCTGGGCGAGGTGCGCCGCGCCGCCGGCACCGCCCTGCATACCGGCGGCCTGAACGACTGGCCGGATGTGGTGATGATCGACGGGGGCAAGGGCCAGCTGTCGGCGGTGATGGAGGCACTGCGGGAACTGAACCTGCACGAGGAGCTGATGGTGTGCTCCCTGGCCAAGCAGCGGGAGGAGGTGTTCCTGCCGGGGGCGAAGGAGCCTCTCGACACCGAACCCGACCAGCTGGGGGTGCAGCTGCTGCGCCGCCTGCGCGACGAAGCCCACCGCTTCGCCGTGAGCTTCCACCGCCAGCAGCGGGGCGAGCGGATGAAGCGCTCCCGGCTCAGCGAGATCCCCGGCCTGGGCCCGAAACGGGTGCGGGATCTGCTGGCACATTTCCGCTCGATCGACGCCATCCAGCTGGCGAGCGTGGAGCGGATCGCCGAGGCCCCCGGCATGGGTCCCGCCCTGGCCCGCCAGGTGTGGGAGTACTTCCATCCGGATGAAGATGGACCGGGCCACGATGGCGATGGGGAGAGCGAGACCTCGGCCGACGCGCTGGTGGGGGCAGGAGCAGACTGAGCTCTAGGCCTGCGAGAGAGAACGATGCGAGCGCCTGCCGCCACCTCCGCTCTGGCCTTCCTGCTGTGGGTTCCGCTGGCGGGCGCGGGGGGCGGTTGGGCGGAAGGCGCCCGCCCCACGGTGGTGGATGTCCCCTCCCGGCCGGCCTTCGTTCAGCCGCCCGGCAGCGGCGAACGGCCGGCTCGGGTGGGGGAGAGCCTGCTGGAGCGGAGCCTGGTGGGCACCCGCACCCCCGGAAGGCTGCAGGTGCGGCTGGCGGATGGCAGCAGCCTGCGGCTGGGCGGCGATGCGGTGCTGCGCCTCCAGGGCGGTGACCTGCAGCTGGAGCGTGGACGATTGATCGCCTGGATCCGTCCCGGCACTCCCCGGCGCCAGCCCCTGCGCATCCGCACCCGCAGCGCCACGGCCACGATCCTGGGCACCACCGTGTTCCTGGAAGTGTCCTCCGAACAGGAGCGGATCTTCAGCTGGGAGGGCAACGTCGCGGTGCGGACCGCCGAGGGGCGCGAATGGGTGCTGACAGCGGGCCAGCAGCTCCTCTGCGAGCGCGGACGCTGCGGCGAACCTCAGCCCATGCCAGCGGAGGAGAAGCAGGAGCGTCGCCGCAGCAGTGATCTGCTCAACGGCTTCTACGCCCCGATGGAAACGTTGCCGCTGATCGATCGGGCCCTCGGGCTGCAGACCCCGCCGTGAGGTCGTCGTGAGGTCGCAGGCGCCGGTCGCCGCGGCGCTGGCCCTGCTGCCGCTGATGGTTCTGCTGCCCCCCCTGGAGGGCAGCGGACCGCAGCGGGCCCTCGAGGCCAGCGACACCCTGCTCCAGGGTCTGCTGGTTCGGCTGCGCGGCCGCCGAGCCGTGCCGCGGGATCCCTTGGTGCTGGCGATCGATGAGGATTCCCTCGCCCTCGATCGCGTGCTGTCGCCCGAGGAGCGGCGCCGCTATCCCCTGCGCGAGCGCATGGGGCCGTGGCCCTGGCCGCGGGAGCTGCAGGCGGCCCTCGCCGAACGGCTGCTGCGCAGCGGCGCCCGCCAGGTGGTGTTCAACGTGGTGCAGGCGCAGCCGAGCCCCCTCGGGCCGGCGGATGACAGGGCCTTCGTCGCCACCCTGGCCCCGTGGCGGGAGAGGGTGGTGCTGGCGGCGGCTGTGCTCGATGGGGACGACCGCAGCGGTCTGCGCACCACCACCCTCCTGAGGCCCACCACGGCGATCGCGGCCGCTGGGTTCCGCCGGGTAGGGGTGACGAACCTGCTCCAGAGCCCGCAGGGGGTCACCGAGGCGATCCCGGGGCGACGCTGGCTCGATCAGGCCCTGGGCGACACGGGAGTGCCCGTGCCGCCTCCCCTGGCGGTGGTGGCCAGCGGCCAGGCCCTGGCCCGGCAGCCCGTGCTGATGGATCCACGGGCAGCGGAGGAGGCTCCCCGGCAGGTGCCCGCCTGGCAGCTGGAAGAGATGCCCGCCACTCTCTGGCGCGAGCGAACCGTGCTGATCGGGGTCACCGCCGCCACCCTGGGCGACCAGCTGGAGACCCCCTTCGGCCCCCGCAGCGGCACCGAACTCCAGGCCGAGGCCCTGGCCACCCTGTGGCAGCGCAGCGGCCGGACACGGCCCTCTGAGGGGATGACTCTGCTGCTGCTGAGCCTCTGGGCCGCTGCGGTCACGCTGACCCTCGGCCGCAACCGACCGGCCGCCCGCCTGGTGCTGCTGGGGTCCGGCCTGATCCTGATGGCCCTGGCGGGCAGCGCCCTGGCCTGGCTGGCCCTGGGGCTCCGGCTCCCGGCCAGCGCCCTGGTTCTGGCCCCGCTGCTGGCCACGGTGGGGGTGGCAGCTCCTCGCTGGGGCCAGGAGGCGAGGGAGCGGGCAGCGCTGCAGCAGGCCCTCTCCCGCCGCCTGGCCCCGGCCCTGCTCGCCGATCTCCTGCGCCAGCCCGCCGCGATGGGTGAGCGCCTGGGAGGCGAGCGCTGCCGCTGCGTAGTGCTGTTCGCCGATCTGGTGGGCTTCACCACCCTCAGCCACTCCATGGAGGCCGATGCCCTGTTCGCATTGCTGAATCAATGGTTCGCCGTCGTGGCCAGGCCGGTGCTGGAGGAGGGTGGCCTGGTGGACAAGTTCATCGGCGACGCCGTGATGGCCGAGTTCGGCCTGCCCCGCAGCCGGGGTGATCGCCAGGAGGCCCTGGCGGCGGCCCGGGCGGCCCTGCGCATGCAGAGCGCGCTGGTGGGGTTGAACCGGGAACGGGCGGCGGCGGGCCAGACGCCCCTGCGGATGGGAATCGCTCTGCACGTGGGCGAGGTGATGGCCGGCAACCTGGGGCTGCCGGAACGGCTGGAGTACTCGGCGATCGGCGCCGCGGTGAACGTCACCAGCCGGCTCGAGGCGCTGACCCGCCAATTCAGCGAGCAGCAGGTGCTGATCAGCGGAGAGCTCCTGGGCCTGATCGCCGACCGGGTCGAGACGCTGCCCCTGGGCCACCACAAGCTGCGCGGCTGGCCGGAACCGGTGGAGGTTCACGGCCTGCGTGCCCTGCGGCCCTGATCGGGGAGGATGCGGGGGCGATGCAGCCCGGGCGGCCGTGACCCCTCCAGTCCCCCTTCGCCGACGGCCCCGGCTGGCTGCCCTGCTGAGCTGTCTGGCGCTGATGGCCATGGCCTGCTGGTTGCAGGTTCTGCCGGCGGCGGCGGCGCCTGGGCTGTGCGTGGGACCGGTCTGCGCCGATGGGATCCAGCGCAGCGCCGAACATGCCTGGCAGCTGCGTCTGCGGATCGAGGATCAGCTGGGCCACCGCGAGCGGATCACGGTGGATTGCCGCGACGGCCGGATCAGCCCCCTCTCCGGCTCAGTGGAGCGCGGCTACGCTGCCGCTCTGGCTCGACGGGCCTGTCGACTTGCGGCCTAATTTGAGCGCCAGTTCGTCCGGGGAACGGATGTCGGTACCGGTAGCTGCCTTCACCTTCCCTGCAGGAGGCTGGCCCCCGGAGGCCTACCTCTGGTTCAAAACCCTCCACATCGTGGGCGTGGTGGTGTGGTTCGCCGGCTTGTTCTATCTGGTGCGGCTGTTCATCTACCACAGCGACGCGGAGGAGCTGGCACCGCCCCTCAAGGAGGCCTTTCAGCAGCAGTACCAGCTGATGGAGCGGCGCCTGGCCAACATCATCACCACCCCCGGCATGGTGGTGGCGGTGACGATGGCGGTGGGCCTGCTGGTGGTGAACCCCGCCTGGCTGCACCAGGGCTGGATGCATGCCAAGCTCGCCCTGGTGGCTCTGCTGCTGGGGTACCACGCCTTCTGCTACCGGCTGATGAGCCAGCTGGCGGCGGGGAACTGCCGCTGGAGCCCGAAGCAGCTGCGGGCTCTGAACGAACTGCCAACCCTGCTGCTGGTGGCGGTGGTGATGCTGGTGGTGTTCAAAGGCCAGTTCCCCACGGGCGCCGCCACCTGGTTCCTGGTGGCGCTGGTGGTGTTCATGGCCGCCTCGATTCAGTTCTAGGCCCGCTGGCGGCGGCTGCGGGGCGAGCGGCTGGCAGCGGCAGCCGCGACCGCGGGGGGCACCACAGGGGGCACGGGCGGTGCTGCGGCCTGAGGCCCGCGCCCACCCCCTGGCCAAGGTGCTGGCAGGGGTGGAGCCCACCAGCTGCCCCGGGCAGCTCAATTTCCACTGCCACACCACCGCCAGCGACGGCAGCCTCACACCCGAACGGATGGCCGAGCAGGCCTTGGCGATCGGTCTGGAACACTTGGCCGTCACCGATCACCACAGCCTCGCGTCCCATTCCCCCATCCGGCAGGCGTTCATGGAAGCCGCCGCAGCTGGGCGCCCCGTGCCGGTGCTCTGGCGGGGGGTGGAGATCAGTGCCCTGCTGGAGGGCTGCCTGGTGCACGTGCTGGCGCTCGGCTTCGACGAGGACCATCCGACCCTGTTGCCCTACCTGCGGGGCCATTCCCTGATCGGCCCAGGCCTGCGGGCTGAAGCCGTGGTGGCGGCGATCCGCCGGGCAGGCGGACTGGCCCTGCTGGCCCACCCCGCCCGCTACCGGCTCCCCCATGCCCGCCTGATCGCGGCGGCGGCGGATCTGGGATTCGACGGCGCCGAAGCCTGGTACGACTACGACATGAACGACCGCTGGCAGCCCACGCCGCTGGTATGCGAAGCGATCGCCGCCGATCTCGCGGGTCGTGGACTTCTGATGAGTTGCGGCACCGATACCCATGGACTGGCCCTCCATGGCCGCTAGGGTTCCCTGACACATTCCTCTCCGCTCCGATGGGTCTGTTCGATCGCCTGCTCGGTTCCCGTTCCTCTTCGGTGAAGGTGTCCGGCCAGACGCCCGACGCCAAGCCGAAGAAGGACGAAGCCACCTTCTTCCTCGACGCCGATGCCTCCAGCAGCCTGGGGGACGTGAAGTTCATGCGCCGCTCGAACACCATCCGCCACACCTTCCCCGGCAACGCCGACAGCCCGGGCGAGAAGGAGATGGTGGCGGAGGTGGCCTCGATGGAGGCGAAGCTCGAGAAGATGTCCCCAGGTCTGGCCGGCACCAGCGTCAGCGAAGAGGTGAGCGTGGACCTCACTGGTGGGGTTCCCAAGCCGGTGAAGAAGACCTTCGCCCAGCAGATCTCCCAGGCGGTGCTCGACCAGCGCAAGAAGGGCAGCGCCGTTGCCACGAACCTGCCGGCCCAGGCTGGCCCCGCCCGAAAGGCGAGCAGCCAGGAGTCGGAGACCCCCTCGATGAGCGGCCAGGCTGCCAAGCCCGGGGCGATCGATCCCTGGAAGGCGATTGCCAAGGATCTGCGGGGCTGATCCAGCTCCGGCCCTGGTGGAGCAACCTCAGCGCTGTTCCACCAGGGCTTCGCTTTCCAGCACCAGGCCCCGCAGGCGCTCGATCTGACCCGGGTCGGCCCCCTGCCAGAGGCCCCGGTGGTGGGCCTCCATCAGGCGCTCGGCCATGTCCCGCAGGGCCCATGGATTGCTGCGCCGCAGGAAGGCCAGCACCGCAGCGTTCGCCAGCCAGCCCTCCGCCAGGGCCCCGTAGCTCCAGTCCGGCACACGGTCGGTGGCGGCGTCGTAGGCGAACAGGTAATCCAGACTGGCCGCCATCTCAAAGCCACCCTTGTAGCCGTGGCTCTGCATGCCCTCGATCCAGCGGGGGTTGAGCAGGCGCGACCGCAGCACCTTGTCGAGCTCCCGCTCCAGCCGGTGCATCCGGGGGCGCGCCGCCCGTGAATGGTCGCCGAACCACAGGGCCGGCGCCTCGCCGCGCACCCGTTCCACCGCGGCGCTCAGGCCGCCATGGAACTGGTAGTAATCGTCGGAATCGAGCAGGTCGTGTTCGCGGTTGTCCTGGTTGTGGAGCACCACCTGCACCGCCGCGAGCCGCCGCTCCAGGCCGGCCCGGTCAGGCTCGGCCCGGATGCCTTCGGGAGCCTCCGCGTCGCCGTCGTAGCGCCAGGCACTCCAGCTGAGGAACGCTTCCCCCAGTTCCTCCCGCCGCTCCCACTGGCCGCTGTCGATCAGCGCCTGGAGCCCGGCCCCATAGCCCCCGGGCGCCGAGCCGTACACCCTGCCCACAGCGCCGTCGGCACGGGCGGCGGCGGCCAGCGGGTTCAGCGCCTCCGGCTCCTCCTCGGCGGCCGCCACGAGCCGGCAGGCCCGGTTGAACCAGCCCACCAGCTGGGGGAAGGCGTCGCGGAACAGTCCGGAGATCCGCAGGGTCACATCCACCCGCGGGCGACCCAGCACCGCCGGCGGGATCAGCTCCACGTTCACCATCCGGCGGGTGGGGCCATCCCACACCGGCCGCACCCCCATCAGCGCCAGGGCCTGGGCGATGTCCTCGCCACCGTTGCGCATCGTGGCCGTTCCCCACACCGACAGGGCCAGGGTGCGCAGATCCTCCCCCTGCTCCTGCAGGTGGAGATCGAGCAGCAGCTCGGCGCTGCGGCGGCCGAGGTCCCAGGCGGCCTCTGTGGGCAGCCCTCGCAGATCCACGCTGTAGAAGTTGCGGCCCGTGGGCAGCAGATCAGGACGGCCGCGGGTGGGGGCCCCGGACGGCCCGGCGGCGATGCGTCCGCCGGCCAGGCCCTTGAGCAGGGCCTCGCGTTCGGCGTCGCCGCAGGCCAGCAGCGCCGGCAGCAGGCGCTGGCGCACCCGCTCCAGGGCGGCGGCCGTGGCCGGTCCGGGCAGGGCGTGGCCAGGCTGGGCAGGGTCCTCCACCGGCAGCTCCGGCGACGCCAGCACGGCGCTGACCAGGGCCAGGGCCCGCTCCTCCAGCAGGGCGACGCCATCACCCACGTTCCGCAGCGCAGCGGCGCCCGCCAGGCGCTCCAGACGCTCCAAGCGCTGCCGGTCGCTCGCGCTCAGGGGGGCCTCCTCCGGATCGGCCCAGGGATCGAGGTCCAGCGGCAGATCCCGGGCCAGGGCCTGGGTGAGGCCGGGCTGCCCCTCCTGGGGCGCCCGGGCCAGGCAGAGCAGCAGTTCCGCCAGCCGCTCGGGCGGCGGAAGGCTGCCGTACTGATGCAGCCCCAGGCGGATCTGCGCTTCCTTGAGCTCACACAGGTAGCCGTCAGCGGCCTCGATCCGCGCCTCCACGGCCGCGTCCTGGTCCACTGCGCCCCCGCTGGCGGCAGGCAGATCCAGGACCGCCAGCCGCTCCTCCAGCCGCCGGGCCAGCGGCGCTGCCCGTTCGCCGCCGAGCTCGCTGGCCTGCCAGTACTCGTCGAGCAGGCTCTCCAGCTCCAGCAGCTCCCCGTGCAGTCCGGCCCTCCCCAGGGGCGGGGTGAGGTGGTCGAGGATCACAGCCTGGGCCCGCCGCTTGGCCTGGCTGCCCTCACCGGGGTCGTTGACGATGAAGGGATAGAGATGGGGCAGGGGCCCGAGGGCCCACTCCGGGAAGCAGTCGCCGGACAGCCCCACCCCCTTGCCCGGAAGCCATTCCAGGTTGCCGTGCTTGCCCACGTGCACCACCACATGGGCCCCGAAGCTCCGGCGCAGCCAGAGGTAGCGGGCGAGGTAGGCGTGGGTGGGGGGCAGGTCGGGGCAGTGGTAGGTGCGGGACGGATCCCGATCCACCCCGCGGTCGGGCTGGATCAGCACCACCACCTGTCCGAAGCGCAGCCCCTGCACAGGAAAGCCGTCGCTCTCCAGGTCGGCGTCCTGCTCGGGGGGACCCCACTGGGCCTCCAGCCGCTCGCGTCCCTGCTGGGGAAGCCCGTCGTACCAGGTGCGGTAACGCGCCAGGGGCAGATGGGCCAGAGCGGGGCGATGCCCGCTGGCCGGGTCGTTGCTGCGGCCGGCGAGCAGCTGCTGGATCAGGCCATCGCCATCAGCGGGCAGCCCACCCGCGAGGCTGTAGCCCTCTTCCTGCAGCCAGCCCAGCATCGCGGCGACGCTGGCGGGCGTGTCGAGGCCTACGCCATTGGCCAGGCGGCTGTCACGGGTGGGGTAATTCGCCAGCACCAGCGCCAGCCGTCGCTCACCAGCCGGCGTGGCCCGCAGCCGGCACCAGGCGGCGGTGAGCGCGGCGATCCAGTCGAGACGCTCCGGTTCCGGCCTCTGGCAGCTAAGGGCCGTGGCCAGCGAGGCACTGCTGCCGGTGGTCTCCCGGAACGCCCCCACCCGGGTGGTGAGACGCCCGTCCAGTTCCGGCAGGGCGATCTGCAGGCTGAGGTCGAGGGGCGCGAGGCCCACGGCGCTCGCGTCCCAGGCCGCCCGCGGCCGACCGCTGGTGAGCAGCTGCAGCACCGGCACGCCGAGCCGCTCCCACAGGGGCGCCCCCAGACCGGCGGCCTCCTGCCGCACCGAAGCGAAGCCGGTGCTGCAGAGCACGGCCTGCACCCCTTCCCGCTCCAGCAGATCGGCCACGCCCCGCTGAATCGCCTCCTCCCGCAGGCTGCTCACCCAGAGGGCGCGGGGTGCCAGGCCCTGGCGGCGCAGGGCCGCGCAGGTGGCCTCCACCAGTGCCAGGTCGCCCGCCTGGCGCAGTGCGCGGTACAGGATCAACCCCACCCGCGGCCCCGGTTCCTGCCGCCAGTCGTGGGGCAGGGGATCGGGAGCAGGGATCACCGCCGGCGGCTCGGGAGTATCGCCAGCCCGCAGCTGCCGCAGAGCCAGCAGCAGCGCCCGCAGATTGGCCTCGCCACCTTCCCGCAGGGCCCCGGCCAGGGCGATCGCCAGGGGCGGCGGCACGCTGCCCAGGGAGGCCAGGCTGTGGTCTTCGTCGGCGGTGCCCGCCAGCACCAGCAGCACCCGCCCCACCTCCTCCTGCTGCCAGGCCCGCAGGCGCTCCAGGCCGTAGCTCCAGTGGCCTCGGCCGCCCAGCAGGCGGACCACCACGAGCCGGGCCTGGCTCAGGGTGGCTGCAAGGTAGTGGTCGAGCACGGCCGGATGGGCCAGGGCCGCCAGGTGGAGGGCCCGCAGCTCTTCGCCGAGCAGGTCGGGTTCCGCCGCGAGCAGGCCTGCCACGGCGGCCAGGTCGGTGGCGGCGCTGCTGAGCAACACCACCGGCGCCGGTGGCTGCTCCACGAACGTCACGCCCTCGTCGCTTTCCTCGCCGGGGACCGCCGCCAGTCGATGCATCACCCCATCCTGCAGCCTGCAGTGAGAAGATCGGGCGATCGTCACCGCCCCGCATGCACCAGTTCCTCCCCTTCGCCTGGTTCGGTGGTGCCTGCGTTCCTTTCGCCGAGGCCACCCTCTCGGTCGCCACCCATGCCCTCCACTACGGCACCGGCGCCTTCGGTGGCATGCGTGGCCTGCCCAATCCCGATGATCCCGGGGAGATCCTGCTGTTCCGGGCCGACCGCCATGCCCGTCGCCTGAGCCAGAGCGCCCGGCTGCTGCTGGCGGAGCTGCCGGAGGAGACGATCCACACGGCGATCGACGCCTTCCTGAAGGCGAACCGTCCCAGCACGCCGATCTACCTGCGGCCGTTCGTCTACACCAGCGATCTGGGCATCGCCCCCCGGCTGCATAACATCCAGACCGACTTCCTGATCTACGGCATCGAGATGGGGGACTATCTCTCACCGGAGGGGGTGAGCTGCCGGATCAGTTCCTGGACGCGCCAGGAGGACCGCTCCCTGCCGCTGCGGGGCAAGATCAGCGGCGCCTACATCACCAGCTCCCTCGCCAAGACGGAGGCCGTGAAGAGCGGCTTCGATGAAGCCCTGCTGCTGAACAGCCGCGGCAAGGTGAGCGAGGCCAGCGGCATGAATCTGTTCATCGTCCGCGATGGGGTGCTGATCACCCCCGGCGTGGATCAGGACATCCTCGAGGGCATCACCCGCGCCAGCATTCTCGAGCTGGCCCGCGACATGGGCATCCCCACCCTGGAGCGGGCGGTCGACAAGACCGAGCTGTTCGTGGCTGATGAGGTGTTCCTCAGCGGCACCGCTGCCCGGGTCACGCCGGTGCGCCGGATCGAAACCACCGACCTTCCCGGCGAGCGGCCGGTGATGGAGCGGCTGCGCGAACGGCTCACCGCGATCACGGAAGGCCGCGATTCCGCCTATGAACACTGGGTGACGCGGATCCGCATCGACGGTTGACCCATGGTTGCCACCGCCCCCAAGGCTGCTCCCACCCGCATCGGCTTCCTCGAACGCCTCCACGACCCACGCAGGCCGGTGCTGGTGTTCGACGGCGCGACCGGAACCTCGCTCCAGCAGATGGGCCTGACAGCGGAGGATTTTGGCGGTCCGGCCCTGGAGGGCTGCAACGAGAACCTGGTGTTCACCCGCCCCGACGCGGTGCAGGCGGTGCATCGTCAGTTCCTGGAGGTGGGCGCCGATGTGATCGAGACCGACACCTTCGGCGCAGCTTCGATCGTGCTGGCGGAATACGACCTGCAGGATCAGGCCTTCGCCATCAACAAACGGGCCGCTGAGCTGGCACGGGAGGTGGCCGATGCCTTCTCCACCCCTCAGAAGCCCCGCTTCGTGGCCGGCTCGATGGGCCCTACCACCAAGCTTCCCACCCTCGGCCACATCGACTTCGACACGATGAAGGCCTCCTTCGCCGAGCAGGCGGAGGGACTGATCGCCGGCGATGTCGACCTGTTCATCGTCGAGACCTGCCAGGACGTGCTGCAGATCAAGGCCGCGCTCCAGGGCATCGAGGCGGCCTTCGCCAAGACCGGCCTGCGGCGGCCGTTGATGGTGAGCGTGACGATGGAAACCACCGGCACGATGCTGGTGGGTTCTGACATCGCCGCGGTGGTGGCGATCCTCGAGCCGTTCCCGATCGATGTGCTCGGCCTCAACTGCGCCACCGGGCCCGAGCAGATGAAGGAGCACATCCGCTACCTGAGCGAGCACAGCCCGTTTGTGGTCAGCTGCATCCCCAATGCCGGCCTGCCGGAGAACATCGGCGGGGTGGCCCACTACCGGCTGACGCCGGTGGAGATGAAGATGCAGCTCCTGCACTTCGTGGAGGATCTCGGCGTGCAGGTGATCGGCGGCTGCTGCGGCACCACCCCTGCCCACATCGGCGCCCTGGTGGAGCTGGGCGGTGAGATGAAGGCGGCACCGCGTACCGTGCGCACACCCCAGAGCCGGCACGAGCGTCCCCTGCTGCAGGTGGAGCCCTCGGCCGCCTCGATCTACGGCACCACGCCTTATCTGCAGGACAACTCCTTCCTGATCATCGGCGAGCGGCTCAACGCCAGCGGCTCCAAGAAGGTGCGTGAGCTGCTGGCCGAGGAGGACTGGGACGGCCTGGTGGCCGTGGCCCGCAGCCAGGTGAAGGAGAACGCCCACGTGCTCGACGTCAACGTCGACTACGTGGGGCGCGACGGTGAGCGCGACATGCGCGAGCTGGTGAGCCGGCTGGTCACCAACGTCAACCTGCCGCTGATGCTCGATTCCACCGAGTGGCAGAAGATGGAGGCCGGCCTGAAGGTGGCCGGTGGCAAATGCCTGCTCAACTCCACCAACTACGAAGATGGCCCGGAGCGCTTCTTCAAGGTGCTGGAACTGGCCCGCGATTACGGCGCCGGGGTGGTGATCGGCACCATCGACGAAGATGGCATGGCCCGCACGGCAGAGAAGAAATTCGCCATCGCCCAGCGGGCCTACCGCGATGCCCTGGAATTCGGCATTCCGGCCCATGAACTGTTCTACGACCCCCTGGCCCTGCCGATTTCCACCGGCATCGAAGAGGACCGCAACAACGGAGCCGCCACGGTGGAGGCGATCGGCATGATCCGTGAGCGCCTTCCCGGCGTGCATGTGGTGCTCGGTGTGAGCAACGTGAGCTTCGGTCTGTCTCCTGCGGCACGGATTGTGCTCAATTCGGTCTTCCTGCACGAGTGCTGCCAGGCAGGGATGGATGCGGCAATCGTGAGCCCAGCCAAGATCCTCCCCCTGGCTAAGATCAGCGAGGAGCACCAGCAGGTTTGCCTGGATCTGATCTACGACCGACGCCGCTTTGACAGCGAGGCACCCGGAGCGATCTGCACCTACGACCCGCTCACCGCCCTCACCACCCTGTTTGAAGGCGTGAGCGCCAAGGAGGCTCGGGCCTCAGGGCCATCGCTGGCCGATCTGCCGATCGAGGAGCGACTCAAGCAGCACATCATCGACGGCGAGCGCATCGGCCTGGAGCCGGCGCTTGATGAGGCCCTGCAGAGCTACCCACCGCTGCAGATCATCAACACGTTCCTGCTCGATGGCATGAAGGTGGTGGGTGAACTGTTCGGCTCGGGCCAGATGCAGCTTCCCTTCGTGCTCCAGAGCGCCGAAACGATGAAATCGGCCGTGGCCCATCTCGAACCCCACATGGAGAAGGTAGAGGGCGAGAGCTCTGCCAAGGGCAAGTTCCTGATCGCCACCGTGAAGGGTGATGTGCATGATATCGGCAAGAATCTCGTGGACATCATCCTGACCAACAATGGCTATGAGGTGGTGAATCTCGGCATCAAGCAGAGCGTGGAGGCGATCGTGGAGGCGCAGAAACAGCATCAGGCCGACTGCATCGCCATGAGCGGGCTGCTGGTGAAATCCACCGCCTTCATGAAGGACAACCTCGAAACCTTCAACCGTGAAGGCATCACCGCGCCGGTGATCCTCGGTGGTGCCGCCCTCACCCCGCGCTTCGTGCACGGTGACTGCCGCTCCGCCTATCGGGGCCAGGTGGTGTACGGCCGCGATGCCTTCGCCGATCTTCGCTTCATGGATGCCCTCATGGCGGCCAAGACCGCCGGGCGCTGGAGTGATCTCGAGGGATTCCTGGACGGACCGCCGCCGGGTTCGGGCCTCGAAGGCAGCGACGCCGTCGAATCAACGGCCGGCGTCACGCAAGAGCCTCAGGCCGCCGCGGTGCCGGTCGGCGGGGGTGAGGAGGCCCTCCCCAGCGATGAGCGTTCCGTGGCCGTGCCGGAGGCCCCGGCGATCGCCGCTCCCTTCGTGGGCAGCCGGGTGCTGACGGAGGAGGCCATCCCCCTGGCTGAGGTGTTCGCCTACCTCGATCGCAACGCTCTGTTCGCGGGGCAGTGGCAGCTGCGCAAGGCCCAGCAGCAGAGCCGCGAAGAGTATGAAGCGATGCTGGCCGACAAGGCCGAACCGATCCTGCAGGAGTGGATGGCTCGCTGCATGGCCGAGCAGTTGCTCACGCCGCGGGTGGCCTACGGCTACTTCCCCTGCGGCCGCCAGGGCAATGCGGTGGTGGTGTTCGACCCTCAGGATGCCTCCCGCGAGCTCGGCCGCTTCCTGCTGCCCCGTCAGCGGGGGGGGAACCGCTACTGCATCGCCGATTTCTACCGGGATCTCGGGCCATCCGCCGATGGCGGCCCCGTCGCGACCGACGTGCTGCCGATGCAGGCGGTGACGATGGGCGAGAAGGCCACGGCCTTCGCCCGTGAGCTGTTCGCCGCCGACCGCTACACCGACTACCTCTACTTCCATGGTCTGGGGGTGCAGATGGCCGAAGCTCTGGCCGAGTGGACCCATGCGCGCATCCGGGCGGAGTGCGGCTTCGCCGATCCCCAGGACATGCCCCTGCGGGATGTGCTGGCCCAGCGCTACCGCGGCAGTCGCTACTCCTTCGGCTATCCGGCCTGCCCCAACGTGGCCGAGTCCCGCCAGCAGCTGGCCTGGCTGGGTGCAGAACGCATCGGCCTGTCGATGGACGAGAGCGATCAACTCGAACCCGAGCAGAGCACCACGGCCCTGGTGGCCCTGCACGAGAAGGCCCGCTATTTCAGTGCCTGAGGCGGAGCTCGCCGCCATGACCCCGCCCATGGCAGGCTCGACCGGTTCTCCGTTCACCCCCCATGGCCATCGCCGGACCCGGCGGCGTCGACGACGCCATCGCTGCAGGCCTCGACCTTGACGGGTCGCCGATCCCTGACGCCATGCTCGCCCTCTACAACGAGGTTATGGAACTGGAGAGCCAGCGGGCCCGCAGCGGCGTGAAGAAATCGATGCGCAACCGGATCGTGCGCACCGGCGCCAAACACCTCGATCAGGGCACCCTCGACCGGCGACTTCAGGAAGCGGGTTGGGAGGGGCTCAAGCCGAAGGAGATCGCCTTCTTCTACGGCTGATCCCTCAGCTGCACATCTCTTCGAGGGTGTCGATCACCTCTTGCTGGAACTCCTCGAGATCGTCGGAGTCGCTCAGATCAATGCCTTCGCCGGCGGCGTTCTGGGAGAGTTCCTGAAAATGGAAGGCACCCTCTCCATGGGCCAGGAACTCCATGGCGGAGGGTTCACCGCTTTCCTTGTAGGCGTCGCAAAGGGCCAGGAAGGCCGCATCCTCGGTGAAATCCCAGCTCATGAAGGGGGGGCGTGCGGAACGAAGAAGGTTCGAATGTTCTGACGTCTAACGCCTCCCCCCCGGAATCCGTCAACCTCCCGGACGCACTTTGTGCCGGTCCATGGCCAGACTCGGACGCCGAACCGTGTCCGCCGGCACCGTGTCCAACACCGATCCCGCCGTCACCACCACCGTCGCCTCCGCCCTCAACGTGCTCGGCGAACCTCTGCAGAGCTGCAGCTGTCAGCCGATGACCGGCTGGTTCCGTGACGGTCACTGCCGTACCGATCCGGCTGATCTCGGACGCCACACGGTGTGCTGCGTGGTGACGGAGGCCTTTCTCAGCTACAGCCGCGCCCAGGGGAATGACCTCAGCAGCCCGGCCCCGGACTGGGGGTTCCCCGGCCTGAAACCCGGCGACCACTGGTGCGTCTGCGCCGGCCGCTGGCTGGAGGCCTACGAGGACGGTATGGCCCCGCCCGTGCGGCTGGAGGCCAGCGAGCGCTCCACCCTGGAGGTGATTCCGCTGGAGGTGCTCCAGGCCCATCGCGCCTGAACCCGGTCGGCGGGTTCGGGAAGAATCACCAGGGGATCGGGCTGCTATCCCAGGCCAGGAAAGCGCCGCTGTCTTCTGGGGTTCGCTGGGGCAGGTGGTCGAGCAGGTGGGAGGCGGCACGCTGGGGGCTGAACAGCCCCTCCGCAGCCACACCGCTGCGGAAGGGTGCCGAGAGGTCGGTGGCCGTGGTTCCCGGGTGCCAGAGGGTGACGCACGCCAGCGGCCTGGTGCGGCGCCACTCCAGTGCCAGGGTGCGCAGCAGCTGGTTCTGGGCGGCTTTGGCGGCTCGATAGGCATACCAGCCGCCGCTGCGGTTGTCGCCAATGCTCCCCACCCGCGCCGAGAAGCTGGCGAAATGGCTGGGTTGATCGCGGGGAACGGCGGCCTCCAGGGCCTGGGCCAGGAACAGCGGTCCCCAGGCGTTCACCGCGAAGCTTCGCTCCAGCTGCGACCGCCGCACCCGCGCCAGACGCTTCTCCGGCTGCAGATCGCCATCGTGCAGCAGGCCGGCCGTGCAGATGAGCAGCCGCAGGGGCATCAGTTCCGTCGCCCGCTCCGCCAGGGCTGCCAGGCTGGCGTCGTCACTGAGATCGAGGCTCAGGTGGCGGGGGCCGCTCCCGGGCCGGCGGCCGGCAGACCAGAGGGTGAGGCCGCGGGCCCGGGCGGGCAGGGCCTCCAGCAGCGCCCGGCCGATGCCGCCCACGCCCACCACCAGCGCGTGGCCCTGCCAGTCGTTCCAGGGGGAGGGGGAGGAGCCGGCCATGGCCACCGCAGGGGGATGGCGCATGATGGCAGCCATGACACTGCGCATCGGCGTTCTGGGACGGGGAGCCTGGGGCGGCACGCTGGCCGGGCTCTGGCAGGCGAGCGGTCACCGGGTGACTCTCTGGTCCCGTCGTGACGGGGGCAGCGCCGTACCCCTGCTGGCCGGCTCCGATCTGGTGGTGGCAGCGGTCTCGATGGCGGGTGTGGAGCCGCTGGCGCGTTCCCTGGCGCCCCACTGGCCGGAGGGCCTGCCGTTGCTGAGCTGCAGCAAGGGCATCGATCTCGATGGGCTCTGCACCGCCAGCCGCCTCTGGCAACGCTGGCTGCCGGCCGTGCCGATCGCCGTGCTCAGTGGACCGAACCTGGCCCAGGAACTGGCCCGCGGACTGCCGGCCGCCTCCGTGGTCGCCAGTGACCTCGAGCCTCTGGCCGCCCGGCTTCAGCAGCAGCTTCGGGTAAAGAATCTGCGGCTGTACACCAATGCTGATCCCGTCGGCACCGAGGCTGCCGGTGCCCTCAAGAACGTGATGGCACTGGCCGCCGGCATCAGCGACGGCCTCGGGCTCGGCGCCAATGCCAAGGCCTCCCTGCTCTGCCGTGGCCTGGCCGAGATGGGAACCGTGCTGGAGGCGCTCGGAGGGCAGAGCTCCACCCTCTATGGCCTGGCGGGCCTCGGGGATCTGCTGGCCACCGCCAACAGTGTGCTCAGCCGTAATTACCGGTTCGGGGGCCTGCTGGCGGAGGGTTGCGACGAAACCCTGGCCCTCTCCCGCATCGATGCCACGGTCGAAGGACCCCGCACGGCACGGGCAGCCTTGGCGCTGGCTGCGCGCGAAGGCTGGCGACTGCCGATCTGTGAGCAGGTGGTGGCTCTGCTGGAAGGCCGGATCGACGCTCCCCAGGCGGTGCGCGCCCTGATGGATCGCGACCCGAAACCGGAGAGCGCGCGATGAGCACGCTGTCACGGGCGTCGGGCGGCCTGCCGGCGGTGTTGATGGAGGCCTTCGCCGATCGCCCCTTCCACGGCAACGGTGCCGCTGTGGTGAGGCTCGACACCCCGGCCGACGATTCCTGGCTGCAGGCCCTGGCCCGCAGCCTGCGCCAATCGGAAACCGCCTTCCTGCTCCCCAGCCGGGATCAGTGGCTGCTTCGCTGGTTCACACCGGAATGCGAGGTGCCTCTCTGCGGCCACGCCACCCTGGCTGCCCTGCTGGCCCTCAGCCACTGGGGGGAGGTGACGGAAGACCGGCCGTTCTGCTTCCACACCCGCAGCGGCGCTCTGCCGGTGCGGCTCGACGCCGCCGCCAGCGGTCGCGGCGCCGTGGAACTCCCCAGCTCCGGCCTGCGGCCGGCTCCGGTGCCCGAGACACTCGCAGCCCTGCTGGCGGAGCACCTGGCAGCGGCTGCCGAGGCGTTCTGGACCTCCCCCCTGGGCTACGCGGTGTCCCTGCTGCCTGCCGACGCCCCCCTGGCGACCCCCCTGCGGCTCGCGCCGCTGCTGCCGGATGATCTGCGCAACGGCCTGGTGCTGATGCAGGCCGACGCAGCAGGCGAACAGGTGGGTGGGGAGAAGGCCGACTACCGCCTGCGTTTCTTCGCTCCGGGCCTGGGGATCGATGAGGATCCGGTCACCGGATCGGCCCATGCCCTGGTTGCTCCCTGGTGGATGGAGCGGCTCGGGCGCCCCCGCGTGGTGGGCTGGCAATGTTCCGACCGTCCGGGGGGGATGGTGTGTGAAGCGGCGTCTTCAGGCATGATCCGCCTGACCGGTACGGGCCAACTGCTATGGGACGGTTTTCTGCGAACAGCGCCGCCTCCCTGGGACGCCTCCTCCTTGACCGACTCCGGCGCGGCCGAACGGGCCCTCCGGGCGTGGGACACCCTGCTGCACCACGCCTGAGCCTGCCGGCAGCTCTGCGTGAACTCCGGCGCCATCCGGTGCTGCTCACCGCTCCTCTGGCGTTCCTCGCGGTTGGGGCCGGCTTTGCTGCCCAGGGTCTGCTCCAGCCCGAGGTTCCGAAGGCCGAAGCCAACCTGCTCGATGCCTTGATCGCCCAGCCGCAGGCGGCCAGCGGCGGCGGAACCACCATCAGCCAGAGCCGTGCCGATGCCCCCCCGGATGTCCGGGGGCTCCAGACCCAGCGAGCCAGCGGTGGCGGCAGCATGGCCGAGCCGGGAGCCGGACCCGAGGTCCCCCTCGAGATCCGGGTGGCGCTCCTCAAGGTCTCCGCCTCGCCTCGGTTGAGCGCCAGCGGGCCCTGGCAGCTGAGTGACCGCTCCGGGCGCGTCCTGCAGCGCGGCGGTGCCAGCGACCCGGCCGATGTGGCCCACCACCTCGCCAGCGCCTCCGAGGTGTGGCTGGAAACCGGCAGCGATGGCCATCTGTTGGCCGATGGCCGGCCCTACGCAGGCCGTTTCCGCGTGCTGCGAGCAGCCGATGGCGTGCAGGTGGTCAACCACCTTCCCCTCGAGAGCTACATCGCCTCCGTTGTGGGCGGAGAGATGCCGAGCTCCTGGAACATCGAGGCCCTCAGGGCTCAGGCGGTGGCCGCGCGCTCTTATGCCATGGCCCACATGGCCCGCCCGGCCGATGCCCACTGGCATCTGGGCGACACCACCCGCTGGCAGAACTACACCGGCCTCGAGGCCGTGAGTGGTCCCACCCGGGAGGCCACCGCCAGCACCGCCGGTGTGATCCTCAGCTACCAGGGCGGGATCGTCGAGAGTCTTTATGCGGCCACCCAGCAGATCGTGGATGAGGCCCACAGCCACCTCGGCGCCAGCATGAGTCAGACCGGGGCCCAGGAGCTGGCCCAGCAGGGCCTCCGCTACAACGAGATCCTTGGTCGTTACTACCAGGGAGCATCGCTGGCCCGCCTGCAGGCCGGTGCGGGCTGAACGTACCTGGCAGCGGGCCCGACAGGTCTCGGGCCAGGCCCTCGCCGCCGGTGCGCTGATTCCCTTGAGCACCGAAGCTCTGACTCCACCCGAATTCGCCCCGTTTTTGCTGCGGCGGCTCCTCACGGCGCCTCCCCGACATCTGCGGGCCGGTGGTCCCCGCCCCAATCCCTTCCTCCCTTGGGATCGCCCGCTGGAGGTGGAGCGTCTGAACACCGGCCATGTGGTGCTGCTCAACAAGTATCCGGTTCAGCAGTGCCATCTGCTGGTGATCAGCGATGGCTGGCGGCCCCAGGGAGGCTGGCTGCAGCAGGACGACTGGCAGGCGGTAGCCCAGCTGGCGGCGGACACCGGCGGGCTGTGGTTCTTCAACAGCAGTGCCGTGGCCGGGGCCAGCCAACCCCATCGCCACCTGCAGCTGCTGCCGCGCCAGGCGGCCGAGTCGAGCTGCCCCCTGGCCCCTCTCCTGCTCGCCCAGCTGGCGGGGGAGCAGACAGCGCCCCCCTGGCGCCACGCCCTCAGTGCCCGCCGCGATCCCCTGGGAGGGTCGGATCTGCCCGACCTCTACCGCGAGCACTGCCAGTTGCTGGGCCTCGGCCAGCCGGAACGCGACCCCGCTCCCCTGGCGGCCTATAACCTGCTGTTCGATGACGACTGGTTCCTGACCGTGGTGCGCGTCCGTGAACACGGGGCCGGCTTCAGCGTCAACGGCCTCGGGTTCGCCGGCTACCTGCTCTGCACCGCGGAATCCGATCTGCCGTGGCTGCGCCAGCACGGCCCCTGGGAGTTGCTGCGGAGCGTGGCAGCCGAACCCTGAGGGTCTGCCCGGCCGCGATTCCGTGAATTCACGGTTGCACCCCACCGCGCGAACAGGTCTCCCTGGAGAGAGGCAGCCCATCTGCCCGGCGTCCCGACAGGGCGCTCCCATCCACCTCTCCCAGTCACCTTTCCATCGTCATGTCCTGTTCCCTTCTGACGGCCGTCCCTGCCCAGCCCGGCGCCGCTGCAGCAACCCGCGCCCGTAGCGGACCCTCCCGCACCGTTCTGCGCCGCAACCGCCGGGTGGAGGCCCACCGGGATCTGGTGCGCCCTCTGGCCATTCATTACGCCCGCTGCACCGGGGAGGCGAGCGACGATCTGATGCAGGTGGGGCTACTGGGCCTGATCCGGGCCGCCGAGCTGTACCGCGCCGCCACAGCCACCCCGTTCGAGGCCTTCGCCCGGCCGCATGTGCGCGGTGCCATCCTCCATTACCTGCGGGATCTGGCACCGCGGGTGCGGCTGCCGCGTCGTCAGGCCGAACGTCTCGAGCAGCTGCAGCGCCTGGAGCGGAGCAACGCCGGACAGCCCGGCAGGCTGGTGGCCGAACTGGAGCGCATCGGCCTGGATCCGGAGCAGTGCCGGCTGCTGCTGAGGCAGCGCCAGCTCTGCCGGGCCCCATCGCTCTCACCCGAACAGCTGGAGGAGGTGCCCGCAGAGGCTGATCGACCCGCTGAAGAGGAGCCCAAGGGCGAGGGGCGGGCCCACGACATGCTCAACCAGCTGCCGGCCGATCAACGCCTGGTGGTGCGCCGCATCGTGCTGGAGGGGTTCAGCTGCCGCCGCCTGGCCGCTGAACTGGACGTGAGCCCGATGACCGTGCAGCGGCGTCTGCAGCGCGGGCTCGAGGGCATCCGCAAGGGGCTGGCGACTGCTGATGGCACGCCCTCAGCGATCAGCTGCTCGACTCCGGCTGGTCGCGTTCCATCTGCCGTTCCAGGGTGGTGATCGCGGCGTTGACGGCCGCCAGCTGACGCTCGAGGCCATCGCGCATGAACGCGAGCATCTGCCATTTGCGTTCCTGATAGCGCCGCCGTCCAGTGCGGCCATCCTCAGGGCCGGCACAGCAGAAGAGGGGGGGAAGCATGGCAGGATCAATCGGTCGCCAAGTTTCTAGCCAGCTCAAGGGGGGGATGGAGAGTGCCCCGCACCCCCCCATCCGGCCCGGATGGCGCCAGGATTCGCGGCCGATCCAACGGGTCCGGTTCGTGGATCCGCATCACTCGCCGCCTTCCTGTTCCCTTGCACCAGGTCCGCTCCCTCTCCCTGCGTCCGTGGGCCCTACTGTTTTCGCTGGGCCTGGTTCTGCTCGATCCGCTCAGGCCGTCTCACGCCTGGGTGGCGCTGATGGCAGGCCAGCGAGCACGACCGCTCGACGGCATCTTCAACCGCCTGCCGGTGCTCCATTCCAATCAGCCGGAGGAGGTGGAGGGGCCGGGGATCCTGATCAGCACCACGCCTGGGTACGCCTACGCGGCCGAGACCGGCCAGCCGCTGCGCAACGCCGAATTCACCTTCCAGGGTCCGTTCGGCATGCATCTCCATCACAAGTACTTCCCGCCTTACCGGAGCTCGATTGCACCGCGTCAGCGCCGCACCGAGCTCACCCTGGCCGCGATCCTGATCAATCCCGGAATTCGCCCGGTCCATATCCGCTTCGATGCCGGAGCTGTGCGGAACAGCTTCGAGGCCCCCTATCTGGCCGATAACCTCATGGGGGTCAAACCCCTCGGGCCCCGGCCCTGGAACACCGGTCCCGGGGACGCAACGGCGATCCAGATGCTGCGCGGCAGGCTCGATCGCAGGCTCGAAGACGAGATCACGATCCCAGCCCGCAGCCGCCTGGTGCTCTTCCAGACCGCCCTGCCCGCCCTGGGCATTGCCAACGCCCTGCTGCGCGGGCACAGTGACGGCCCCTTCCAGATCGCCGTGGTGGCGGCCAGCAATCCCACGTCCGATGCCGATGTGCTGGCCGTTCTCGACTCCGGCAGGCTCGCCCCGGGACGGGTGTATCTCAATCAACTGCAGCAGATCCGCGACCGAACCGTCTTTTCCAGGGTGGGGGGCGTGGCCCTGGGTGACAGCTACAAGGCCCGCCTCAGCCACGACCTTTCGCGCCAGGGCCCTCTGCACGTTCCCTTCACCAGCACCTCGCGCCATACGTTCGGCACCGGTGAAGTGCAGGCGAACGCTCTGGCCAGCCGGATGGTCGACTCCTCCCTGGATAACGTCGGTACCTATGGCGTGCGTTTCGACGTCGACCTCGATCTCAAGGGCAGCGGTCCGTACGACCTGGTGATGAGTCACCCCTCACCCACCGGCGGCCGACCGTTCACCGCCTTCCGCGGCTCCCTACAGATTCAGATGCCGGAGGGTCTGCGCGAGGTGCACGTGGGATTGCGCTCGGGTGAAAGCCTCTCGCTGGCATCGCTGAACCTGGTGCCCGGGGTTCCCCATCCGATCCGGGTCAGCATGGTGTACCCCGCTGACGCCACCCCGGGCCATCTGCTGAGTGTGGTGCCCTCCTCCCAGCTGGCGCGGGTGCAGGAGGAGCAACGACAACTGGCGCTCGCCCGGCAGCGGGCACGGCCGGCCGCGGCACCGGCGGCTCCGCCTCCGGCTCTGGGGGTGGACCCCGCCCCGGCTCCTCCGGCGCCCGCTCCGCGACCGGTGCCCACGCTGAGACCGGTACCCGCGCCGCCGCCGATCCAACGGTTTCAGCCGTCACCGCCGCCGCTGGTGCCACCGCTCAGCATCCAGCAGAGTCGCGACCAGCCGGCGATCGAGGTGCAGCGCCAGCTCCTGCGGACCTGGCAGACCCCGTGAGCGATACTCCAGCTCCGTCGTCCTTCCCCGAGCACCCGGAGCCGGAGGGCCGCCGGCGGCTGAGCATCGAGCTCTCCAACAACCGCATCGCCCACATCGATGCGCTCAAGAAGGAGTGGGGACTGCGCAACCGCGGCGATGTGCTCGAGCGACTGCTCGACAATCTCTTCGCTCCAGCCGAAGACGAGGCCATCGAGCGGGAGGAGCACGAGGAAGGCGGCTCGAACACGGCCGAGGATGATGACGATGACCTCGACGAAGACGCCGCCCTGGTGCTTGTCGGGCACGGAGCCCTGGAGCACCTGGAGGTGGAGTTCGATCGCGGGCCGACCCTGCCCAGCGAGCGGGAGCCCCTGCGTTCGTCAGGATCGGCTGGAGGCGGTGGGATCGACCTGCCGGGCTTTGTCCGCAAGAACACGCGCCAGCTCCGGCGCAGCCTGCGCACCCCGGCTCCCGATCGGCCGAGGACGCCGGCATCGGTGGGGCCTCTTCCCCCTCTGTCAGCGGAAAGGGTGGAGGAGGCGATCGCGGTGGTGCGGGAACACTGGCAGGGCCTCTATGGCAAGCCGGCGAACGAAGCGGTGCTGGAAGCCGCGATGGTTTGGCTGGCCCAGGACATCTGGCCCAGCTCCGATGCCAGCGAGGGCCGAAGCTTCACCTGGTCGGCCGCCTGCCGGCTGATGAACGAACTGGTGCCCCAGTGGGGAGATGGGCCTCCCAGTTTCGAACGGGTGATGGTGACGGCCGGGTTGCTCGAAGATCCGTTCAGTGGTTCCACCCTCAGCCTGCGGATCCCGACCCTGGTGAGACGCTTCGTGCAGCGCTTCCGCCGGCGGCGCCGGGGAACCTCCTTCCAGACGCTGGAGCACACGATGACCCTGCAGGGGGCGCTTCGGCTGCTGCAACTGCCCACCGATCCAGGCCAACGACTCACTCTGGCCCAGATCCGGGAGGCCTACCGCCAGATGGCCCTGAGCCACCACCCGGATTCGGGCGGCTCGGAGGAGGCGATGCGCCGGGTGAACGAGGCTTACCAACTCCTCAAGGAGCTCTACCGACAAAAGGAACGCGACAACTGAACGCTCATACCACCTGAGGCTCATCGTTGGACCCGTTCTGCGGCCCAGATGCGACAGATGAACCTGCCAAGCCGCGAACCGCTGCGCCCCCCGCCACTGCTGAGCCCTTTGGCGGATCAGGATCCATGGCCCACCCCTGGCCGGCGGGCCGGCGCGCCCATGCCCATCGCAACCCGGTGTATCTCAGCCCTCTCAGATGCCACGCAATCCAAGACCACTAACAAGTCTGATCTGAGACACCCGGACAAAGGAATCTTCAAAAAACTCGTGATCTCACGGGCGGCGTCAGGGCCCCCCGTTCCCCTTTTCTCCCGAGGTCGTCTTGAGCCAGGCATGGAGTCTCCTGGGCCCGGGGTTGAGCCTCCCGGACGGAGGATCTCGCCCGCAAAGGCTGTCCAACAGCCGTTTTGGACATGTCCAGACCCGTGATAAGTCCGTGAGAATGCAAGCCAGAGCACGACCAATGTCCCTTGCGTACCTGCTTTAGACACAGGTACGCATACCGGAAGGGTCTCGAGCACGGTTGGAGGAGCACACCAGGGCGCAGGTCGAGCGACAGGGGCAAGAACCGCCACACCCATCTTTGCGACGCACAGATCTCACCTGAGAGTTTTGCCGCGACCAGTACCGCGTCTCGAATGCGATGAGTGAATCCGACGCCTGTACCCGAAGGATGCCAGCTTCGTCGGTCGAACCATTCCAGCTCGTCGAGGGCTGACGCGGTCTGCCTGCTCCATCAGCGCATGCACCCCTCGATCTCGTGCGGAACCAGAAGCTCAACCTGGCAGACCACGCATCTCATCCGTGACACAGAATGGATCCCGTTCTTCTACACATCCGAGATAACTGAGATTCATCAATCGTCCTGCTCCAACGTCCCCCTCCGCGCCAGTTCATCGCCATGACAACCCCGACGCTCTGGGCGCTCGGATTGCGGGGAACGGCCCATCGGCCTGCTCGGGCTGATTGCCAGGTCTGTCGCCAGAGAGATCCCTGCTCGTCGAACGAGAGCGCCGTCTGCCTGCTCCATCAGCCCATCCACTTCTCGAACCCGAGCGGACCCGCAGACCAGGTGGAGCACGTATCTCACTCAGGACGCATTACGGGTCCCGAAGCTCCATCTAGCCGAGAAAGCTGAGATCAATCAGTCGCTCAGCTCCCTGGGCATCTGCCTCGACGCCTTCACGCCAACAAAAAACCCGACCACCTGGGTGATCGGGTCATGGGCTCGGTGCATCAGCCTGGGTGATCCAGCGGGCTCGCTTCAGGTGGTGGTCTGCAGCCCCTGGATCAGATAGTCGAAGTAGGGGGCGGCCAGGGCCGCCTGGTCGCCGCCGAGCAGGGCGAGGGAGGCCTCCTTGAGGGTGCGCATGGCCTCCACCATGCCGGGCATCGGCACGCCGAGGCTGTTGTACATCTCGCGGGCACCGACCAGGCCGATCTGTTGGATCATCTCGGTGCTGCCGGCCAGCACGCCGTAGGTGACCAGCCGCAGATACCAGCTGAAGTCACGGAGGCACTGGGCCCGCTGCTTCTGGCCGAAGGCGTTGCCACCGGGGGCCACGTATTCCGGCTTGCGGGTGAACAGCTGCTTGGCGGCCTCATCCACGATCTTCTTCTCGTTCTCGGTGAGGGCCCTCACAACCGACAGGCGTCGAGAACCTCCACTGAGGAACTCCACCATCGAGCGCAGCTCGCCACCGGTGGGATACCGCAGCTGATCATCGGCCTGGAGGATCAGATCGCGAACGACGCTCATGGAAGCGACCACAGACAGGGACATCCTATCGAGCCTCTCCGGGCAACACCTGCCGCCGGCGGCCAAGGTGTAACGCCCCTTTGCACGATCCCCACGGGCGATAGGGTCCGAGATAGGCGGCGGAACGTGGATGGCGGCGGTGGGTGAACGGGTCGATCTGCGGATCGACGACCTCAGCCATGACGGGCGGGGGATCGGCCGGATCGACGGCCAGGTGGTGTTCGTGGCCGGGGGCCTGCCGGGCGATCAGCTGCGGGTGCGCCTCTATCGACGCGCCCGCGGCCACTGGCACGGGGAGCTGCTGGCGGTGGCCGAGCCCTCCCCCCAGCGTCGCCGGCCTCCCTGCATCCTTTCGGATCACTGCGGCGGCTGCAGCCTGCAGGCCTTCGACGACGGCGCCGAGGCGACCTGGAAGCAGGCCACGGTGGCCGCCGCCCTGCAGCGCATCGCCGGCCTGGATCCGGGGGTGATGCGGCCCTTCGCCCCTTCCGTTCCTGCCCTGGGAACCCGCAATCGCGCCCTGATCCCCCTCGAGCGCACCGAGGAGGGCGTGCTTCGGGCCGGCTACTACCGCCGCGGCACCCACCAGATCGTGAACATGAACCAGTGTCCGGTTCACGATCCGAGGATCGATCGGCTGATCCAGCCGATCAAGTCGGATCTGGAGGCCAGCGGCTGGCCGGTGGACCGGCACGGCCACAGCGGCGGCCTGCGCCATCTCGGGCTGCGGGTGGGCCAGCACAGCGGCGAGGTGCTGATCACCCTGATCGCCAGCCAGCGGGACCTGCCGGGGCTGCAGGAGCTTGCCCAGGAGTGGTTCTCCCGCTGGGACGAGGTGGTGGGGGTGGACCTCAACCTGCAACCAGAGGCCACCAATCAGCTGATGGGTGCCCGCACCGACACCTTGATCGGCCGCAGCTGGCTGAACGAATCCTTCGCCGGACTGGAGTACCGCATCGCCGCCGACACCTTCTTCCAGGTGCACACCCAGCAGGCGGAGCGGGTGGTGCCCTGGCTGATCGAGGCCTTCGGTGCCGCCAAAGGCCGGCTGGTGGATGCCTACTGCGGCATCGGCACCTATTCCCTGCCCCTGGCTGCCGCCGGCTGGCGGGTGCAGGGGGTGGAGCAGCATCCCGGCGCGGTGGACCTGGCCCGCCACAACGCCGCCGCCAATGGCCTGGCGGACCGGGCCGGCTTCGAATGCCACGACGTGGCCCAGGTGCTGGCCGAACGGCTGAGCGACGCCACCGCCCTGTTCGTGGACCCACCCCGCAAGGGGCTCGATGCCGGTTCCCTGGCCGCGATCCTGGAGGCCCGCCCGCAGCGGCTGGCCTATCTCAGCTGTGATCCGTCCACCCTCGCCAGGGATCTCGGGCGCCTGTGCGCCGCAGGTCTCTACGACCTGCGCTGGGTGCAGGCCCTGGACCTGTTCCCCAACACCAGTCACGTGGAGACCCTGGCGGTGCTCAGCTGCGCAGCTGGGCCTTGAACTGCTTCTCCAGCGCCTGCCGCACCTTCTGGTGGGCGTCCTCCACCACCTCGTCGGTGAGGGTGCGGGCCGGGTCGCGGTAGCGCAGGCGGAAGGCCTGGCTGCAGAACCCCTCGCCCACCTGGCTGCCCTCGAAGCGATCCACCAGTTCGGCCTGCTCCAGCAGCGGCTTGCCGGCCTTGCGGATGGCGCTCAGCAGGCTGGCGGCGCTCACGCCGCTGGGCACCACCAGGGCCAGGTCGCGCTCGGAGGCGGGCACGGTGGGGAAGGGGGCGAAGGCCGGCTGCCAGCGGTTGCGGCGGGTGGCGGCCGTGAGCAGCGGGGGCAGGTCGAGCTGGAAGAGATAGGTGGCCGCCGGCAGATCCAACGCCTCCGCCAGGGCGGGGTGGAGCTGGCCGAACCAGCCCGCCGGCCGGCCCTCGATCGCCAGGTCCGCCGCCCGACCGGGATGGAGCAGCTCGTGGGTGGTGGAAGGCCGATCCTCCACGGGAAGCCGCAGGGGATCGAGGGCGGCCTGCAGCACCCCCCGGGCCTCGTAGTAGTCGGGGTGGCGGGGCTTGCCGCTGCTGGTCCAGCGCTCACCGCGGCGCTCACCGCAGATCACACCCACCAGCAGCGGGCGCTCCACGGGGGCGCCTCCCTCACTGGCGGCCTCGAACACGTGGCCGATCTCGAAGCCCCAGAAGCCGGGCTGGGAGGCCTGCAGGTTGCGGCGGGCCGCCTGCAGCAGTTCCTCGTGCAGGTTGTCGCGCAGGTGGCCGTAGTCCGCCAGCAGGGGGTTGGCCAGGGGAACGCGCCCGTCGCCCCGCTCCACCAGGGAGAAGTGGCAGGTCTCCTGCAGGCCCGCCGCGCACAGCCCGCGCCGCAGCCGGCGCTCGGCCTGCTGGGCCGGCTCCAGGCCCCCGGGCACAAGCGGGTCGGGCAGATGGGCGGCGAAGTGGTCGTAGCCCACCAGGCGGGCCACCTCCTCGATCAGATCCACCTCCCGCTGCAGATCCATCGCCCGGGAGGGGGGCACGGTCACCCGCCAGCCCTCCAGCTCCTCGTCGCTCTCCAGCCTGCAGCCCAGGGCCTCGAGGGTGGCCTCGATCCGCTCGTCGGCCAGATCCTCCTCCTCGCCATCCACCACCACCGGACCCAGCAGGTTGTGGAGGGCATCGCGGCGCAGGGGCAGGGGTTCGCGGCCGGTGCCCGGCCGCTGATGGGCCCAGCGGCCCTCCACCCGGGCGCCAGCCAGCTCTACCAGCAGGGCCACGGCCCGGTCGGAGGCGGCCAGGGAGGCCTCGGGGGGCAACCCCTTCTCGAAGCGGCTGCTGGCTTCCGTGCGCAGGGCCACGCTGCGGGCGGAACGGCGCACCGCCTGGGGTGCGAACACCGCGGCTTCCAGCCAGATGGAGCTGGTGGACGCGTTCACCGCCTCCCCCTGGCCGCCCATCACCCCGGCCAGGGCGATCGGCTCATCGGCGTAGGTCACCACCAAGGCCTCCTCCTCGAGGGTGCGCTCCTCGCCGTCGAGGGTGGTGAGCCGTTCGCCGCTGCGGGCCTGGCGCAGACCGAGCCGGCCGGGTTCGGCGGCGTCGCCGCCGCTCAGGCGGGCGAGGGCCTCTCGATCAAAGGCGTGGAGCGGCTGGCCGGTTTCCAACATCACCAGGTTGGTGATGTCCACCACGTTGTTGATCGCCCGAACCCCGGCCCTCTCCAGACGCTGTCGCAACCAGGCCGGGGATGGAGCCACCTTCAGACCGCTCAGGGCGGTGACGCTGAACAGGCCACCCGCCTCGATCGCCGCCCGCGATTCGGGGCTCACCTCCAGCGGCGTGGCCGGGGCGGCCTCACTCACCACCGGGAAACGGGTACGGCCGCCATTCAGGGCCGCCACCTCGCGGGCGATGCCCTGCATCGAGAGCCCGTCCGGGCGGTTGGCGGTGATCGCCAGCTCCAGCACCTGGTCGTCGAGAGCGAAGCTGGGCCCCACCGGGGTGCCCAGGGGCGGCACCGCCTCCAGCAGCTCATCGAGGATGGCGATGCCCTCGGACGTCTCGGCGAGACCGAGCTCCTGCAGGGAGCAGATCATGCCGCTGCTGGCCACGCCGCGCAGTTCGGCCGGCTTGATCGTGAGGCCGACGGCCGGCAGCGTGGTGCCCACCAGTGCCACCGGCACGTGGATGCCTGCCTTCACGTTGGCGGCACCGCAGACGATCTGAAGGGGCTCGGCCGCTCCCACGTTCACCCGGCACACGCTCAGCTTGTCGGCATCGGGATGGGGGTCCCGCTGTTGCACGAATCCCACTACCACGCCGGCGGCACGAGCCGAAAGATCCTCGATCGCCTCCACCTCGAAGCCGGCGATCGACAGCCGCTCCGCCAGCGCGTCAGGCACCAGGGCCGGGGCCTCGACCTGCACCAGCTCCTCAAGCCATCGGAGCGAGACCCGCATCGATCCAGACCAGAACAGCGGCTGATCCTAGATTTCCAGGGTTCGCTGCCTCAGCGGCACCCCCTTCGCTCATTGCCCTTCGTCCCACGGAATCGGGGGGAAGGCCACCAGGTAAGGTGGACGATTGTCCTCTCGCTTCGCTTTCGCGGCGCAACGTCCTTCCATGGCAAAGAACAAGGGCGTCCGGCTCGTTGTCACCCTCGAGTGCACTGAATGCCGGTCCAACCCCGCCAAGCGGTCTCCTGGCGTGTCTCGCTACACCACCCAGAAGAACCGCCGCAACACCACCGAACGGCTGGAACTCAAGAAGTTCTGCCCCCACTGCAACTCTTCCACGGTTCACAAGGAGATCAAGTGAGCGCGGCGGCCTGAGGCCACCCGTTCCCTTGTGCAGTCGCAGAACCCCTCTTCGTTTTCCCTCGCTCCCCCATGGCCAGTTCCTTTTTCAAGAAGCGTCTTTCGCCGATCAAACCCGGTGATCCGATCGATTACAAGGACGTCGATCTGCTGAAGAAATTCATCACCGAGCGCGGCAAGATCCTGCCCCGCCGTCTCACCGGCCTCACCGCCAAGCAGCAGCGCGATCTCACCAATGCCGTGAAGCGCGCCCGCATCGTGGCCCTGCTTCCCTTCGTGAACCCCGAAGGCTGAGTTGCCTCCCGCGGCTGCCGCTGCGATCGGCCCCGGCGATCTCGTCGGTGTGGTCGAATCCCGCGGCCCCCGGCTGGCGGTGGTGCTGGCCCTCAAGGGCAGCCGCGCCAGCCTGGCGGTGGGCTTCGATGGCCGGCCGCAGCAGCTCCCGCTTCGCGAGCTCACCCTGCTGGCTGTCCTGCCGGGCGATCGGGCCTGTCCCTCCCGGCTGGATCACGAGCCCTGGCGGCTGGATGCCGCCCGCATCGCCGGTGCCTCCTTCCCCGCACGGGAGTACGGGGCGGCCTGGCTGCTGCTGCAGGCCGATCCTGACGCCGCCGCCCTGACCCTGAGCGCCTTCGTCGATCTGATCGGTGACGGAGCTGATCCGGCCCAGCGGGCCGCCGTGTGGATCTGGCTGGCGGGCTCCCAGCCTCTGTTCCGCTTCCGCCACGGCCTGCTCGAGCCCCGTCCCCTGGCCGAGGTGCGCCGCCTGAGGAGGGAGCGGCGGCTCCGCGAGCTGGCGGAGGAGCGCCAGCACGCCTGGCATCGGGCCCTGCGCGAGCGCCAGCCCCTGGTCGCCGAGTCGCTGGGGACGGTGGAACGGCAGGAACTGGCGCTCCTGCGCCGCCATGCCGCCGGCGACGACCAGGAGCCCCTGCCCGCCGCCCTGCGGCAGGCGCTGCAGGGCGCCCACTGTGGCGCCGAGCCGGCGGACCTTCGCCATCTGCTGGTGGATCTGGGCCAGTGGGAGCGCCACCACCTGCCCTCCCTGGAGGCCACCACCTGGGAGCAGGGATTTTCCTCTGCTCTCGAAGCCGAAGCGCAGGCCCTAGCGGCCACCGCCGACGAGCCCCGGCCCGGCGACGCGGAGCGGGTGGATCGCACCGGCCTGCACACGGTCACCATCGACGACGACGACACCGCCGACATCGACGACGGCCTGGCGCTGGAGACCCTCGCCGATGGCCGCCAGCGGATCTGGATCCACATCGCCGATCCGAACCGGCTGATCGAGGCCGGCAGCCCCCTGGATCTGGAGGCCCGCCGCCGCGCCTCCAGCCGCGACCTGGCCCGGGGCCCCCGGCCGATGTACCCGCGGGTGCGCAGCACCGGCCCCCTGAGCCTGCGCAGCGGCCGGCGCTGCGCCGCCTGGAGTCTGGCGGTGGTGCTCGATGCCGAAGGTGCGGTGGCCGAAGCCCAGCTGGAGCGCACCTGGATCAAGCCCTCCTATCGCCTCGCCTACACCGACGCCGATGAGCTGATCGAGCTGGCCCCGCCCCAGGAGGCGGATCTGCTCGATCTGCACCGGCTGCTGCTGCTGCGCCGCAGCTGGCGGCTGCGGCAGGGCGCCTTGCAGCTCGACCAGCCCGAGGGCCGCATCCGCTGCCGCGAGTACGGCGACGGGCAGGAGCCGCGGGCCGAGCTGGAGATCATCGAGCCCTCCGCCTCCCGCCAGCTGGTGGCCGAGGCGATGATCCTGGCCGGGGCGGTGGTGGCAGAGCACGGCCGTCGCCATGCCCTGGCCCTTCCCTACCGCAGCCAGCCCGCCGCCCCACTCCCATCGGAGCAGAAGCTCGAGCCCCTGCCGCCGGGTCCTGTGCGCCACGCCGCCATCCGGCGCTGCCTCAGCCGCGGGCACATGGGCTTCCGCCCGGCCCCCCACTTCAGCCTGGGGCTGGAGGCCTACGTGCAGGCCACCTCGCCGATCCGTCGCTATGGCGATCTGGTGGTGTGGCGCCAGATCCTGGGCCAGCGGGGCGGAGGTGATCTGCTGAGCGAGGCGGAGCTGGAGCCGCTGCTGGCGGAGCTGGAAGGGCCCCTGCGCCAGGGCATCCAGATCTCCCGCGACGACCAGCGCCACTGGCAGCAGGTGTGGTTCCAGCAGCAGGCGGCACCCCAGTGGAACGGCCTGTTCCTGCGCTGGCTGCGGGAGCAGGACCGGCTGGGCCTGGTGCACCTGGAGGATCTGTCCCTCGACCTTCCTGCTCTCTGCCCGGCCCGCAGCACCCCCGGCGATGCGCTGCTGGTGCGGGTGCGGGAGGTGGATCCGCTGCGCGATCGCCTGCGCCTGGAGGCGGGGGCCTAAGCCGCCAGCCGTGACACCCGCAGCCAGGGCCCCCAGGGGTTGGCGCAACCGATCAGGCGCACGGTGCGATCCGCCTCCTGGCTTCCCAGCCACTGATGCAGAGCCGGCTCCAGGGTGATCAGCGGCCAGGCCTCCCCATCCGGCGCGCCGGGAGCGGCAAGGCGGTAGCCACCGCTGCCGTCCACCAGAAGCTCCCCTTCAAACTGCTGCTCGTGCGGCTCCTGAGGGGCGCGGAAGGGATCCTCCACGCTCGCGCAGCCCATCGGCACGCCGCAGGCATCCAGCTGGGTGGGATCGGCGAGCACAGCTCGCAGCCGTTCCCGCCAGCGGGGGTGGTGCCAGGGGGTCGTCCAGAGGGGAACCGGAGCGGCCGGTGCCAGCGGGTCGTCGACCAGGGCATGCTGAAGCCGGAGCACCGGCAGATCGGCCGGCAGCAGACCGTCCCGAAGACAGAGGGCGGCCGCCAGACCGGCCGCCTGGCCGAGGTTGAGCACCAACGGCTGGAGCCGGGTAGCGCCATTGGCCATGTGACTCACGCTCAGGCACTTGTCGGCGGCGAACAGGTTCACCACCGTGCGGCTCACCAGAGCGCCGTAGGGCAGGGTGAAGGGGGTGCCGCTCCAGCGGCCGCCCCAGTGGCAGATCTTCGGCGCCAGGGGCCAGTCGGGACCGGGGTAGTGGTGATCGTGGGCGTAGTTGCCCACCGCGATGGCGGTCGTGGCGCCCTCAGGGCCGAGCGGCAACGGGGCGATGCAGGCGCCGGGGCCGCTGGGAAGCAGCTGCTGCTCCACCACCCGCTCCAGGCCCACCAGCCGCCGACCCTCGCGCCAGTAGGGCATCAGGGCGAAGGGTTCGCCGCCCACCAGAGCGCCTGCGCCCGCCTCGTCGGCCGTGGGGAAGGCGGATCCGGGCTGCAGCCAGCCGTTGCTGGCCTGCTCGAGGGCATGGGCGAAGGCCTGGCTGTGGTCGCGCATCTGCCGCCCCAGAGCCTCCTCGGCCAGGCGATCGCCGGCGAAGGCGCGCTCCAGGCCCTCGTGCCAGTCGTTGCCGCGCAGGGGCCAGTTCAGCATCACCAGCCCGCCGGGCAGGCGGCCGTAGGTGAGGGTGCGCTCCAGGCCGAAGGCATCGGCGGCGCCGGTGAAGGGTGCGGGCAGAGCCGGGCGTGCATCGGTGGGGAAGGCGGGCGGCTCCTCCGCCAGCTGTCCCATCACCACCCAGGTGGGCGACTGCACCGCCTGACGCCGGAAGAAGGGATCGCTGGCGAGATCGGCCGCGGGTGGGGCCGAGGGTTCCCCGTAGCGCTCCTGCGACTCCCAGCCCAGGTCGAAGGCCGCCTCGGCCAGGGGAAACAGATCCCCCCGGTCGCTGCCGTCGATCACCAGCTGCGTCCGCAGGGTCCAGGACTCGCCCGCGCGCTCCACCGTGAGGGCCGTGAGCCGGTCGCCGCTGCGCTGGGCCTCCCGCAACCGGCAGAGCGGCCACCACTGCAGCCGCGCTTCCGCCGCCACCCACTGCCGCAGGATCGTTTCAGCAGTGGCGGGCCGGTAGCCGAAGCAGCTCACCCAGTTCTGATCGAGCCCGGTGGGCTCAGCGGCGGCCAGGGCCCGCAGCAGGGCCCCCCAGAGGCCGGTCTGCCAGGGGCTGAGCTCGTTGCCATCCGGGGCGCAGACCCCCGCTGCGCTCACCATGCCGCCCAGCCAGGGCCCCGGGGTGAGCAGCAGGGTGTCGGCGCCGGAGCGCGCCGCCTGCAGGGCGGCGGCCACCCCGCCGCTGCCGCCCCCCCACACCAGAACGCCGGGGTTTGCCTCGTGGGGAACGGCCATCGGGGAGCGAGCGACGGGCCCAGGATCGCCCCTCAGCGGTGCCGGCTGACGAACACTGGCCTCAGGGGGTGCCGCTGTCCTCGATCTCCGCCAGCCGGCAGAGGCAACGGAAGCGCAGGGCCACCAGCTGTTCATACAGCGGATTGATCTTGCACATCGGCGGAATGTGCACCACCTTCCGACCGAACAGGGTCACATCACGCTCGAAGGGGCACTGGGCCGGGATCAGCCGCACCAGGAAACGGGCCACGGCCGGATCCGTGGGATCGATCTCGTCGAGCCAGCGCCGCAGCCCGTTCAGCAGGCCCGGGTCGCTCTCGGTATCACAGCCCAGTCGCTGGGGGTGGAGCTCCGCCAAGGCCTCCTGGCCCACCTGCAGCACAGCGCTCCAGTGCTGAAGCAGTTCCCGCTCGATCGGGCTGATGCAGCCATCGGCGAGGGCCACCACGGTGGCCGTGCGCAGGAACTCCTCCGCCAGCGGGCTGCCGGGTACGAATCGGTGGGCCAGGGCCTCGGCACCCGGCAGGTGCAGGTCGTCCCACTCGACGCCGGGAAGCTCGCGCCGCAGTTCCTCCTCCAGCAGCGTCACTTCCTGGGCGGAGAAGTCGCCGTCGGCGATCGCCAGATGGTGGAGGGCGGCCAGCCAGAGACGGCGACGGCGCAGGTCGGTGGACGGCATGGCGGCAGGCGGCCCATGGGTAGGATCCGGCCCGCGGGGCAGGGTCGAAAGGCACCCGTAAGAGCCCGTCACCCGCGCCCCGATCGAGAGCCTTGACCACCACGCTCACGACTCCGCTCTATTACGTCAACGACCGGCCGCATCTCGGCAGCACCTACACCACGCTGGCCTGCGATGCGATCGCCCGACATCGCCGCCTGTGCGGCGAAACCGTGCTGTTCATCACCGGCTGCGACGAGCACGGACTGAAGATCCAGCGCACCGCCGAGGCGGCCGGCCTCACCCCCCAGGCCCACTGCGACCGGGTGAGCGACCAGTACCTCGATCTCTGGCGGCGCTGGCACATCGGCAACGACCGCTTCATCCGCACCACCCATCCCCGCCACGCTGCGATCGTGGCTCAGTTCTTCGAGCGGGTGCGCGCCAGCGGCGATGTGGTGGAGGGCCGGCAGCAGGGCTGGTACTGCGTGGCCTGCGAGGAGTTCAAGGACGACCCCCACGAGGCCGACGATCCGGAATGTCCGATCCATCGCAAGCCGCTGGAATGGCGCGACGAGGTGAACCTGTTCTTCCGCCTCTCCCGGTACCAGAGCGCCATCGAGGAGCTGGTGGCCCGACCGGGATTCATCGCCCCGGCGTCCAGGCGGCGGGAGGTGGAGAACTTCGTGGCCAGCGGCCTGCGCGACTTCTCGATCTCCCGCGTCGACCTGCCCTGGGGCATCGCCGTGCCGGGGTATCCGGGCCACACCTTCTACGTGTGGTTCGACGCCCTGCTCGGCTACCTCTCGGCCCTGCTCGAACCTGAGGATCCCGCTGATCTCGAGCGGGCGGTGGCGCGGGGATGGCCCGCCAGCCTGCACGTGATCGGCAAGGACATCCTGCGTTTCCACGCCGTCTTCTGGCCGGCGATGCTGCTCTCGGCGGGGCTGCCGCTACCCGAGCGGGTGTTCGGCCATGGCTTCCTCACCCGCGAAGGCCAGAAGATGGGCAAGTCTCTCGGCAACGTGCTCGATCCGGAGCGGCTGCTGGAACTCTGTGGCCGCGATGCCGTGCGCTGGTACCTGCTGCGGGACATCCCCTTCGGTGACGACGGTGATTTCCAGCAGCAGCGCTTCGTGGATCTGGTCAACAACGACCTGGCCAACACCATCGGCAACCTGCTGAACCGCACGTCGTCGATGGCCCGCAAGTGGTTCGAGGCTTCGGTGCCCCCCGCCGGTGACGTGGGCGATCCGAGCCATCCGCTGGCGCGACTGGCCGACGAGGCTGATGCCCGCTACGACGCGGCGATGCAGGAACTCGATTTCCGCTCCGCCGCCGAGGCGGCGCTGCAGCTGGCCATCAGCGCCAACGGTTTCCTCAACGATCAGGCGCCCTGGAAAACAATGAAGCTCGAGGGCATGGCTGGTGCTGTGGGGGCTGATCTCTACGCCGTTCTGGAGGCGACCCGGCGGGTGGCGGTGCTGCTCGCTCCGCTGTTGCCCGACCTGTCGGCGCGGATGCTGGAGCAACTGGGCCAGGAGCCGCTGAGCTCCGGTCCCGGGGAGGACGGGGATGGCTCCCGCTGGCAGGAGGCCCGCGGCTGGGGACGTCTGGCGATCGGGGCGCCCTTGCCGCCTCCGGAGCCGGTGATGCAGCGGCTCGAGCTCGACGGGCCCCTGTGAGCCGGGCACCCTGCCGTACGGCCGCCGGTTTCCTGCTGCCGCTTCTGCTGCTCCCGGCCGGATGCCGGCAGCAAACAAAACCCACCGAGGATCCCTCGCCCCCCTTCGTGTTCCGCTCCCTCGACCTGCGCCAGCAGGATCTCCAGGGCCGTCCCACCTGGCAGCTGCGCAGCCCGGAAGCCCGCTACGACCTGCGCCGCCGTGTGGCCCAGGCCCGCGATCCCGAGGGTGTGATCTTCGCCAACGGCCAACCGCTCTATCGGCTTTCCGCCACCCGCGGCACGGTGATCAACGACGGCGAGGCGATTCTGCTGGAGGGGCTGATCCGAGTGGATCGCCTCGGCGATCAGCTCCTGCAGATCCGGGCCTCCCGCGCCCGCTGGCTGCCACGCCGGGACCGGCTGATCATCGATCGCGCTCCGGAGGCCTTCGACCGCCAGAACCGGCTCTCGGCTCGCCGTGCCCTGTTCCGGTTCGACAAGGGCCGGCTGGAACTGCGGGGTCGACCGCGCCTGCAGCACGGGGCCCGTCCTTTCGATCCTCGCCGGGGGCTGCCGACGGACCCGCCGGAAACCCTGATCACGGTGGACAAGGCCGACTGGTACCCGGGCACCGGCGAGCTCAGGACCCAGGGCCTGGTGCGCGGTAGCCGCCGCCCCACCGGTCGACCTTCCGACCGACCGGCCCAGTCGCTGATCGCCGGCTCCCTCTCGGGCAACACCCTCCAGCAGCGCTACACCCTCGGGGCCCCGGTGCGCTTCGAGGATCCCGTAGAGGAAAATGCTCTCACCAGCGGGGAGGTGGCCATGGATCTGGCCGCCGAGCGGGCGACCACCAACGCAGCCTTCCAGGGCCGTCGCGGCAAGCTGCGGGCCAGCGGCGTGGGCCTGGAGGTCGATGGGAAGAAGGAGCAAGCCACCATCACCTCCGACTGCCGGCTGGAACAGCCGGGCGAGAACCTGCGGGCGGATCGCTGCCAGTGGAACTGGAGCAACCAGGACGTGGAGGCTGATGGACCGCTCGAACTGCGCCGCAGCAGCAACGACCAGGTGACCCGGGGAACGCGGCTGCGCGGTCGACTGGGCAACGAGGGCACGATCGAGGTTTCCGCGCCCGGTGGGCGGGTGGTCAGCCGTTTCCGGGCCCGTCCGGCCCGCTCGGCCAGTCCTCGCTGAGGCGGCGGCTCCAGCCCTCCACCCAGAGCAGATCGGCCCGGCTGAAACAGCGGGCCGACCAGCCGCCCAGCAGCAGCAGACCCCGCTCTCCGATCGGATGCACAAGCACGGAGGGCAATCCGGCGAGCAGCCCGTCGAACTCGTCGCGGCCCGGATAGAGCCGTAGATCCACCAGCGAGATCGCCCGCCCCGTGGCTAGGGCCCGATCGGCGATCGGGCCGGGAACATAGGCGGTGTCTGCCAGCAACCCCCGACGCAGCACCGCCTGGCCGTTCCACAGCACCAGCACCACGGCGGCGGGGGTGGCCGTGAGCAGCAGGGTGCTGCCCCAGCCCAGTTCCCGTGCCAGCGGCGCAGGAAGCCCTTCGCTCAGCTCCAGACCCTCACGACCCGCCAGGGCAGCTCGTTCCGCATCCACCGGCAGCACCCGCTCACCGAGCACGCCCACCAGCATCAGCAGCACCGAGAGAATGCCGGCGAGCACGGCGGCCCGCTCCAGAGGCGGCTCCAGGGCGGGCGCGGTGGCCTGGTTCACCACCGTGAGAAGCAGCCCCAGAGCCCCCAGCCCAACAACGATGCGGGCGGGTGCAGGCATGGCCATCGGAGCCGGCGGTGGGGTTGATCGGCTTCCAGGATGCCGGAAGGGCCCGGTGCTGCTCCAATGGGCCCAGTCTTCCCAGCGTGCCCATGACTCCCCGAGAGGCCTTCGCCGCCATCGCCCTGGTCGCCGTGGCCTGCGACGGAACCCTCGACCGCCAGGAGGCTCACGCCCTGCGCCAACAGCTGGAGGGCCGCCACCCCTATCGCCAGGCCAGCGAGGAGGAGATGGGCACCCTCTTCGATGGGCTGTTGCAGCGGTTGCGCAGCCAGGGCTGGCAGCAGCTCCTTGGCGAGGCCCTGACGGCCCTGAATGCGCCCCAGCAGGAAACCGCCCTGGCGATGGCGGCCCAGCTCGTTAACTGCGACCGCGTGGTGCAGCCCCAGGAGCAGGACCTGCTGGCGGCGATGGCCGAACAGCTGGTGGTGGGGCCCGAGCGGGCCCGACAGATTCTGGAGGTGATCGCCATCCTCCACCGCGACAGCCTGGCGAGCTGACGTCAGACTGGAAGAACCTGCGCTCCGTTCTTGGCCTTTCCGTCCATGCTCCGGCAGGTCCGCCGGGCCCTGCTGCTGGCCTTGCTGATCCTCACCCTTGTGGTTCCGGTCCAGGCAGCACAGGCGCTCACCCCGGCCGACCTGCCCGCCTCCGCGCCGGCGGAGCGGGTGATCGACACAGCGGATGTGCTGAGCCGGGCCGGTCGCAGTGAGATCGAGCAGAAACTGGAGCGCTTCTCCGCAGACCACGTCGACGCCAGGCTGATCACCGTGAGCCGGCTCGACTACGGCGTGAGTCTGGACAGTCTCGGTCGCCAGCTGCTCCAGCGCTGGAACCCTGAACCCGGGGAGGGCAGCCTCGGTGGCGATCCGCTGCTGCTGCTGCTGATCGACGGTCAGACCCGCGGCACGGCGATCGTGGCCTCACCGCCCCTGGAGCGCCAGCTGCCGCCTGAACTGCTGCGCAGCACGGCACGTACCACTATGGCCCAGCCCCTGAAGGAGGGAGATCGCTACCGCCAGGCCACCCTCGATGCCCTGGCCCGGCTGGACGTGGTGATCGACGGGGGCGAAGATCCCGGAGAACCGGATGTCCCCGAGGCCCCTGTGGTGGTGACCAACATCCCCAGCCAGGAGGAAACCGCCTCCAGCAACGCCTTCACCTGGGTGGTGGTGCTGCTGGTGGTGGGATCGGTGGTGCCGATGCTGACCTGGTGGGTCTTCTCCCGCTGACGCGCCCTCTCCTTCCTCCATGGGTCTCAACGATTGGATGGGTGCCTTCGGCCGCGCCCGCACCCTCGACCTCAGCCACGACCTGGAGCGGGGTTACGAGTCGGCGCTGCTGATCCAGAGCATCGAGCTCGAGCACTACAACGATCGGCCGGTGCGTGCGGAGCTGGAGCTCCGCCTCCCCAAGGGCATGCAGGCCCAGGTGCTGCGGCGCTTCCGGGCTGCCCTGCAGGTGTGCCGGCAGGCGCTGGAGCATGTGGAGCCCTACCGCAAGGAGCTGGCGGGCCAGGAGCTCCGCCAGCTGCAGCTGATCGAATCGGTGGTCAACCGCTACGAGCAGAACCGCCAGCCTCTGCCGAGCATCAGCCGCTCGCCCGAGGTGCTGCCCCGCAGCCTGCTGGGTGTGGTCGACCAGGTGCGCCGGCAGCTCGACCCGGAAGCCGAGGCGAACGTGGTGGCGGGCTTTCGGCGGCGCCGTGATTCCACCCTGGTGTCGCTGCGAATTCTCCTGCTGCTGATCCTGGTGCCGATCCTGTTGCAGCAGGTGAGCCGCAGCTACCTGGTGGGGCCTCTGGTCAACCGCTTTTCCCCCCACGCCCCGATCCTTGCCTATCCCAAGCCCCAGCTCGAGGAACGGGCGATCGAGAAGCTGCGCGCTTATCAGGCGGAGATCGAATTCGACGCCCTGCTCAAGGACGAGGCCCTGCCCACCCGCGAGGAACTGCATGCCCGGCTCACCGAGAGGGCCCGCGAATTGAAGGCGGAAGCCGATGAGGAGAGCACCGAAGCGATCAAGAACGTGCTGGCGGATCTCTGCGGCCTGATCGGCTTCGCCTTGGTCTGTGTGTTCGGCCAGCGGGATCTGCAGGTGCTGCGTGGCTTCATCGATGAGCTCGTCTATGGGCTGAGCGACAGCGCCAAGGCCTTCGCCATCATCCTGTTCACGGACATCTTCGTGGGCTTCCACAGCCCTGAGGGCTGGACGGTTCTGCTCGGCGGTGTGGCGCACCACCTGGGTCTGCCGGCCCGCGAGAATTTCATCATGTTGTTCATCGCCACCTTCCCGGTGGTGCTGGCCACGATCTTCAAGTACTGGATCTTCCGTTATCTCAACCGCGTCTCGCCCTCCTCGGTGGCCACGCTGCGCAACATGAACGGTGGTGGTTGAGAGCGGTGGCTGAGGACGGTGGCGATCCCGTTCCCAGGCTGAGCCTGGTGAGCGGTCCGGCCCGCAGCGGCAAGAGCCGCTGGGCCGAGCATCTGGCCCTCGCTGCCGGTCTTCCGGTGGTGTATCTCGCCACGGGCCCCCTCCTGCCGGAGGACGTGGCCTGGCAGAGGCGACTGGAGCGACACCGGCGTCGCCGACCGGCCAGCTGGGAGTGCCGCGAGGTGGAAGGAGCCCTGGCGCAGGCCCTCGATCGCCTGGATCCTGGCTGCCTGGGGCTGGTTGATTCGCTGGGCACCTGGGTGGCGGCCCATCTCGACCTGGAGGAGGAGCTCTGGAGGCGGCAGCGGGAGGCGCTCCTGCAGGCGATGGCCTCCTGCCAGGCGCCGCTGGTGGTGGTGAGTGAGGAGACGGGCTGGGGCGTGGTGCCCGCCACGGCGGCGGGTGGGCGTTTCCGCGACCGGCTCGGCCGGCTGCAGCAGGTGCTCACCGGCCGTTGTGACCGGGCCTGGCTGGTGATGCAGGGCCGGGTGATCGATCTGCTGGCGATCAGTCAGCCCCTGCCGGCGCAGCCCTGAGCCGCCATGCCCAGGATTGTTCTCTATCAGCCGGAGATTCCGCCGAACACCGGCAACGTGGCCCGCACCTGCGCGGCCACCGGCAGTGAGCTGCACCTGATCGAACCCCTGGGCTTCGAGATCAGTGATCGCCAGCTCAAGCGGGCCGGGCTCGACTACTGGCCGTGGGTGCGGCTCCACCGCCACGCCAGCCTCCCTGCGTTTCTGCGGGCCCGGCAGCAGCACGGCGGGCGGCTGGTGGCCCTCAGCAGCCGGGCCAGCCGCAGCTACACCGGCTACGCCTTCGCCCCCGACGACTGGCTGCTGTTCGGCCGCGAGAGTGACGGCCTGCCTGCGGAGGCGCTGGCATCCGCCGAGGAGCGCCTCACGATCCCGATGCCCTGCTCCGTGATCTCGGGGCGCGGGGGCGTGCGCAGCCTGAATCTGTCGGTGTCTGTGGGGGTGGTGCTGTTCGAGGCCCTTCGCCAGCTGGAGCACCCCTGTCTGTAGTCCCGGTCACACAAAAAACCGTCACAGACACGATGACGGCCGGGAGGGGACGACCTACGGGATGGCACCCATCGCCTTGCTACCTCCGGATCCGGACGCTACTCTCTGGCCGACCCGCGGATGTGCGGCTTCTCCGCGGGTTTTGTTCTTTGCTTGTTTTGCATGAAGCCTTGCCACTGGATCCTGCCCGCACTGCTCACCGCCCCCGCTGTCGCCCTTCCACTGGTGGCCGCCCTTGCCGATGACGATGCAGGCGCTTCCGGGACGGGCACGCTCATCGCCTCCCTGCCCACCGGCTCGCGCAGCGTCTGGGTGCAGGTCAAGCAGCCGGTGAGCATCGAGCAACTCTCCTCAGGCCTCCAGGTCGACGAGACCCGTCTAGCTCGCCTCAACGACGTCGACGAAGACCATCAGTTCGTAGGCGGCGACTGGCTCAGCGTGCCCAAGGAACGCTCCGAGAAGCTCCAGGCGGTCGACGCCCTCGATGGGCGCGCTCTGCGGCCCGAACCTCCCGTTGAGGTTGCCTCCGCCGGGGGCACTTCCGGTGTGGTTCGTTTCGGCGACACCCTGCTGAAGATCGCCGAGCGTTACGGCCTCACCCTGGCCGAGCTGCTGCGCCTCAACCCCGGTCTGGAAACAGCTCGGCTGGTGGTGGGCAGCCAGGTGCGCCTCGCCCAGTCGGCGCCGGTGCGCACCCGCAGCCTGATCGCCGCTCGTCCCACCGGCAGCGGCGGTCTCAGCTGGCCGGAGCTTCCCGGTTTCCGCCAGCAGCCCGAGGGTTCCCGCTTCGGCGGCCGTGCCTCCACCACCTGGGTGTGGCCGGCCCAGGGAGTTTTCACCTCCGGTTACGGCTGGCGCTGGGGCCGCATGCACCGGGGCATCGACATCGCCAACAGTGTCGGCACGCCGATCGTGGCCGCCCAGAGAGGCCGGGTCACCTTCTCCGGCTGGCATGACGGCGGCTACGGCTATCTCGTGGAGATCACCCACGAGGACGGCAGCCTCACCCGCTATGCGCACAACAGCGCTCTGCTGGTGCGTGCCGGCGATGAAGTGCAGCAGGGCCAGACGATCAGCCGCATGGGCAGCACCGGTCGCAGCACCGGCCCCCACCTGCACTTCGAGGTCCTGCCTCCGGGACGGGGTGCCGTGAACCCGCTGCAGTTCCTGCCACCAAGGGCCTGAAGCCGCTCCCGGGCCCGAATCGGTGATCGATTACACTTCGGTCACCGCGGCTCGGTAGCTCAGCTGGTTAGAGCGTGGGATTCATAACCCCAAGGTCGGGAGTTCAAGTCTCCCCCGAGCCATCTCACATCGCCCCTGTAATCAGGGGCTTTTTTATTGCCCTGACTAGGTTCTCGGGCTGTCGCGTAGCCATCTCAGGTCGCGCCACTTGTCGCCGGTTGCGGCCGTTTGCAGCGTCAGCAAGTGAACGAGTTCACCTGTAGGCGCTGGTCAGCGGACGTGGGTCTGGGCAAACTTCCGCGAAGCTTCCATCGACCGAGATGGCGCAGGGGAACGTCCGCAAGCTCAGCACCTGGGACCAGTGCGTCCATGAGCTGCGGGTCAAGGGCTGCCGCTTCCGAATCCGCCGCATCCCTAGGAGCGACTGCATCTATGTGCGGGAGTACCTCGGCGGCAGGGTGGTCCGGGACTTCAGCGTCAAGCCCTACCGCCACGACGATGACGCCCATGTGGCGCTGATCCGTGATCGCTGCCTTAAGGCCCATGAGAGCGGGCGCTGGCCGAGCGAGGCGGAGGCAGTTCCCGGGGAAGCTGTTCCCAACCTCACCTGGGCCACCCTCGCGACCCTCTGCCGCCGGGACATCGAGGCCCGCATCGTCAAGGAGGGCTCCAGGGTCCACGCCGTGAACCACCTGGTGAAGGTGATCGGCCGGTTCAGCGGCCCGGTCTCTGCCCGGCGGCTGGAGGACTGGGTGCTGGAGATCTCGCCGGTCGAAAAGCTGCACCAGTTCAACCGCCGGATCGAGACCCTCTCCCAGATGAACAAGGCAGGGGTGCTTGACCTGAGCGAAAGCCTCAGCCGGCTCAGGGCTCTCCGGCCAAAGGGAGCCGCCGAGAAAATCCGCAAGGCGAGCAGTCAGAAGGTCCGGGTGATTCCTGCCGATGCCGAGCTGGAAGCCTGGCTGGACCAGCTGGAGCCTTTCCTCCAATGGGTCTTTGCCACCATCGCCACCTACGGTCTCCGGCCCCATGAGCTTTGGCATGCCGAGGGCATCGATGAGGACGGCTGGCTGACCATCCCCGGAGACCTCCGCACGAAGACCGCCAGACACTTCGCCCCGCCTGCACCGTCCGGGTGGCTCTCTCGCTTACCAGCTCGCTGCCAACTGGGGGCGCTTCCACGGGGAACTGAACCGCCGCTGGCCGGTGCGCTGGCAGGAAGTGTCGGGCGTTCAGATCGCGATCAACAACACAGCCGTCTCGAACTACCTCTACAAGGAGTTCCAGCTGCGGGGGGCTCCAGAAGCTGTGGGCACCGAAGGCAGAGGGCGAAGGGATGGACTGGTGCAGGCCCTACGACCTGTGCCATGCCTATGCCATCCGATGCGCCACCTCAGCGGAGACCGGCGAGTCCTTTGACGAGGAGATGGCCCGCTGGATGGGGCACGGCGTGGATGTCCACAAGCGCATCTACCTGCGATGGCTCTCCTCGAGCCGGGAGAAGGAGTCCCTGAAGCGGCGACACACCCTGCGCGCTGCTGCCGCACCACAGGCCGAGGGGCCCCTGTCCACGAGCCATCAGCGGGGAGCGGCCTTCCTGAGGGCATCACGCCCGAGCTGATCGCGATGGCCCTGAAGCTCAAGGCGGCAGGGCTCGGATGAGTCAATCCGCGCGCATCCTCATCTGAACGCGCTGCTCATGCCAGAGGAGGTTGGAGCGTGGACTGAGGGGGTTCTTCTTGCGGAAGTGATGACCATCCCTGAAGAACCCACGGCCCTTCAGCCGCTGGAGTGTGGCCCGATGAACCCCGAGGGTGCGGGCCATGTCGTTCGTTTCGATCCAGAGCGTCGGGCGGTCGGAGGTCAGGTCGCGTCGCCGGTGACGGAGGCTACCCAGCTCCCCTTCGAACCCAGGGCAAGGCGCTGGATGTCATTGCTGTGATCCGCACCTCCCTCACGTCTTCCTGGGCCGCGAAGACGAACTGGAGATGACGTTCGAGGAGGCCCAGCTCCAGCAGCGTCAGCAGTGTTCCACCACCGAGACCCTTTCTGCCTAGATGGCGAACCTCACCAACGAACTGGCCAAGGAGCGCAACCGGGCCGCCGCCGAGCGGACGATGATGGCCTGGATCCGCACCTGCCTCTCGCTGATCAGCTTCGGGTTCGGACTCGACAGGATCATCGGCGCCATCAAGGCCACCCGTTTCCAAGGCAGTGATCACACCGGACTGAGCGTGCGTCTGGTGTCGATCGGTTTCGTGCTTGTCGGGATCCTGGCGATGGCGGCGGCGACCCGCCAGCACCTGCGCACCCTTCGCCTGATCCGGCGCGTCGATTTCGTCTATGTCGATCAGCGCTCGATCACCGTCTTCACGGCGGTCTCCCTGACGATCATCGGCATCATCGCGTTTGTGCTTCTGGTCCTGGGTTCCCCCATTGGTTGATCGCCATGTTCGAAGTCGCCGGCGTTCTGGTCACCGCCACCATCGTCACCCTGATGTTCAGCCTGGGCCTGGGGCTGAAGCCCTACCGCTTCCTGCTGCTCAGGGATCGCCCCGCCTTCCTTGGGCGCGTGCTGGTTGGAACCTGCGTGCTGGTGCCCCTGGCCGGGCTGACCCTGGTGCTGATGCCCCTGCAAGGCCTGCTGAGCCGGCCCGCCTGGGTGGCCATGGCCCTGATGCTGGCCTGTCCCAGTGCCCCCCTGATCCTGTTCCGAGTGCGCAGCAGCGGCGGCACGGCCGAGCTGGCGGCGCGCCTGCAGAGCAGCGCGGCACTTCTGGCAATCGTCACGGTTCCGCTGATGGAGGTGATTTTCCGCTCCGGCGCCGCTCTGCGGGGCTGGGAGCTGGTCAGCTGGGGGATCAGCCCGGGCCAGGTGGCGGGCCAGGTGTTGAAGGTGCAGGTGCTGCCGGTGCTCGCCGGGGTGTTGCTGGGGCAGTGGCAGCCGGAGCTGGCGCGGCGCTGCAGCCGGGCCCTCGGGGGCCTGGCCACCGTGCTGCTGATCCTGATGATGCTGGCCCTGCTGCTGCTCAGCGGCCGCCAGCTGCTGCCCTTCCTGCAGCAGAACCTGGTGGGCCTGGCCGGGATGGCTGGCCTGAGCGTGCTCAGCCTGGCGATCGGCTATGTCCTGGCGGGATCGGACCCGCTGGAGCGCCGCACCGTGGCCCTGGTGACGGGGATGCGGAACACGGGCCTGGCTGCCCAGCTGGCGCTGACCTACGGCAGGGGGCTGCCCGGACTGGTGCCCGGCCTCCTCGCCTATGTGCTGATCACGGTGATCGTCACCACCCTGTTTCTGAAATGGCAGCAGCGGGAGCTGGGCTCCATCGGCTGATCGATCTGAAGAACTGTGCAGGACAGCCGAATCATGGTGATGATCGCGATCCAAAAGCCTCAAAAGAACTGCAACACAGAGGAATGTTGACCACAAGCAGCATCACCGGCATGCATGCTCCCAGCCGATTCGCCAGCAACCACGGATGACACCCGTCGGCTGCAGCCAGCGTGAACGCAAACCATCCCCCTTAGCCCAATGCCAGGCCCTGGCCGTGTAATCATGCAGGCGCTCGGCAGAAGCACGCATGGCCCCGTTGATGGATGTTCGTGGCTTTTTCATGGGCTGTGCGTGCACCTTGCTGCTGGGTACCCAGGCCATTGCACCCGCAGTAGCCACGCCGAAGCCGCCCGGAGCAGGTTTCGAATGGAGACCTGTCAGCCTCGCGGAAGCTGGCATCGACAAGTCCGCTGGGACAACCGTGGGTCAGAACGTGGAGGCTCAGCCTCCCATGAACCCGGATTCGCAACCTGTCATGGAACAGCAAGCCCGGGAGGGAAACACGGAAGCTCTCGCCAAGGAAGCCCAGAACCCCGTCGCGAATCTGATCAGCCTGCCGATTCAGTGGAACTCGACACCGTCCAGCCAGTGGGCGCCTAGGGCGGTTGATCCAGCCGCCGAGGCCAACCGCACGCTGAATGTCTGGAATGTGCAGCCTGTTGTTCCCTTTCGACTGAACAACGATTTTTTGCTGATCAGCCGCACGATCGTGCCCGTGATCCAGCGACCTCTGGCTGGCAGCTCGGACATCATCGGCATCGGCGATATCAACCCAACCGTATTTCTGGTGCCCCGCACCACCAGCCGGTTCCAGTTCGGATTGGGCCCCACCCTGGTGATTCCCTCCGCCACCGATGTGCAACTGAGTACGCAACGCTGGAGTGCTGGCCCAGCAGGCGTTGCGGTCTACACACAAGGAGCTCTTGTGGCTGGAATCCTGGCGAACAACATCTGGTCCTTTGCAGGAGAGGGTGGACGACAAGTCAACTCCATGCTCATTCAGCCCTTCATCAACGTCAACCTTGCCAATGGCTGGTACATCGCCAGCTCTCCGATCATCACGTCGGACTGGACGGCCAGCAACGGCAGGGGCTGGACAGTACCGATCGGGGGTGGATTCGGGCGGATCTTCCGCATCGGCAGTCAGCCTTTCAATGCCTCCTTCCAGGGGTTCTGGAACATGGTGCGACCGGAGCAGCTTGGCGACAAGCTGCTGGGCCCCGTCACCATCCGCCTGCAGATCCAGGCGCTGTTCCCCACCGGTGGATAGGTTGCTGATCAACCACCGGCCGAACTGGAGGGTTCAGGCTGCTCGAACAGATCGCGATCGCTGGCCTGTGGTTGCCTGGCCGGTAGCGTGCCTGGCAGAATTTCGAAATCAGAGCTGAACTGGACCAGCAGGTCTTGGAGCTTCTGAATGATCGAAGCATCGCCATCCAGTTTGACTTTCCCTTCTCCAGCCAGATCTGGGAACGTGCTAAGACCGGACATGATCAGCTCCAGATCGCTGCGGTTGATGACGATGGATAGATCAGCGGTTGGGCTCTGGAATCCCTTGCTGTTGGTCAAGGTTGAGTTGCTCAACTCCAGGATGAACTGTTCTCCGTTGTCAGGTGTCATGAGATTGACCACGAAGGCCAGCCCTTCTGCCTTGCGGGTGTCAAGCCGGATGCCGAGAAAGTCGAGCAGAAGGTCGGTCGACATCGCCTTCACCGTGTCGGGATTGACAGGCTGAGATGTCGCTCCACTCGGGAAGCCATGGCGCAGCTCAAAGGCTGCCGCCAGGAAACTATTGCGCAGACTGGGGCTTTCTTTCTGATACCCGATCTGCTCAAAGGCATCAGCGAGGAGATCCTTAGCCTCCTGATTCTGCGGTTCTGCATAGACCAGTTTGTTGAGAATCTCGCTGGCACTCAGATAGTCGCCATGCTCAACAAGCTGGTGGCCCTTGGCGATGATCCGGTCGGCTCCTCCCATCATCTCCACGTACAGCGGCGCTGAATCAGCCGGGGAGAGAGGGATCAAGGTGGCCGGATTGGCATCCCAATAGCCGAGATAGCGGTTGATCACGGCGCGGCTGTTGTGCTCTTCCGAGCCGTGATAGCTGCGCGCTGCCCACTGGCTCTTGAGACTCTGCGGTTGCTGATAGACATTGTGAATCTCATTGATCGTGACACCCTTGTTGGCAAGGTGCAGCACCTCGTTATGCAGGTGCGCGTAGGTATCACGCTGAGTGCGCATCACCTCCTGAATGCGCTCATTCCCCCAACGGGGCCAGCTGTGAGAGGCAAACATGACCTCGGCCTCCAGTCCAAACAGGTAGAGCGCTTCGCTGATCTTCTTGGACCACTCCAATGCATCTCTGACAAGGGCACCTCGGAGCGTGTAGATATTGTGAATCGTTCCACAGATATTCTCGGCAGCCCAGAACGCCTTCCAGTCAGGGAAATAGGTGTTCATCTCTGACGGTGCTTCCGTTCCGGGAGTGTTCTGGAACACCATCCGCACGCCATCGATCGTCAGCTCTTCAATGGCTTGTTCAATGCTACGCGTGGGTTCAATCAGCCCCACCCTGCCGGCAGCCGTGTTCTTGCCGATCGACTGGTCGACATGGCCGTAGGGACTGCGTGGCAGCAGCAGGCCGTATTGATAATAGGCACGTCTGGTCATGGCCGTACCGGTATAGACATTCTCAGCAATCGCATGCTTCATGAACTCAACAGGGCCAAGAATCTGCACCTTGCCATTCTTGACATCCTCTTCTGACACGACACCACGGACACCGCCGAAATGGTCGACGTGGCTGTGGGAATACACAACCGCCACAACCGGCCTCTCGCCGAGCTGCTGATTGACAAAATCGAGGGCGGCCCGTGCGGTCTCCTTGCAGGTGAGCACGTCAAACAGGATCCAACCCGTCTCGCCCTTGATGATGGTCATGTTGGCGAGATCAAAGCCTCGTATCTGGTAGATCTTATCGGGCAATACTTCATAGAGCCCGTAGGCCATATTCAAGACAGCCTGCCGCTGCAGAGAGGGGTGAATGCTGTCGAAAACGCTGTCAAAACCACGCAGCAGAAAGTCATAGCTGCCCATGTCCCAGGCCACATTGCCTGCTTCCGCCATGATCTGCTTGTACTCCGGTGCCGCGATGAAGCCACGCTGGGCCTCCTCGAAGTCGCGCTGATCCTCAAACGGCAGGCTACGGCGCAGCGCCTTCTGTAACTCGATCGTGGTAGCCGAGGGAAGCTTCCCCTTCGTATCAAAGTGTTGCATTGCCGTGCTCGCCTGATCAGCGTTGGTCATGCGGTTCAGTCCTGGGTTGGGCGTTGCTTGGTTCGTATCCGCAGGATGGCCAGGGTCGGCCGCTCTGTCATCGGCTGGGGCCCCCAGACATAAGCCAGGCCGGAGAGGATGGCCAAGAATCTCAATCGCTCAGCGGCTCAGCAGGCTGATCAGTCTCAGCGTGAGAGAAAACCTCCTCGCACTCGTTGATCTCATCAAGCCGCTACAACCAGTCCATCAGCATGGGCTCTTTAGTTCATCTCAATAAGGGTAAAGTCTCCACGTTGGAGTGCTACACATCGGCCGGCTTCTTGTATCAAGCAGAATTTAACCAATGCAGATCAGGTTGGACGGGTGCAGGCGGAATGGATCTTCTCCTGCCGTGTAGAGCGGTCCCCAGATGGACAAACCCTCAGCAGCAATGCCTGGCCGCTGCCACCGCCCGCGCCCCATGGGCCGGGAAGGTGACCACGAACGAGCGAGCGGCCTTAGCGCAGAGCGGTAACCCCCAGCGGCCGCCGCAGGAGCTGCACTGCACCTGGCTGCCGGCCCTGGTGGCCGGGCAGGCCACGAACCGCACGCCCTCATGCCGGAGCACCGCGGGGGCATCAAGAGGCACGACGCAGACCGCCGGGATGCGCTGGCGCACCAAGGCCGCTGCCGCGGAGCGGGACTCGGTGGATGCATTGACCACCAGGCCCCGCTCAGCGGCGTGCCGCAGGGTGGCCTGATTGGCGGGGCCCATGGGGAAGTGGGTGAACGACCAGGCCGCCCGCAGGTGCCGCGTGGCCTTGGCCAGCTGGAGCAGCAGGGCCTGATCGATGCGCAGCGGATCGACCGGATCGGGCCACTGATCACCGGCGACGCAGTGGCGGAACATGACGCCGGCCGGCAGGGCCGCCACCTGCTGAATGAAGGCTGCGGCTGTGGTGCCAACTCGCCCGGCGCTGAGCCGATCCCAGTGCAGCCGGGTGTGAAAGCCGGCCTCGGCATAGCAGCCCTGATCACCGGCCAGGGAGCAGGAGGAGGGGCAGGTGAGCCGGCTGGTGCTGGAGACGGCGATCGGCCCGGTTTTGCCATTGCTGCTGGGGAAGCTGAGGGCAGCGAGATGGGACTCGGCAGGGGCCATGGCTGAGGGGACGCAGGACCCCGCCCCCAACCGCGCCGCAGGTCAAGGGCTCGCCTCACCCCAATGGCGCGACAGCGCCCGACACAGCACTGGCGAGCCAGGCCCGACCCTTGCCAAGGCGCGGATCCTGGGGCGGCCTGCGGTCCCGGCCGTGCCACCCGAGGACTAGGCGCTTTGGTCGCGAGCTATGGCTCAGGTTTACCGCCGACCCTTCCCACCGATCCCCCCAGCGCCAGACCCGCGAGGATCGTGAGCCCCTGGCCGACAGCAGCATCGATCCGGTCATGGGGGCGCTCGCAGAACACCCCCATCGGATCCACCGGGGCCGCTCCAGACCCCTGAGGCGCCGCTGAAACGCGGGAGTCGGGGCGCTGCTCATCCTCTGCGCTCAGGGCGGCTGGACCAGCCCCCTCGGCCGCTGCTCCAGTGGCCTGTTGTGGAGCACCGGAACCCCGACCTCTGCGGCTGGAGACCAGCGGCACCCCTACCGACTCCAGCCCGTGGCGCTCGACCCAGAGCCAGGAGAGGACGGTGCAGTTGATCAGATCGAGGGCCAGGGTGCCGCCCTGGAACCCCAGGATGCCGGCGGAGATCCAGACCACCAGCCGGCGGGATTCCATCGCGGCCTCATCGCGTCGTGCTTCTGAGGGTTCCGGGGCCGGCTTTCGGCTCTGGGGATCTGGGAATCCGTGAGGGCTCAGCAGCAGGCCCGGAACCCTCAGGGGTCTCCTGCCCGGCTCCCATGCCTGCCCCCATCACCTCCGCTCGCCCGGTTGCAAGCAGCTCGATTCAGCTACCGGTGCCCTACTTCTGCCAGCGCGACAGCGCCACCGCCCAGGGCCTGCGCATGTGCTTCTCCTCCACCTGCGCCATGGCCGCCGCCTTCCTCAAACCCGGCTGCCTGGCCGGAGGCGGGCAGCAGGACGACCGCTATCTGGCGCGGCTGCAGCGCCACGGTGACACCACCGAGGCCAACGCCCAGATCCAGACCCTGCGGGGCCTGGGCATCCAGGCCGAACTCCGCAAGGACGGTCGGATCGAGCAACTCATCGCCCAGCTGCAGCTCGGCCTCCCGATCCCGGTGGGCTGGCTCCACCACGGCCCCGTCACGGCACCTCGCGGCGGCGGGCACTGGAGCCTGGTGACCGGCTGGGATCCCGCCACCCGCACGGTGCTGATGCACGACCCCAACGGCGAGGCCGACCTGGTGGGCGGGGGCTATGCCCGCACGGCGGTCGGCAGTGGCAGGGCCCAGCGCTATTCCGAGGGCAACTGGGGGCGCCGCTGGATGGTGGAAGGGGTGGGCACGGGGTGGTGGCTGGAGCTGGCGGCGTAACACCCATGGCCTTCTGCCTTCGAGGTGCATCGGGCAGAGCCGGTTTGCCGTATGGCCGTGGGCAGACCAGCGGGGCTATCAATGAATCAGAGGCCACGGCCCGGATGTGCGAGTCCTCCATCCGGCAACAGGCCCAAGGGCGCTCCACACGGGGCGCCCTTCTTCATGGGCATCGGCCAGGTAATCACCTTGTTGGGTCCATGGACGATCGGGCGTGCATCACGCAGGAGACGCGGTTTCTGCCGTGGAACGCCAACAGGTTGATGCCGGTGCCATTCACCAGAACGGGGATCGGGCCACCGGTGCTCTGACTCATGCAGCACAACAAAGCCCGGAGCGTTGGCCCCGGGCCTTTGCCTGCTCAGCCGTGGTGCCTGCCCGAGGGGGCGGGGCGCAGCTGTGCGGTCGGTTGATCGTCAGATCAGGGTGTCTTTGGTTGTGGGGGCGGAGCCGCCGGGGGTGACACCTGGGGCGGTGCAATGGACGGCGACGGTCTGACACGCCAGGAACGTCAGGGATCCGTTGAGAGTGTTGGAGCAGGGGCCGGGTCGTCAGCGCGCTCCTGATGTCTGCTCCTGACCGGGGGCAAAGGGGGTTCATGAAGGGGGCTTCATGGTTGTGGGCCTTGGTTCCTCGGTGCTGAAAGGTCCAGTGGGCTTGGCGCAAGGAGCGGCTCTCGTCGAGTGTTTTCAGCTGTCCCAGAACCCGCGGCTGGCGGCGCCATACGGGAAACCGCCACGACCCAGCCGCTTCACATGGCGTTACAATCCACGTAACGAACTGAAACACAAATGGCTGATCCCGCTCCCCGCTTCGGCTTTGTCGAATTCGCCGAAACCTGGAATGGCCGCCTGGCCATGCTCGGCTTCGTGATCGGCCTCGCCACCGAGCTCCTCACCGGCCAGGGCATCCTCCAGCAGATCGGGCTCGGTTGATCGCCATGAGCACCGACTACTCCGCCGCCATCGCTGCCGTCGTCGCCCTGGTGGTGGTCCTCACCGGCATGACCGCCTTCGTTCTCAGCCGCCCCAGCGACCTCGCCCCCCTCAACAACCCATGAATACCGGCACTCTCGCGGTCCTCTTCTTTGCCGCCTGGCTGACTCTTGCCCTGCTCCAGCCAAGCCGCGCTGCTGACTGACACGGTTTCCATCTTCCACCCAACTCAGGACCCCATGACCAACACCCCCGCCAACGACCAGTGGCTCCAGCACCGCGCCGAGGAGCTGATCCACATGGAGCAGCTCAAGCGCGCTGAACGGTTCAACGGCCGCGCCGCCATGCTCGGCATCGTGATCGGCATCGTGGTGGAAGGGCTCACCGGCTTCGGCATCGCCCACCAGATCGGCCTCGGCGCCCTGGTGGATGGCTATGCCGCCTGCCGTACCCAGTTCCTGCCCTTCTGCTTCTGAGCCCCTGCTCGGCTCACCCGCCCACCACCCCCGGCAAGCCTGGGGGTTTTTGATGGCCACCGCTGCATTTCCGCTCCCATGACCGGCAACCTCCAGGCCATCGGCTTCCTGTTCACCTGGGTGCTGGGCTGGGGCATCGGTGGCTCGCTGATCGATGCCGGCCTGATCAACGCCGGCGTCTATTCCCTGGAGGGCGGCCAGCTCGGCACGGCCGCCACCTTCATCCTCTGGAGCCTGATCTGGGGGGGCGGCGGGATCTGGCTCTACCGGCGCTGGACCCGGCCCGTCACCCCGGACCGTTAATCCGCTGCGGCCGCTTGGCCGTATCGATCAGCAGGTTGTGGAGCAGCTCGTTGCTGCTGACCAGCAGATGGGCCATCCAGGTGCCCGTGACCCGGGGCTCCGCCACCGCATTACCGTGGCAACGGGCCATCGCCTGCTCGATCTCCATCACCTCGCGGCCGATGTTGCTCACCATCGCCTCGGTGCTCTCGCGGGGCGTAGGCCGGGGCGGTGTCAGCATCGACTGCATTCTGCCGGGAGTCGTCACCCGAAGCGGTACGGACGGGGAAACCCCAGGCGCTTGGCCATGCTGTCAGAGCCCAGGTCCTGGCTGGCGTTGGTCTCCCCGTTCTTCAGCGCCGTTTCCAGGGTGAGCTGCCTGAAGAGGAATCCACTTCGCTCTGGGGAGCCCTGGAGATACTGTTCAGCGTCAGAGCCTGATGGCCGGCACCCTCGCCGGCCATCCCTTGGTCAACTGGTTGGCGGTGGGCAGCAGGCAAGTGGATCGGCAGCCTGTGCATCGCCTTCTGGCTCTTCTCACCTACCAAGCCCATCGCCTGACGGACCTGTTGCCATGCCCCCGGTACGCCCCTATCAACCCTCTCTTCTGCGGCTCCTGCACGGCACCATGGTCGTGCTGGTGCCAGCGGCCTGGCTGAGCGGCTTCCTTGTGTACTCCAACCACGACGGCCGTTTGGGCCGATTGGGTTGGCCCGTGCCAGGTGACTGGATCGACATCCACGGCACCGTTGGCGTGGTGCTCGGGCCCCTGGCTCTGCTTTTTGGCCTCTACGCCCTCAGCATGGGACGGGCACGTCTGAACCAGGCGGCCAATGCTGCCGCCCTGCTCGGCCTGGCGCTGGCGGTTGGAAGCGGCAAGCTGATGGACGAGAACTGGCTGCGCAAGGGCCAGATCGATCATTTCGTGTACAGCCTGCATTTGCTGGCCTGGCTGTTGATCGCAGCGGCAGTCACCTGGCACCTGGCTGCGGCGCGGCGGCGCGGCGGAATGGCTCTGACCAGCTCGATGCTGGATCTGCAGGTGCGCGCCAACGACCAACCGCGCCACTGGCCCTCGCAGGTCAAGACCTGGTTCCGGCGCTCTGTCTGACTTCGCTGATCACCTCTCCACAACTGGTGTCACCTTGGCCCCGATGGCCAGCAGCAGCTCACGCAGCATTCCAGCGCTCGCCTCGATCGGCTCCGTACCCAGCTGGATCCAGGGCAGCAGCTGACCGTTTTCCCTACCTTGACCACGGTTTCCCACCGATGACGATGACCAGGGTTGCGACCGTTGGTGCCTGCATGGCTCTGGCGCTGCTCGCCGGGTGCGGCCGCCCCGATACCCAGGCATTGAAAAAGCTGGCCTGCGAGCAGGTAGCCAGCTCGATCGATCTGCAGTCAGTGGCTCAGCTCGATGCGCTGCGCAAGGCCTTGGGCCTGGCACCGGGCGTTGATCCCATCGAGTCCTGCCGCGCCCTTGGCGCCACGATGGGGCCCGGACCAGAGGGCGAGAGCTCTGGAGAAGGCAGCAGCAGTGGGGATGCCGAGAGCCGCGAGACCGAGAGCAACGGCAGCCAGAACTGAGCGGCTCAGGCATTGAGGCGTGAGCTTCGCGATCGATGACTTTGGGACTGACTACGCCTCGCTGAGCAATCTGAGCCTGGTCAAAGCGCACAAACTCAAGATTGATGCGTCCTTCGTCAGAGATCTCACCACGAATGCCGACTGCCATGCCATCTTGACGGCCTCCATCTCCATGGCTAGGGCGTCCGCGCTGTGGCTCTGATGATTCTCGACCCTCCCGAAATCCCAGTTCCCGCAAGGGCTGTGGGACGAAACCCCCAAAGAACCCTAACCTCCCGGCCAACGTCAGCAAACATTCTGCCGGCTCTCAGAGGTGGTGACGGCGTCACCGCTAGGGCTGTCCGCCCTTCCCTCCCGCATCTCCAACCGATCCCCCCAGGGTCAGTCCGGCATCGAAGCAATCCAATTTGGATCTGTATCGGTAGTTGGACTAAGCCGCTGCGCGGCAGATTCAAATCCACTATAGCCAACTCTACGCAGTACGCGTAAAGAATGCTGGCTTGATTGCAGCATGCATGGGCTGGTGAGCGGATGCCGATCGCCCAGGAGTGTCGCAGTTCCACAGTGAAGGATGCACACCGTCATGGGTGTGTGATTTCTTTCATCCCCTTGGGGGAAACCTCACCATGGAACACCACGAACAGGCTCGATTCGACCTGCTGTATGCCCAGCACCTGCAAGCCCTGAAACTTCAAGGAAAACGGGGTAAGACCATTGACGGCTACTCGAGGGCTGTGCGCCGCATCGCAGGCTACTTCAACCGCTGTCCTGACAACCTTACCGCCGCTGATCTAAAAACTTACTTCGCCTGGATGGTGGAGAACTACTCCTGGAGCAGTGTCAAGGTGGATCTTTGGGGGTTGTCGTTTTTCTATCGACAAGTCCTTAGCCAACCAATGGATTGGGTGGACATCGTAAAACCACCAAACTCAAGATCGTTACCTGATATTCCCACACGGGAGGAAGTGCAGCGATTGATCAATAGCGTGTATCGGTTGCGCTACCGGGTGTATTTCTTTGCTATCTACAGTATGGGCCTACGACTGGGGGAGGGACTCGCTCTAGAGATCGGCGACATTGATGCGGCTAACAGGCGTGTGCATGTTCGCCAAGGCAAAGGGGGAAAGGATCGCTATGTTCCCCTGCCGGATGCGACCCTGCAGCATCTGCGCAGATTTTGGCGCACTCATCGGCACCCAAGGCTTCTCTTCCCGAATGGCAGCGGTAATGAAGGCTCAGCTCGCACCGCCAGCAGTCCGATGGATCGCGGCGGAGTGCAGGCAGCGATCAAAGCAGCCCGGGTCAGCTGCGGGATCCATAAGCACTTGACGGTGCACAGCCTGCGCCATGCCTACGCCACCCATCTACTGGAACTTGGCGTGGATTTGCGCTCGATCCAGGTTGTTCTGGGCCACCAGAAACCGGAAACCACAGCCCGTTATGCCTATCTCACCGAGGTGAACCGGCAACAGGCTAAGGATCGCATTGAGGATCTGGTGGCCGGCTTTCCCCTGCGTTGGGAGGATGTTTGATGATCCTCCTTGCTGATCTGATTGATCGCTATAGGAGCGATCTTGAACAACATCACGGCCATCAACTTCTACCAAGCCATCATCGGGCACTGCAGGCTATGCGTCGTTGCCGC
>JBKDPV010000013.1:0-57719 GCA_046342315.1 Cyanobacteriota bacterium
GAAGGTGGGATTGAGCCGATCGAGGGCCTGATCCGCCAGCTTGCGAATCCGCCGCAGCGGATGGCTGGCCGGGATCCGCTCCTCGATTGACACGTAGGAGAACAGGGAGCCGCTGCGCTCCCGGTGGCCTCGCATCTGGACTGGGCAGTTGTCCCATTTTCGCAGAGGTGGGCGGGTTTTTCAGCGAACTCTTAGGGGAATAGCCAAGCTCTGGTCCCCCCTCTGAGAATGTCACCTGATGGCGTCAGATGCGTGGCATGTCCCCCAAAAGCTGGTTATCGAGGATCCCGCGATCCCGGCCTGAAAGCTCCGAGCAGGGCTTCGCCCTGGCCCTGGTGGTGCTGGCCGGCCTGATGCTCACGGCCGGTGGGCTGGCGCTGGCGAACCGCTCCGGCCAGGGGCTGCTGGGATCGGTATTCTTCACCTTCGGGCAGCAGGCCCGGGACGCCGCTGAGATCGGGGCCACACGCATCGTCACCGAACTCAACAAGCCCCAGAACCGGGGGTTGCTGCGTGCCCGGGGCAGCAGCATCGAAACCACCCCCTGGCAGGTGGCCGATGTCGACACCTTCCACAAGTCGAAGTGCCCGGGTGCCGCCGGGTCGGACCTGGCCACCAACGTGAACATCGGTGCCCCCGCCAGCGGCACCGCCTACAACCGCGTCTATCTGTTCGCCGATGGCTCGGTGAGCAGCAACCGCATCCGCGACGGCCAGGCCGCCACCCGCGCCTATCGGTTGGTGTCGGCAAGCCGGCGGCCGGAACCGGAACTCACGATCTTTCAGCCGATCACACCCCCCAGCGGCGAACTGGGGCTCGAGGTGGAAGGGGTGGCCCTGCGCGCCGATGGCAGTGTGATCTCCCAGATCCGCCTCCGGAAAGACTTTCAGGTGGTGCCCAAGTGCTGCGGCGTGTCCTTCGGCGGCAGCCACGGCAACGTGAGCTATGCCACGAACGCCACCACCTCCGCCAATCTCTGCCTGAACGAAAACACCATGATGGGGCTGGGCTTCCTCGGCGGCACCGGCGACAGCACCGGCACGATTGAGCTGGGCGGCTCCTCCACGGTGGTGCGCAGCGGCACCAGCGGCGAGCCGGAGTACATCCCCGTGATCTTCTGCCTGGCGGATGCCGCTGGCAACTGCAACACCTCCAGGGTGTCGTCGTCGAGGCAGGAGATCTCCGTAAGCCTGATCAACCCGCGCCCCGCGGACTTTCCGGTGGCCAAGGAATTCCCCGCCGCCCTGGCGCCTCTGCTCAGAACCAGAGCCGTGCCCGGCACCCTCAGCCGGCCCCGCTTCTCAGCCAGTCCCGCTCAATTCATCGGCTGTCAGCAGACTGCCGACGCCACCATCGACGATCCCGATGCCGAAACGGTGATCGGTGGCAGGAAATGCTCGGTGTGGTCGCTCAATGCCAACACCACCCGCCCGCTTCCTGATTACTGCGCCCGCGATTCCGCCACCAATGAAGTGCACTGCGTGGTAAGGCGGATCACCCTGAAATCCTCCGATCTGGTGGTGCTCACAGGCACCAGCAAGCTGCGCCTCTACTTCAGTGAACCCAGCAGCAACGCCAGCGACTACCTGATCGATGGCTTCCAGGGCAGCAACGCCATCTACCACTGCCGCACGCTCGCCTTCGATGCCAGCGGCAAACCCTACTGCTCCCTGCCCGCCGCCAGCACCAGGGATTTCTCCATCTTCGGTTGCAACGTCACCCACACCGACGGCAGCAGCCACCCCACAGTCGCCTCCTATCCCTACACCGACTGCGCCGCCCCCGGCACCCAGAACATCCGCCTGGTAGGCAGTGCCGGCGGCCTCAACATGTTCGCCTACTTCCCCAACGGCACCGTGGAGTTCTACGGCAACACCTTCTTCGAGGGGGTGGTGTGGGCCAACACCATCACCGCCACCGGCAGCGTGCAGTGGACCGTGCCCGGCGCAGGCCTCAGCGATGTGATGGTGTACATGGGCCTGCTGCCGGGCAGCGACACCACCACCACCCGCAATCCGATCCTGTTCGATGCCATCGCCCGCTCCAGCAACCGCTTCCGCTGGATCGGCCGGTGACACGCTCCAGCCGCCGGCATCCCGCCGCGGGCTACAGCCTCGTGGAACTGCTCGTCAGCGCCCTGTTGTTCGCGATCATCGGCACCGGCAGCGTCACCCTGTTCAGCCTCACGGTGCGCCAGCAGACCCGCACCGAAGGCCTGCAGGCTGAACAGTTCGCCATCAGCATCGATGAGGCCAACCTGCAGCGGATGAACGATCGCTTCACCTGCCAGTCGGGCACCTGCGTGATCAAGATGGGCACCGCTCCCAATCAGAACGAGTACTACCCGCTGGTGGGCAGCGCGGCCGAAGCCACCTTCCTGGCCCTCTGCAGCCCCGCCAGCAGCGGCGCCCCAACCCTGGCCGACCCCCTGGTGGCCCTGATCAACGCCGTCCCCCTCACCGTCCAGATGGCCCGGCTGGGCATCAGCCGCCAGGCGGTGCGCGAAGCCGAAACGGTGGCTCAGCCCTTCGCCCATCGCTACACCATCACCTAGCGCTCCCGCGACGACACGATCCTGCGGCAGAACACCCTGGTGCCCACAACGGCAGGATGGTGCCCATGAAGGGGCCTTCCGGCTACAGCCTCACCGAGCTGATGGTGGTGGTCGCCATCCTCGGCCTGATCGGCGTCGTCAGCATCACCGGGGCCCTGGAGCAGTGGCGCAGCGAGCAGTCGAGTGCGGTGGCCAATGAACTCTCCGGCTGGCTCGCCAGCGTGCATCGCGCCGCCCTGCGGGGCAAGCGCTGCGCCGTCACCATCGGCCCCGCCACCTCCCCCGATCCCCTCTCCGGCCGTGAGGTGGCCGCCACCGCCCGGGAGGTCGACGAAACCGACCCGATCGACAACGGCTGCCTGGCCCACTCGCCCCTCGTCATCCATTCGGTGTCGGCCGCCACCCGCTTCACCCTCACCCCCCGCAACACCACCTTCTCCTTCACCCCCCGCGGCACCGTGGCGGATGCCAGCGTCAGCCCGCTGGAGTTCCGCATCGCCGTCACCACCGGCGGCGCTGTTCACTGCGTGCGCCTGATGGGCCTACTGGGGCTGGTGAAGATCGGCCACGTGGCCGGAAGCAGCTGCTAGTACCCCTCATGAACCGCCGCCGCTCACGCCCGGGCTTCACCCTGCCCGAACTCCTGATCGGCACCGTGCTCGCCGCCCTGCTGATGGCGGCCCTGGTGGCGGTGGTGGTGGGCCACGTGCGCTCCCGCCGCACCATGGAGGCCGTGATGAAGCTGCAGGACGACTGGACCCGCGTGCAGTTCCTGCTCGATCAGGACATCGAGGAATCCATCACCAGCAGCAACGCCAGCGGCTGCGCATCCTCCGGCGCCCGGTTCACCCTCACCGTGGCCGGCACCAACCAGCCGATCACCTACTACCTCGAAGGCACCAACCTCCGCCGCTGCGGGGCTGCCGTCACCGTGACCGGCGAACTCAGCCCCAGCGCCACCAGCGATGAGCTGGTGGCCGAGCGGGTCACCCGCTTCGAGGTGGATCTCAGCGATCCCCAGCGCCCCTCCTACACCCTCACCCTCACCGACCCCACCGGGGCGGCCGACACCAACGGCACCCAGCCCACCGGCGCGATGATGCGCAGCCGCCGGATCACAGGAACCTGATGGCGGCGGCCACGTCTGCCGGCCGCCGCCTGCTTCTGGTGCTGCTGCTGCTGGCCGGTGCCTGCGGCACCGATGCCCCCCAGGCGCCGCCGGCGGTGAGCGATCGCGGCGAGCGGATCTGCCGCGAACGCCAGGCCGACCTTCCCCCCGGCACCACCGCCCTGCGGGCCCGGGGGGTGTACGCCGCCTGCCTGCGCACGATCGATCGCGAGCTGGCCCTCTCCACCGCCCTCAGCCCCGACACCACGCCGCCCGCGGCGCAGGCCAGCGCCGAGCAGCGCTACCTGCACTGCCGCCTGCACAGCGAGGAGATCGCCAAGGCCTACCACGCCTACACCCTCGCCACCTCCCTCCGGGCCCAGGCCGACAGCGCCTATCCCGACGACGACCCCCGCTACCAGGCCGCCCGCCAGGCCCATCAGCAGGCGGTGGCCGCCGTGGAACGCCTGATCCCGCCGGCGATGCGCGGCAGCGAACCCCTCTTCCCCGATGCCCTCAACCGCTTCCGCCGCTGCGAGCTGGAGTCGTTCCGTTAACGGCTGCCATGGGCCAGCTCCACGCTGCTGCGCAGCGGTGGCCCCTCACCCGCGGCCCCCTCCAGATGCAGCCGCAGCCTTCCCGCCGCCAGCACCTCGGCCCGGAAGCCACCGGGATGCAGCTGGTCCAGCACCACCCGGTTCAGCGCGGCTCCGCTGCTCGGTTCGCCATCGAGGCCATAGGCCGGCCCGCAGCGCATCAGCACCTGCGGCCGCCAGATCGCACTGGGAGCTGGCCCCAGGCTGTAGGTCACCGGCGCCCCGGCGCGCAGCTGCACCTGCAGCACCGGCGTGCGGCCGCCCAGCGCACAGGCCGCTCCCGGCGCCGCCCCGACCGTTACCGCTTCAGCGCGCAGCAGTTCGCTGCGCAGCAGCTCGATCAGCCGCCGCTGCAGCAGCGCCTGCCGCTGCCGCCGCACCAACCGCTGCAGGCCCTGGCCATCGGCCGCCAGGGCCTGGATCACCAACCCGCAGAGCAACAACCCCAGCGCCAGCGCCAGCAACAGCTCGATCAGGCTGAAGCCGCCGCAGCTCCGGCGCCGGCCCTGAGCAGATTCCATCGAGCCCTGCTGCTGCGGAATGCCCGCAGGGTTCCCGCACCGCGCCCGCCGGGAAGCGGCCTGTCAAAATGAAGAAACGATGAGAAGGAGGGGACAAGGCCAATGGAGCGTCGATCCAATCCGAGGCTGTGGGTGCTGCTGCTGCTTCGCACGGCAGGCCAGAGCCGCGGCCTCCGCCAGCGAGGTTTCTCGATGGCGGCTGTGCTGCTTGTTCTGCTGGTGGCCGTGGTGGGTGCCAGCAGCCTGGCTCTGCGCGGCAGCTCCGGCATCTCCGGCATCTCCGGCACCCTGCAGCTGAGCGCCAGCCGCCAGGCGCGCGAAGCCGCCGAAAATGGCATCACCGAGATCGTGGCTGAGCTCAATCGCCCCCAAAACCGCCGCCTGCTCGTCTCCGGTTCCAGCCCCAACGCCTGGGGTTCCTCCACGGACATCAACCAGCGCAATCCCTGCGAGAACCGCACCGCCACCCCCCAGCCACCCCTCGGCTCGGCCACCACAGCAGGCAACAACCTCTGGAAATCGGCGGGCGGCAACGGCGAATACATTCTGCGCAGCGTGCGTTATGCCAACCGCGACCGCAGCGCCCGCCTCGCCTACAGATACGCCACTGCAGGCTCGGGAGCTGCCAGCACCACTGAAGATGTAGGCGGCTACAACAACAACGATCCTGCTCAGCCCGACGCCGATGTGAACCTCGATCCTGTGGCAACGGCAGGGACCGAGAACATCGGCCATCTCCAACTCGAAGTGCAGGGCCGCGTGCAGCGCGCCGGCCGCACCCTCGCCACCGCCACCGTGGTGAAGGAATACCAGGTGATCCCGAAGTGCTGCGAGCGTTCCTATGCCGGCCCCTCCATCGCAGGCACCCCGCGATTCAGCTTTGGCAACGACCAACGTAACTGCCCTGGAGCTGATCTCGGCATGATCTTCGGCTTCAACGGCGGCACGATCGATGTCAGCGGCAGCGCCGGTTTGCTGCTCGAAGTCAGTGACACCGGCACCGCGACTGGCCTCGAAGCCGTCCTCTGCATCACCTCCTCTCCCACCGCCAGCAACTGCGTTCCGCCGAGCAGCGACAGCCCGATTCCCGTATCCGGCGGTTCAGTTCCGGTGATTCCCACCATCTTCGATGTCGACCCACCCCCCACCTTCGGCGGCACAGGCACCACGACAGGAATCATCACCGGGAGCGGCTATTACCGCCCGAGAGCCGATGGCACGGACATCGAGAGATGTACCGCCACGGTATCTGGTGGCACGATCAGCCTGCCGTCCTGCAGCAATGTTAACTTCTGCGAGCGGGTCACAGGCAGCAGCGTGGCGGATTACCACTGCCGCATGAATCGCATCAGGATCACAGGCGGCAGCGATAACCTGTACTTCGACACCAGCCGTGGAACCATTGCCCTCTTTTTCGACGAACCCAGCTCCGCCAGCTCCAGCGGTACGTTTTACGTCGGCGGCTCATCGCGGCTCTACCATCGCTTCTGCAGCACACCACCAACTGGGGCAACAGGATGCTCCACAGTTGCCCCTGCCGGCCAGTTCACACGTCTTTCCTTTTTCGGCAGCCGCAACCACAACGATTTCACCTTCCTCGGCGGCGGCGAAAGCTCTTCGCTCTTCATCTACTTTCCGAATGGCACTGTGCAGATTGGCGGCAGTGCAACAGCCCGCGGTGCGATCTGGACGAACAATCTCCAGCTGAACGGCAATTTCACCTCGGCCAGCCCGGCCGCCAATTGCGCCACGGCCTCCAGCGGCTTCTGCTTCATCCTGCGCGGTTCCCAGGCGACTGGTGCCGGTGGCGCCTCCGCCACCATCTTCGACTGGGTGGCCCGCAGCCCCGTCACTACCCGGGTGTACTGAGCCATGCACCGTTGCTCGCGCACAGCCGCACCTGATGGCTTCACTCTCGTGGAGTTGGTGCTGGCCGGAACCCTGATGGCGGCCGTGCTCAGCGGTGCCGCCGCCGCCCTGCTGGTGGCCAACCGCTCGTCGGGCAGGCAAGGGGGCCTGAGCCGGATCGATTCCCTCATCGACCAGGACCTGGCCGCGATTCAGGCTCTCGATCGCCGCTTCACCTGCTGCACCGGCAGCCCCTGCACCGCCACCGCCTCCGCGATCTCCGCTTCGGCCTCCTGCCGAAACGCTGGCGGTAGTGCCGTGAATCCCGGCGACGAGAACTACTACTCCCCGCGACAGAGCGACACCACCGCCAGCAATCCAGGCGACACCACCGACATGGCGAACTTCCGCACCGCCTGCCGCAGCGGCACCATCGCCTCCACCTTCCAGGGTCTGCTGCCCACAGCCCCCACCGCCGAAGCACCCGCCGGGCTCACCCGCACCGTTGCGCGCCCCGACCCGAACCCCACCAATCTCCTGCGCATCTCCTATGCCGGCACCTATGCCGGCAGCGCTGTCAGCACCCGCGTGGTCAGCCTGATCCCCACCGCAGCCAACTGGTGCCCATGACCCTTCTGCGGCTCCACCGGCAGCACCGTCGTCGCCCTCCCGCGGGTTTCACCCTCACCGAACTCATGGTGATCGTGGTGATCATCGGCATCCTCAGCGGCATCACCATCAGCACCTCACTCAACTCCTGGCGTGATGCCCAGGTGAGCGATCTGGCCTTTCAGCTCGCCGGCTGGCTGGAAGAGATCAGCCGGGCTCCGGAGGCCAACGGTGCCAGCTGCCGCGTCGACTTCACCACCGGTACTCGCCCCAACGGTGCCGTCATCGCCACCGTCACCTCAACACCCACCGGCGCCACCCCCCCCTGCGCCGTGGAGTCGAACTTCACCGTGCCCACCCGTTTCGGGAATCAGCAGATCTCGGTGGGTGCCTCAACCGCCAGCGTGGTCTTCACGCCGCGCAACTCCATCACCTCCACCAGCGACCTTCAGATTCGCCTGGCTCTCCTCGGGCAGGCGCCCGTTCGCTGCGTGCGCCTGTCCGCCATCCTCGGGCTCATCCGCATCGGCCGCAACAACGGCAGTTCCGACACAGCCACCAACTGCCCAGACGCCAGCTTCGACACCCTCTGAGGTTCCCCGTGCCGCCCGCCCCTCACCGCCTCCGAGCCCGCACCACCGGCTACACCATGCTGGAGCTGCTGATCGTGGTCGTGGTCGGTGGCCTGGTGGTAACGGCCATCTCCACCGTGATCACCTCCCAGGTGCGGCTCACCCGGAACCAGCTGCTCGCCCAACAACGCCGCACCGACTGGAGCCGCTTCACCTACTTCCTCGCCAACGAAGTGGGCGAAGGGTGCCAAGTTCGCACAAGCACAGCAACACCCAGCGCCAGCGATGATCCCAATTGCCCACCCGCCACCGCAACAGCACTGTCCAGCGCTGGTTGTTCTGTGCCTGTGGGATCCTCCCTCCTGTTCATTGTCGTTGTTCCGATCGTTCCGATCGCGGGCGTCAACCCGATCCCCCGCAACATCGTCTACTACACCACAGGCACCGGAACAAACACTGCGGTGTTCCGATGCGGTCCACCCATCCTTGCTCCAACAGTTGCGCAACCCGAGATTGGTGGACGCCTGGACGCAGCGGTGACAGCTTTCACTCCTGCACGCTTGCTCGCAGGCATTCCCATCACGGCCGCCGTCGACGCCAACCGCGTGTCCGTGACCCTGACCCCATCGATCACAGGCGCCAACATCGGCCCCTTCGCGGTGCGCACCCGCTCGATCCTCATTCCCTGAGCCGTTACAGCCGTGGATCGGGCTCACACCCCTCCGTCCCCTGCCGCCCCACCCGCGTGATCCCCAGCGGCAGCGACACCACCACGCAGCGCACCAGCGCCTCACCCGGCACCTCCAGCTGCACACTGCCGCCATCGAGCACCAAGCCGTTGCTGGTGAAGCGCACCGCCTCCGGCAGGTTGTGCTCGATCGCGATCCGGCCCGGCAGCACCCCCTCATCCAGGGCCAGCTCCACCCCGGGGCAGGCCGGCAGCCCGCCACCAGCCGGCGGCCCCCAGCCGCTCTCCGCCAGCGCCAGCGCACACGGCGCTCCCGTGCGCTGGGCGGCGCTGCGGCCCAGTTCCAGTCCCAGCAGCACCCGCCGGGTGGCATTCTCCAACCGCAGCTGAGCCAGCGCCCGGCCGCCGGCTCCGATCGCCAGCGCCGCCAGCAGCGCCAGGATCCCAACCGCCAGCAGCAGCTCGGTAAGACTCAAGCCCGCCTCTTCCCGCAGGCGACGCGCGCCCCGGCGCCACTCACGCCGAGCCATCCGCCCCTCCGCCGCACAACCCCAGCGCCGCCGGGCTGAACCACCGCCGGCGATCCTCCGGCTGGCCCTCCCCGGCCACCTTCACCCACACCCCTTCGCCGGCATCATCCGGCGCCACCTGCCGCACCACACCCTCGCCCACGGGCAGGGCCTCCACCATCGCCACCAGGGCATGCACAGCCGTGGCGCAGTCGCCCCCTGCGGCCGGCGCCGCTCCCTCCGCCCGCACCCGCACATCCACCGCGTTGAGTTCGGCATCGATCCGATCCAGGCTCCGCTCCTGCGCGGTCCGGTGCGTCTCCGCCATCAGCCCCAGCGACCAGATCCCCGCCGATGCCGTGGCCACACTGGCGAACAGCAGGCTGGCCACCACGCTCTCCACCAGGGTCATGGCCTCACCCCCCGCAGCCCCTGCCCCCGCAGCTCGGCCGGCCGCAGCGGCTCTCCCGCCAGCAGCAGCGTGAACGCCGCCCGGCGGGGCGGTTCGCCCTCGGGAGCGGCTCCCACGGGCGCCTCCGCCTCCAGCAGCAGTTCGGCCGCCATCCCACCCCCGGCCCCGGCGGCGCCGGGCTGCCAGTCGATCAGCCGCACCCGCCCCTCAGGCCCCAGGCTCTCCAGCAGCTGGGCCACATCCCCCGGCCCTGCACACGCACGGCCCGCCGTGGGCCAGCTGGCCAAGGGCAGCGCCAGCAGGCAACCGTGCCGCCGGCTGATCGTGCCCACCAGCCGGTGGGCCGCCGAAGCCAGTCGATCCTCCGCTTGCCGCAGCCGCAGCATCACCGCCGTCTGCTGCCGCGCCGCCAGCCCCACGCTCTGCAACGCCAGGCTGCCCAGCAGCAGCCCGAACGCCCCCACCAAGGCCAGGGGCATAGCGAACCCGGCCGACTGTTTCTGCATCCTTGCCATGGCTGAATCGCGATCGGCCCCGCCAGGATTCCCAGGGGCGGGCGCCTGCTCGACGGCGGACCGACCACCGTGCTGCTGGCGCCGGATCTGGTGCTGGTGGAACTGCTCCATTCCGGCGGGAAGAGCCTGCGCCTCGGAGCCATCACTGGTGCCTGGAGCTCGATCACCCGGCCTATCACTGCCTCTATGTCGCCCTGGCCGAACAGGAACGGCCCCCCTGATCACGGCGGATCAGCATTGCCAAATGGCCGCGCCAAGGTTGCCATACGGTGCGTCCCGCCACATCGGCTGCCAACCACTCCTCTCCTCCCCTGGGAGCCGAGAGCATCGTTTTGCCTCTCCAGGCAGGCAGCCCCTCCCAGCTTCGTGATGCCGTTCGTCAAGGTCTGCCGTTCTCGGCCTTGGAGGCGCTGACCCAGCAGCTGCAACTCACCCCTCAGGAATCCGACAGGGTCTATCGGGTGGCAAGGGCGATCGACCAGGCCGCCGATTGCCTGGGCTCCGTAGACAAAGCCCATCAGTGGCTCAAGTCGCCCAACCGTGCCCTCGCTGGTGAGATCCCGCTCGATTGGCTCGACACCGAGATCGGCACACGGCAGGTTGAGGACGTGTTGCTGCGTCTCAACTACGGCATCACCAGCTGATGCGGCTCTGGCGGATCTGCCGTAAGCCCTACACCCCCTCCGCACTCGATGGCATCGGCGGCCGCAGTGCCGCTCTGATCGTGCCTTCAGCCGTGATCACCGTCGAACGGAATGTCCTGCTCAATCCCCTGCATCCCCACGCGCCACGGATCCGCATCCTCAGCGAGGCCGACTTCGGCTTCGATCCAAGGCTCCTGAACTAGGCCAGAGCCAGCGCAGAACACCAAGAACCTGCACCATCCTCCGGGACGCCATCGAAGCCAGCCAGCCTGCCGCAACCGGACAAGGGCTGGGCAGTCGCATCCATGCCCACTTCGCTCAGCTGGGAGGCGTGGAGCTGGAGCTGCCTGAGCGTTCTTAGGTATTGCGGTGATCCTGCTCGATACCAACGCGATCTCCGAGCTGATGCGCCCGCAACCTGAGCCGAGATCCTGCATGGCCTGGCTCGGCTGCCCGATGGTCGGCGCAGGAAGGCCCTCCAGCACAGCTGGGATGCGCTGATGGCTGAGCTGTTCACGGGTCGGATCCTGCCGTTCACCACCGAAGCGGCCCACTGGTACGCCGAAGTGCTGTGCCGTCGCGAACGGTTGGGGCGGGCGATGGCCACGGCCGATGCGGTGATTGCCGCCACCGCCCTTGCCCATGGGGCGTCCCTGGCCACCCGTGATGGGGCCGACTTTGCAGGGATTGGTCTGGAGCTGGTCAATCCCTGGAATCCTTCAGAACCACCCAGCCCGCGAAACGCCGCAGGAAGCTGACTGAGCCCGCCATCCCGCAGGGCGGCTATCATGTGCGCTATCAACCAACGTGGTCATGGCCCAGGTCCTGATCCGGCAGCTCGACGATCAGGTGGTGGAGGCGCTGCGGGCGCGCGCCCGGGCCCAGGGGCTCTCCCTCGAGCAGAGCCTGCGCGATCTGCTGATCGCGGCCGCCCGGCAAGGCGAATCCCTGCGCGACGATCTGGCGCGTCTGCGGGCCATCACACCGCTCGCCGGCCGCAGCCTCGATGTGGCAGCCCTGATCCGCGACGATCGCGATGGTCGCTGAACCCGGCACCTGGGTGGTGGATGCCTCGGTGGCCTTCGGCTGGTTCGCCGCCGTGCCCGGCTCCGATCAGGCCGTGCGCCTGCTGGACGGCGGACCGGCCACCGTGCTGCTCGCGCCCGATCTTGTACTCGTTGAACTGCTGAATGCCGGCTGGAAGAGCCTGCGCCTCGGAGCCATCACGGCCGAACAGTTCCAGGTGCTGGCGCAGCGGGCCGCCGAACCCTTCAGCCGTCTGATCCCCTCCTCCGCGCTGCTGGCCAGGGCCCATCACTGGTGCCTCGAGCTCGACCACCCCGCGTACGACTGCCTCTACGTGGCCCTGGCCGAACAGGAACGGGCCACGCTGATCACGGCGGATCAGTGGCTGCTGCGCAAACTCGCGGAGCCACGGCCAGACCTACCGGCCATGATGGATCTGGCCTGCCTCACGGGCTGAGCAGGTGTCCATGATGGGCAACTGGCCGCGTTAAGGCTGCCAAATGGTGCATTCCCCCCTACATCGGCTGCAACCCACTCCTCTCCTCCCCCGGGAGCCGAAAGCATGCTTTTGCCTCTCCAGGCAGGCAGCCCCCCCAGCTTCGCGATGCCGTTCGCCAGGGCCTGCCGTTCTCGGCCCTGGAGGCGCTGAACCAGCACCTGCAACTCACCCAGCAGCAGGTGACGGCTGTCCTGGGCATTCCTCCTCGCACACTCGCTCGCAGGAAGGCATCCCGGCATCTCACTCCTCAGGAATCCGACAGGGTCTATCGGGTGGCAAGGGCGATCGACCAGGCCGTCGATTGCCGAGATCGGCACACGGCAGGTTGACGACGTGTTGCTGCGTCTCAACTACGGCATCACCAGCTGATGTGGGGCGCTGCCCACCCCCGCATTTCTCTACAAGGCCAACCGCGCCGTACCTGTCATCAAGTACTGGATGGCCTCACGACCCCGGCGCGGCAAGGCCTCAACGGCGCCAGCCTCGATCATCTGCTGCAGGGTCTGCGACACCGTGGGCTGCCTCACTTGCCACAGCTCCACCAACTGCGCCTGGGTCTGGATCGAAGCCGAATCCACTCTCGCCCAAGCCAGCAGACGCTTCCAGGCGGTGTCGCCCAGTTGCTCCCGCAGTTCCGCCTGGTTGCGTTGCCGCAGCGTCAGCTGCAGGTCATCCAGCCCCACCGGCGCCACCTCGGCTCCGGCACTGGTGAGCCCCAGCAAGTCTGTGATCCCATCCTCCAGGGCTTTCAACATGCCGCGCAGATCGCCGCGGAACAGCTCATAGAGCCGCTGCACCACGGCACTCTCCACGGGGGAGCGCCAGGCCCTGACCGGGTCCAACTGCAACGCCGCATAGCGATTGGCCAGCAACCTCTCCACATCCCCCAGCACCAGCGGCTCCAGCACCAAGGGATTGCTGAACACCGATCGGATCTGGGTATGACTCTGCACCACCGTGCGCACGGCATCGGTGGTGCCCACCACGATCATGTGCAGGCCGTCGTGCAGGAGGGCCTGATCGCGGATGCCCCTCAGCAGATCCGCCGCCCGCGACGCATCCGCCTCGCTGAGGTTTTCGAGGTTGTTGAGGTGCAGCACAATGCCGCGAGCCCCCTGGCCGATGGCGTAACGGAGCAGGTCGCGCAACACCCGCGGACCATCCAGCAACAGCGCCCCCGGAGGCGTGGCCACGCTTTCGCTCTGGCTACCGCCTACCCCAAGACCAAAGGCCGACAGCGTGAGCCCGCCCCCGCGCAGGCGAATGCTGCGCACCAACTGCTGGGCGGCCTCCACCTCAGGGCCCGCCGCTGTTGGGCAGTTCGCCAGCACGGCGGCATAGACGCCGGAGAGCAGCTGCCCGAGCAACTGTTCGCTGGCTCCGTCGGCACTGATCGGGATGATCTCGTCGGAACTCCAGTAGCCCCCCGCCTGGGCATCGGCCTTCACCGTTTGCACCAGGGTGGTTTTCCCGATCCCTGGACGACCTGCCACCGCCTGGCGGGAGCTGGCGCTGCTACCGATCGTGGTGAGGAGAAGCTGCCGCTCCCGTTGCCGGCCCACAAACAAGCGCAGTGGGGTGGCCTGCGAATCCGCCCGCAGGGTCGCCTGGAAGAAGGGGGAGGAGCGCAGGTTGTAGAGGCCCCAGAGGTTCGGCAGCGCCATGGCGGGACGTATTGGCAAAGGGCTGCAGCCAGCCAATACTGGTCATGTATTGGCTGATCTTGCAATACCAGGCCATGGACCCGCACCCCCGCCGCCGCCAGCCGCATCCTCCGTGAGGACGTCTTCAGCTTCGAGCCGAGGCTCCTGAACGAGGCCACAGCCAGCGGAGGTCACGCTGCAGGGCGGTGGCATGGGAGAGGCCTGCTCACTTTGCAGTCTGCCGAAATGTTCCCCAGGCATGCCTTCCAGACCCGTGTTACACGGATCCTGTGTAGGGTGTGAGCCATGGCCAACCTCACCCTCGCTCTCGACGACACGCTGCTCCAGCGAGCGCGCGAGGCTGCTCTGCGCGAGAACACCTCGGTCAATGCCCTGGTCCGGGACTTTCTCACGCGCTACGTGGCAGCCCGGAGTCGGCGGCTGGAGGCTCTCTCCCGTTTTGAAGCCGTCGCCGCCACCAGCCAGAGCTCGAGCGAAGGTCCCTGGAGTCGGGACTCGCTCCATGAACGCGCCTGATGCGCGTGTTCATCGACACGAATCTGTGGGCCTACCGACTCGACCAGCGGGAACCGGAAAAGTCGAGACGCATCTCCAGCTGGCTGGCCGACATCACCCAGGACCACGAGGTGGTGATCAGCACCCAGGTGCTGATCGAACTGCGTTCCGTCGTCACCCGCAAACTGCAACCGGCGCTTAATGATCGGCAGATCAGCGAACTCCTGGAAGCCCTCAGCGGTTTTGAAGTCGTGAGCACCGACGCAACCCTTGTGCTCGACGCCCATCAGCTGGCGATCACAGAACAACTCAGTTGGTTCGATGCCTTGATCATCGAGGCGGCGATCCGCAGTCGCTGCGATCTGCTCTTCTCGGAGGACCTCAGCCACGGACGCCAGATCTCGGGAATGCGGCTGATCAATCCGTTCCTGAGCGAGAAGCCTGATCCCAGCGTTTGAGCACAATCACTGATTCAGCTTCAGCACCGCCATGAAGGCCTCCTGGGGCACCTCCACCTTGCCCATCGCCTTCATCCGCTTCTTGCCCTTGGCCTGCTTCTGCAACAGTTTCTTCTTGCGGCTGATGTCGCCGCCATAGCACTTGGCGAGCACATCCTTGCGCATCGCGCTGATGCTTTCGCTGGCGATCACGCGGCTGCCGATCGAGGCCTGGATCGGAATCTTGAACTGCTGGCGCGGGATCAGCTCCTTCAGCTTCTCCACCAGCCCCTTGCCCACCCCATAGGCCTTGTCGCGGTGCACGATCGTGGTGAGCGGATCGGCCTTCTCGCCATTGATCAGCACATCCAGCCGCACCAGTTCATTCTTGCGATAGCCGATCAGGTGATACTCCATCGAGGCATAGCCTTTGGTGCGGCTCTTCATCTGATCGAAGAAATCGGTGACCACCTCCGCCAGTGGCAGCTCGTAGTGCAGGGTCACCCGGTCGGTGGTGATGTACTTCATGTCGATGAACTCACCGCGCCGCTCCTGGCACAACTCCATCAACGTGCCGTTGTAGCTGTTAGGGGTGTAGATCTCCAGCTTCACATAGGGTTCCTCGATCGATTCGCGCTTCTGCGGATCCGGCAAGGTGGCCGGGTTATCCACCATCTGCATACTGCCGTCGATCATGTTCACCCGGTAGATCACCGAGGGCGCAGTCACGATCAAATCGAGGTCGTACTCGCGCTCCAGCCGCTCCTGCACGATCTCCATGTGCAGCAGGCCCAGGAAGCCGCAGCGGAAGCCGAAGCCCATCGCGCTGCTGGTTTCCGGCTCGTACTGCAGCGCCGCATCCGACAGCCGCAGCTTGTCGAGAGCCTCGCGCAGATCCGGGTACTGATCCGCATCGGTGGGGAACAGCCCGCAGAACACCATCGGCTTCGCTTCGGTGTAGCCCGGCAGCGGCGCCTCCGCCGGTGCCGCCGCCAGCGTGATCGTGTCGCCCACCCGCGCATCGGCCACCGCCTTGATCGACGCCGCCAGGTAGCCCACCTCGCCGGCATGCAGGCTCTCCACCTGCCGCTGGTCCGGCGCCATCACCCCCACTTCATCGAGTTCATAGGTTTTGCCGCTGGCCATCAGCAGCACCTTGTCCTTGCGGGCGATCGTGCCGCTGATCACCCGGAAGTACACGATCACGCCGCGGTAGGCGTCGTAATACGAATCGAAGATCAGCGCCCGCAGCGGCTCCTCCACCCGATCCGGCGGCGGCGGCACCCGATCCACCACCGCCTGCAGGATCTCCGGCACCCCCAGCCCCGTCTTCGCCGAACAAGGGATCGCGTTGCTGGTATCGAGCCCGATGATCGCCTCGATCTCTTCGCTGATCCGCTCCGGATCGGCACCCGGCAGATCGATCTTGTTCAGCACCGGAATGATCTCGAGATCGTTCTCCAGCGCCAGATACACATTCGCCAGCGTCTGCGCCTCCACCCCCTGGCTGGCATCCACCACCAGCAGCGCCCCCTCGCAGGCCTGCAGCGAACGGCTCACCTCATAGGAGAAATCCACGTGGCCGGGCGTGTCGATCAGGTTGAGGATGTACGTCTCACCATCAGCGGCCTTGTATTCCATGCGGGCGGCCTGCAGCTTGATCGTGATGCCGCGCTCACGCTCCAGCTCCATGTTGTCGAGGAACTGCTCCTGCATGTCGCGCGCCGCCACCGTGCCCGTGTCCTGCAGCAGTCGATCGGCCAGGGTCGATTTGCCGTGGTCGATGTGGGCAATGATGCAGAAATTACGGATCCGGGAAACGGGAACGTCGGTCATCGGGCGGGGATCGGGCGCGGCGGGCGTCGCAACGCGCCGGTGGTGGACTGATCCTAGGCAGCAGGGACACTGGGAGCGGACTAGACTAAGACTTAGCTCAGGTGAGGCCTGTCTGCAGCCATGGAGTCTTCCCTTCCACTCACCCCTGCTCTGCGGGTCAACGTGCATGAGGCCAAAACCCAGCTCTCCAAGCTGCTGCAGAACGTGGAGGCCGGTCAGGAGGTGGTGATCGCCCGTGCGGGTGTGCCGGTTGCTCGCTTGGTGCCCTGGCACGACGGCCTGCCCCAGGTGGCCCCACCCGGGGCCATGGCGGGTCAGATCCATCTGCACGCGGCCTTTGATGAGCCCCTTGACGATCTCTTCACCTGCCTTCCACCATCCGGCACCTGAGCCATGGCCCGGCTCCTGCTCGATACCCACATCGTGCTCTGGTGGCTCCAGGGGGATCGGCGGCTGACCGAATCCCTGATCGCCTTGGTCCGCCACCCCAACAACGAAACCTTTGTGAGCCATTCCTCCCTCTGGGAGATGGCCATCAAGGTCTCGCTCGGCAGGCTGTCCGTGGATCTGCAGGTCCTCGAACGCACGATCCCCGCCCAGGGCTTCCGCTGGCTCACCCTCTCCAACCACCATCTTCTTGCCGTCGCGGAACTGGAAACTCACCCCCATCACCGCGACCCTTTCGATCGCCTCCTGGTGGCCCAGAGCCGCAGCGAACCGATGCTGCTCCTCACCGCCGATCGCCAGCTGGAGTGCTACGGCAGCACCGTTCGCCTCTTCTGAAGCCGGCTTCCTAAGCTCAGCGCAACGCCAAGCCTTCGCCATGAGCACCGAAACCGCCACCACCGCCGCCGAGGCCTCCGATCCCGGCGCCCTCACGATCGAGAACGTGGAGCGCACCCTCGATGAACTGCGCCCCTACCTGATGGCCGACGGCGGCAACGTGGAAGTGGTAGAGATCGACGGGCCGATCGTGAAGGTGCGGCTCCAGGGCGCCTGCGGCTCCTGCCCCAGCAGCACCATGACCCTCAAGATGGGCATCGAGCGCAAGCTGCGCGAGGCCATCCCCGAGGTGAGCGAAGTGGTGCAGGTGCTCTGAACCTCGCCCCCCGCGGGCGGAACTGATCCCACCGGTGGCACTGATGAACGGGGCAGCACGTCTGTCCCCTCATCGGTGCCTTTTTGCTGGGGTCCCCGCCGCCGTGATCGACGACTTCTGCAAACGCCTGGTGGCCCGCCACCCGGCCAGCGTCAGCCGCTGGGTGCTCAGTCTCATCGCCTCTGCCACCGCACCACCACCACTCAGCGGAGCCTGGCGGCTCCTTGACCGCGAGCTGAGCAGCGAACCCCTCCATGCCGATGCGGTGATCCTTTTACCGCAGGCCCCGGCTCCGATCCTGCACCTGGAATTCCAGACCCGTCCCGATGGCGCCATGGCCGAGCGCATGCTCGCCTACTGGATTCGCCTGCATCGGCAGTTTCATCGGCCGATCCAGCAGGTGGTGATTCACCTCAAGCCCACCTCCAGCCCGCTCGCCCGCATCGAGCACCTGGCGATCGGACGCACCCGGCACCACTTCCACTGCCTCCGTCTGTGGGAACTGGATGCCGAGCCCCTGCTGGCCGACCCTGCTCTGCTTCCCCTCGCCGTGCTGGCCAGAACAGCCGACCCACGGCCGGAACAACTGCTCACCCGGGTGCAGCAACGGTTGCAGACCATCGCCGATCCCGATCAGCGCCGCACCACCACCACCGGCTGCCAGCTGCTGGCCGGCCTAGCCTTCACCCCTGACGTGATCCAGCGTCTTCTCGCCATGAGCATCCTCGAGGATTCTTCCGTCTACCAGCTGATCGTGAAAAAGGGCCTCGCGGAAGGCCGCCAACTGGGGTTGGAGCAGGGGTTGGAGCAGGGGTTGGAGCAGGGCCTGCAGCAGGGGCTGCAGCAGGGGCTGCAGCAGGGCCTGCAGCAGGGTCGCCAGGTCGAGGCGGCAACGCTTCTGCTGCGCCAGCTCGAACGCCTCTGCGGGCCCCTCAGCGATGCCCACCGTGCTGCCATCCGCGAACTCCCCTTAGACCGCCTGGAGCAGCTCGGGGATGCGGTGCTCGATTTCCGCGGACAGCCCGACCTTATCGCCTGGCTGGAATGCAGTTAGGACAGGACTAAATCAGCCTTGGTTCGCGCGTCCGTGCCTCCCTGGACCCTTGCCTGTGGCCATGGAGTCCTCCCTTCCTCCTCCCCCTTCCCTCCAGGTCAACGTGCATCAGGCCAAAACCCAGCTCTCCAGGCTGCTGCAGAGCGTGGCGTCCGGGCAGGAGGTGGTGATCGCCCCAGATGGCCCCACCCGGGGCCATGGCCGGTCAGATCACGGTGCACGAAGGCTTCGATGCCCCCCTCAACGTGCTCTTCAGCTGCCTTCAGCCCACTGAACACTGAGCCATGGCCCCGCTCCTGCTCGACACCCACCTCGTGCTCTGGCGGCTCCAGGGCTTCCGCTGGCTGCCGCTCACCAACTGGCATCTGCTGGCCGTCGCCGAGCTGGAAACACATCCCCACCGCTGCGCGGAAGACTTCGTCTTCGAAGGTCAAGGTACTGCTAAGGTGCTACCAAATAAGTGAGGAAACCGAAGAGTGGGGCATCTTGGAGAACACCGGATTCTCCTCGGTCGTCCCTTTCTTCCTCCCTTCGGTGATTCGGCTGATCAGCTACGCGAGCTCTGGGAGACGCGGCAGCTCACCAACAACAGTTCGTTCGCCCGCCGATTACGCCGCGAACTCTGTAACCATCTCGGTGTCGACCACCTCTCGCTGGTTGCCAACGGCACCCTCGGCCTGCTGCTCGCCCTGCGTGCTCTCAAGATCACCGGTGAAGTGATCACCACGCCGTTCACCTTTGTGGCCACCAGCCACGCTCTTCTGTGGAGTGGCCTGAAGCCCGTGTTCGTGGATATCGATCCGGACACGCTCAACATCGATCCCAACAGGATTGAGGCCTCCATCACGCCCGCCACCTCCGCCATCCTGGCGGTGCACTGCTTCGGCAGGCCCTGCGCCACTGAGGCTCTGGAGCTGCTGGCCCGCCGCCATGGCCTGAAACTCATCTACGACGCCGCCCATGCTTTCGGTGTCACGCAGGGCGGACGCAGTGTGCTGCAGTGCGGCGATGCCTCGGTGCTCAGCTTCCATGCCACCAAGGTGTTTCACACCCTGGAGGGTGGTGCTGTTGTCTCACCCAGCCCGGCAATCAACCAGGCCATCGATCGCTTGCGCAACTTCGGCTTCGATGACGAAGCCGGTGGTGACTGTGTCGATGCTGGCATCAACGCCAAACTCAATGAGATGAATGCTGTTGTCGGCCTTCTCTCCCTGCCCTATATGAAACGCCTGCATGCAGAGCGTGCGCATATCGCCCATCTTTATCGGCAAGGGCTTCAAGCAGTCGAATGGCTCCGCTGCCTACCCAGCTTTGAAGGTGAAAACTATTCCTATTTCCCGATCCTCGTCAATCGACACGCCCCGATCAACGTCGCCCTGATCCAAGACCACTTATCCCGCCATGGGATCGTCAGTCGGCGCTATTTCCATCCACTTGTTTCCAGCCTGCCGCCCTATCGCCATCTGCCTTCCGCCCAGCCCGCCCATCTGCCAGCTGCCCATTCCGTAGCCGAGCGGGTTCTCTGCCTACCGATTCACAGCGAGATGAGCGAAGCCGATGTCCATCGGGTTGTCGTCAGCCTCAAGGCCTTGGCTGCTGGCAAGCAGGCCTCACTGCCGCGGATATCATGAAGATCATCGATTGTCGCTGCCGCTATACCGGTGCTGCCAGTGCGGCTTACTACACCGATCGCATGCAGCGCCTGCAAAGGCTGGATCGCATCCCTGCCCTGGAAAGCCGGGATGATCAGGCCTTCTTTGCCGAGATCGAAGCGGCGGGCATCACCCTGGCCGTTTCGGTCTCAGGCCTGAATCCCGGTGCCCGCTTCGGCCGCTTTCACTTTCCCGACCGCACCACCTCCAACGATGAACTGGCCGCTGTGGCGCGCGAGCATCCCTCCCAGCTCCTGGCTGTGGGAGGGATTGATGTCAGCAACACCTTCCACGATTCCCTGTCTGAAGTGGAACGCTGTGTTCACTCTCTCGGGATGAAAGCCATCACCATCGAGCCAGGTCGTGCACCCGGGTGCGGCGTTGATGACCCCAGCCTCTTCCCTCTCTACGACCTCTGCCAGTCTCTGAACATCACGGTGATTCCCCACATGGGTCCCCTGGGTGGGACCTCGCTGGATCATGCCCACCCGCTGGCCATCGAGCGCGTGGCCACAGCCTTTCCCCACCTTCGCATCATCTGTGGCCATGGCTGTTACCCCTATGTGCGGGAAGCGATCATCGTGGCTTCACGTCATGAGAACATCTGGTTGGCGCCCGATGGCTACTTCTTTCACCTCGGCCACGACGACTGGATGCGGGCTATCAACAAGAACCTGATGAACTTCTCGCATCGTTTCCTGTTCGCCAGTGCCTACCCGCTGACACCCATCAAGGCCTTTGTCGAGAATTTCCTTCGTCTTGACTGGAACCCCGACGTTCTGGAAAGGATCCTGTTCAGAAACGCCATCGAGGCTCTCCAGCTGGATGCCGATCCCATCCATCGCGCCAGTTTTGGTCTCGGCTGATGCGGATGATCCATCTCCTGCTGATCAGCGGCGGCAGCCTCGTGGGCCAGAACGTCCTCCAGGCCATTGGAGAGCGCCGCTCACGCTTCCATCTCGAGGTCACCAACAGCTTGGCCAGCGAGCCCTCTCTGGTGGATTTCGACCAGGTGCATCTGGTGCCAGCCACCGCCATGGACACCTCCGCGCTGGAACACCTGGTGCGCCAGCGGCTGGTGGAGGGGTCGTGCCAGCTGGTGATCCCCTGCCGCGACGAGGAGGTGCTCTGGTTGGCGCGCCTGCGGGAGCAGCTTGGCGAGCACGCCGCCCGGTTGCTGGTCGGTGCCCCGGGGCCTGCCGAGGTCTTTCTCGACAAGGCTCTCAGCTGGTCTCTCTCCACAGCCCACGGCCTGCCCTTCGTCCCCACGGCCCGGCTGGAGGATCGCCCGGCGGTGGAGGCCCTGGTGCGCGCCCATCCCGGACCTCTGATCGTCAAACCCTGCCGCGGTTTCGCTTCGCGCGGGGTCTGGGTGCTGCCGGATGCCGATCAACTGGCGGCCCACCAGAACACTCCGGATCTGGTGGTCCAGCCCTGGCTCGGCCCTCACGAGGCCGTCTTCGACTTCCTGGCCGATGCGGGCCGCCGCGGCCTGCCGCTGTTCCACAGCTTCGAGTCGACCAAACATTCGATCCAGGCCTTCCTCGCTCCCGATGGGGCCGTCACCGGTGTGTTCGCCACCATCCACGCCATGAATCAGGGCATCTCGAGCCGCGTGGAGGCAAGTTCCTGCCCCGATGCCCTCTCCCTCGGGCGGCGCACCGCCGAGGCCTTCGCCGCCGAGGGCTGGCGCGGTCCTCTCAACATTCAGTGCCAGCGCGGCGACGATGGCTCCTACACCATCTATGAGTACAACGGTCGCTTCACCGGTGCCACAGCAGCCCGGGCCCTGCTCGGTTTCGACGAACCAGCCCTGGCCCTGCAGGCCTTCGCCGGCATCAGCCTGCCCCCTTGCAGCGAACGCTTCGCTGCCGCGATCAAGCAGCCCCTGACCCGTGGCAGTGGGCCCGTGCTGGCCACGCCTGCATCAGGCGGCGCCTGATCACCCCGCCGATGGCTGCCTCCGTGTCCACTTGGCGCTGCCCGGAGCCCCTGCCTCCCCGCAGCGAAGAGGACGTGATCCGCACCTGGAGCAGCCTCGGGCCGCCGGAGGTGAGCATCCTGTGTCCCACCTACAACCAGCGTGAGCTGCTGCCGGACGCGATTCACGGCTTCCTGGCCCAGATCACGTCGTTCCCGTTCGAAGTGATCCTCCAGGACGACGCCTCCACCGATGGCACAGCGGAGCTGATCCGTTCCTACCTCAGCCGCTATCCCCGCATCCTGCGCGCACGCTTCCACCGAGAAAATCAGTTTCGGCATGGCAACCGCAACCGCGCCCTGCTGGCCATGGCCCGTGGTCGCTACATCACGTCCTGCGATGGTGACGACTTCTGGATCACCCCCTACAAGCTGCAGCGGCAATACGAACTGATGGAAGCCCATCCCGAGTGGAGCGCCTGCGGAGGGATGACCTTCGCCGGCAGCGATGAGAACCGTGTCAGGGAAGTGGTGCAGCCCAGCAGGCACGCCGAAAGCTATGGGCCCGCCGATGTGATCGACTCCTTTTTCCTGCACACTTCCACCCGTTTCGTAAGGGCCCATCTCTGGCGGCAGGTGAGCAAGATCGAGCGACCACCGTTCATCAGCAATGGCGATCAGGTGCAGCTGGTGCTACTGGCCACCCTCGGCCCCCTGGGCTATCTCCATGACCCCCTCTCCTTCTACCGGATCCACCCGGGAGGACGCTGGACCAGCCAACCCAAACTCCTTTGGTTCTGCCGTCAGGCACGCACCGATCGATTCATCGACAGGGTCACACAAGGGCGCTATCACACCAGTTTCGTTGCCCAGAGGCGCAGAGCCTTTCTGGGTACGCTGCATCACATCTCCCGGCTCGATCTCCTCACGGCCTTCCGCCATACCGTGGCCATGCTCGCAGCCGGAAGGGAACCCGTTCTCCTCATCGATCTGTTCCGCTTTCACCGCAAAGGTGTCGAGGCGGCACTGCTCACCCACAGGGCGCTCCTCCTGGCCCGCCTTCGCCACCGATGGCCGGCTCTGATCCGGCTCCGCTGGCGCAGAGGCGAAAGAACCCGGTGAGCTCATCGATGGTGGTCAGATCAGGCAGGCGCCACGCGGCATCCAGCAGGGCCTCGGCCACAGGCGCAGGAATCGCGCCATCAGCCAGACGCAGGAACTTCTCCGTCACCTCGCCATCATCCAAAGGGTTCAGCGGATGTCCCCGCGCATGCTCCGACTCCTGAACCCACTCACTGCCATCGCCCAACTGCACGGCAAGACGCCAAGGCCAATGGGGCAGTTCACCGGCATGAGCGCGGGTAAGGACTGGGTCTTCACACACCGTGATCTTCTGCATCAGTGCTCGCAGAGCTGGATCGGTCCAGCGTTCGCTGGCAAAGCTCTCCAGCGTGAGAGCACCGTCCAGAAGCACCACCGCCAGCAGAAAAGGCAAACTGTGATCAGCCAGCTCACGGGTAGTGGGGTTCCATTTATGGACCCGATCTCCCACACCGCCACCAATCTCGTGCCATCCGCTCCAGGGCAGAGACACGATCACCCGTTCGATTTCAGCAGGGTCCACATTCTCTCTCATCTGCAACAGCGAGGCGATAGGGCCCTGGGCGCTGTATTCGGCCGGGAATGCCTTGAGACCCGTGGATTCCAGTGCCGTTCTCCCCTCACGATGCTGGCCGATGCTGCTCAGATCCAGCACAGGGAGACCAAGAAGTTCCTGCATGCCAGCCAGACCTTCAAAGGGTTCCGGCGGCCCGGTCAGACCCTGCTCAGCGAGTCGGGCAGCGAAGGTTGCATTCATCACTCCGTGCGCGGTGGCGCAACCTTTCCACTCGGAAATCAGGCCGGTGCGGGTCACACGCAGAGGGATGTTGGGAGTGAGCGCAAGAGCAATGGCATTGGCCATCCGCGGCGCATCGAGGTCGAGCACCACACCAACCCCCGCCGCCGCCCCGAGCGTGGTCAGGATCTGATCGATGTGCCGGGTACGAAGCAGGTTCCCGTGCAGTCCGCCGCGACGCAGAGCCGCAGTTGTTTCGTAGGCCGCATGGATGGCTCCCACCACGGTGGCCCCACTGGCACCCCGCAGTTCGGCCACCGCAAGGATGGCGCCGATCATGTCGCTGGGGTGGCCCCCGATCCCCGTGTCGTTGAAGTCGAGATAGCGAACCATCACCGTATTGGCGAAGGCTGCGTACTCGGGTGTGGTGCCGTGGCCCAGGCCCAGCACCGATGCCCCGCCCGGAACCGGGGCTGTGGCGGCCATCGCCCGTGCAATCCGCGCAGGGGGGGACTGGAGCGCCCCGAGGGCACAGCCCAGCGAATCCACCAGGTGCCGGGCGCTGGCATGGAAGGAAGACGCGGGAAGATCGCTTCCCCTCAGCCCGGCCAGGTAGTCAGCGATGGCGCGCAAGGGCCGATCCATGCCTGCGGAGGGGCGGGAGTTCCCCTACTCAAGGGGACCCGCGGGATTTCGGGGAACTTGTGCGCTGCCGACCAACGGGTGCCCCGTAGGCTCGCCCCACCTGCCCTCGGCCCGTGCTGGATCAGCGCCTGCTGCGCGAGAACCCCGACCTGATCGCCACCCAGCTCGCGCGCCGCGGCATCAGCCTCGATCTCGGGGAGCTGCAGCAGCTGGCCCAGCAGGTCCGCGATCTCGAAGAGCAGCGCAGCGGTCTCCAGGCCGAGGGCAACCGCATCGGCAAGGAGGTGGGCAGCCTGATCAAAGGCGGCGCCGCGCCCGGCGGGCCCGAGGTGGCCGCCCTGCGCGAACAGGGCAATCGCATCAAGCAGCAGGTGGCCGCCCTCGAAGAGCAAGAGAAGGGCCTCGAGGCCCGGCTTCACGAGCACCTGCTCGGCCTGCCCAACCTGCCGTCGCCCCTGGCGCCCGAGGGCCGCAGCGAAGCGGAGAACGTGGAGGTGAAGCGCTGGGGGGAGCCCCGCCTTGCCGCAGCGGGGGAAACCCTGCAGGAGCACTGGCAGATCGCCGAGCGACTCGGTCTGGTGGATACCGAACGCTCGGTGCGGATCGCCCAGAGCCGCTTCGTCACCCTGCTCGGCGACGGCGCCCGGCTGGAGCGCGCCCTGATCGCCTTCATGCTCGATCTCCACGATCGTCGCGGCTACACCGAGGTGCTGCCGCCGATCCTGGTGAACACCGCCAGCCTCACCGGCTCCGGCCAGCTGCCCAAGTTCGCCGAGGAGAGCTTCCGCTGCGCCGACGACGACCTCTGGCTCACCCCCACCGCCGAGGTGCCGCTCACCTCGCTCCACCGCGATGAGGTGATCGCCGCCGATCAGCTGCCCCTGCGCTACTGCGCCTACACCCCCTGCTTCCGGCGTGAGGCCGGCTCCTACGGCCGCGATACCCGCGGCCTGATCCGCCTGCATCAGTTCAACAAGGTGGAGCTCTACTGGTTCACCCGCCCCGAAGACTCCGAAGCCGCACACGAGCAACTCACACGCGATGCCGAGGCCGTGCTTGAGGCCCTCGAGCTCCCCTACCGCCGCATCGAGCTCTGCACCGGTGATCTCGGCTTCTCCGCCGCCCGCACCTACGACCTGGAGGTGTGGCTGGCCGGCGCCGGCACCTACCGCGAAATCTCCAGCTGCAGCACCTGCGGCGACTTTCAGGCTCGCCGCGCCTCGATCCGCTGCAAGGAAGCCAAGGGCACCCGCCTGCTGCACACCCTCAACGGCAGCGGTCTGGCGATCGGCCGCACCATGGCCGCCCTGCTGGAGCAGGGCCAGCAGGCCGATGGCAGCGTGCGCCTGCCGGCGGCCCTTGCGCCCTATTTCGGCCGTGATCAGCTCGGGGCCCAGGCCTGAGGCCCCGGGGGGCCACCGCCAGCCTCCAGAATGTTGCGATTGATGGAAAGAGCCGGCATGGGTGTGCTCATCGCACTGGCGATCCTCGCGGGGCTGATCGTGGTGCACGAGGCCGGCCACTTCCTCGCCGCCACGCTCCAGGGCATCCGCGTGAGCGGCTTCTCGATCGGCTTCGGGCCGGTGCTGCTCCAGCGCCGCCACCGCGGTGTGCTGTTCGCCCTGCGCGCCCTGCCCCTCGGCGGCTACGTCGCCTTCCCCGACGATGACGAGGACAGCGGCATCCCCGCCGACGACCCCGACCTGCTGCGCAACCGCCCCCTGCCCCAGCGGGCCCTAGTGATCGCTGCCGGTGTGATCGCCAACCTGCTGCTGGCCTGGGCCGTGCTCGTGGCCCAGGGCGTTGTGCTGGGCATCCCCGACGGCTTCAGCGCCAGCCCCGGGGTGCTCGTGTCGGGCGTGCAGGCCGGACAGCCGGCGGCGCTCGCGGGCCTGCGCAGCGGTGATCGCATCCTCGGTGTGGACGGCGCCCCGCTGGCTGGCGGCCAGGAGGCGGTGAGCCAGCTGGTGGAGCGCATCCGCCGATCGCCGGGACTGGGCCTGGCCCTGGAGGCCGAGCGCGACGGCGCGCCCCTGCGCCTGCGGCTCACCCCCGCCGATCTCGGCGGCACCGGCCGCATCGGCGCCCAGCTGCAGCCCAACGGCGCCGAGCACTTCCGCGCCCCCCGCAGCCCGCTCGAGCCGATCCGCCGCGCCAACCGCGACCTCACCCTTCTGCTCGGCCGCACCATCGACGGCTTCGCCACCCTGCTCACCCACTTCGGCGAAACCGCTCCGCAGGTGTCCGGCCCGGTGAAGATCGTGGAGATGGGCGCCTCCCTCGCCCACCAGGGCGGCGGCAGCCTGTTCCTGTTCACCGCCCTGATCTCGATCAACCTGGCGGTGCTCAATGCCCTGCCCCTGCCCCTGCTCGATGGCGGTCAGTTCGTGCTGCTCCTGCTCGAGGGCCTGCGGGGCCGGCCTCTGCCCGAGCGCTTTCAGGCCGCCTTCCTGCAGTCGGGCTTCGTTTTTCTGGTGGGTCTCAGCCTGGTGCTGATCGTGAAGGACACCAGCCAGCTGCCGGCCATTCAGCAGTGGCTGGGACGCTGACGCCGCAGCGATCCCCTTCCACCCCGACAGGTAAGATCAGAAACTCCTTTTTGCCCACCCACCAGCCGCATGGCGAAGAAGTCGATGATCGCGCGCGATGTGAAGCGCAAGAAGCTGGTGGAGCGCTACGCCGCCAAGCGTTCCGCCCTCAAGGCGGCCTTCGAGGCTGCGGCTGATCCGATGGAGCGCCTGGAGATTCACCGCAGGATCCAGAACCTGCCCCGCAACAGCGCCCCGATCCGCGTGCGCAACCGCTGCTGGGCCACCGGCAAGCCCCGCGGCGTGTACCGGGATTTCGGGCTCTGCCGCAACCAGCTGCGGGAGCGGGCCCACAAGGGCGAACTGCCCGGCGTGGTCAAGTCGAGCTGGTGAGTCCGCCGGGGAAATCCTCCGGAACATTCTCTTCACACGCCGCTGTCGGTGGTCCCCCGGGCCAGCCCACAGCGGCTTCCTTTTGGCGGGTCCCGGCAGCTGTGAAGGCCGGATGGCAGGATGGAACAGACAAAAAACGGACATAAAGCCCAGTGCAAGGACAAACGCAGTCGATCTCCTTCGATGGTCGGGAGATCCGGCTGACCACCGGTCGTTTCGCCCCCCAGGCCGGGGGCTCGGTGCTTGTCGAATGCGGTGACACGGCGGTGCTGGTCACCGCCACCCGCTCGAATCCCCGCGAAGGCATCGACTTCCTTCCCCTGATCTGCGACTACGAGGAGCGGCTCTACGCCGCCGGTCGCATCCCCGGCAGCTTCATGCGGCGCGAGAGCCGCCCCCCCGAGCGGGCCACCCTGATCGCCCGCCTGATCGACCGCCCGATGCGGCCGCTGTTCCCCTCCTGGATGCGCGACGACCTCCAGATCGTGGCCACCTGCCTCTCCCTCGATGAGCGGGTTCCGCCCGACGTGCTGGCGGTCACCGGCGCCTCGATGGCCACCCTGCTGGCGAAGATCCCCTTCCACGGCCCGATGGCCGCCGTGCGCGTGGGCCTGCTCGGCGACGACTTCGTGCTCAACCCCAGCTACCGCGAGATCGAGCGCTCCGACCTCGACCTGGTGGTGGCCGGCACTCCCGAGGGCGTGATCATGGTGGAAGCCGGTGGCAACCAGCTGCCCGAGCAGGACGTGATCGAGGCGATCGACTTCGGCTACGAAGCGGTGGGCGAACTGATCAAGGCCCAACTCAACCTCATCAAGGAGCTCGGCATCGAGCAGGTGCTGCCCGAAGCCCGCACCGACGATGCCGCCCTGCCCTCCTTCCTCGAGAAGGAATGCGCCAAGGACATCGGTGAGGTGCTCAAGCAGTTCTCGCAAACCAAATCCGAGCGCGACGAGAAGCTCGACGCCATCAAGGCCGCCGCGGTCGAGAAGATCGCCGCCCTCAAGGACGACGACGCTGTGAAGGTGGCCGTGAGCAGCAACGGCAAGGCCCTGGGCAACAGCTACAAGAGCCTTACCAAGAAGCTGATGCGCCAGCAGATCCTCAAGGAGGGCAAGCGCGTCGATGGCCGCACGCTGGATGAGGTGCGGCCGATCCAGGCCGCCGCCGGCGTGCTGCCCCGCCGCGTGCACGGTTCGGGCCTGTTCCAGCGCGGCCTTACCCAGGTGCTCTCCTGCGCCACCCTCGGCACTCCGAGCGACGCCCAGGAAATGGACGACCTCAACCCGTCCAACGAAAAAACCTACCTGCACCACTACAACTTCCCCCCCTACTCCGTGGGCGAGACGCGGCCGATGCGCTCCCCCGGGCGCCGCGAGATCGGCCACGGTGCCCTGGCGGAACGGGCCCTGGTGCCGGTGCTGCCCAGCAAGGAATCCTTCCCCTACGTGCTGCGCGTGGTGTCGGAGTGCCTCAGCTCCAACGGCTCCACCTCGATGGGTTCGGTGTGCGGCAGCACCCTGGCCCTGATGGATGCCGGCGTGCCCCTGAAGGCGCCGGTGAGCGGCGCGGCCATGGGCCTGATCAAGGAGGGCGAGGAGGTGCGCATCCTCACCGACATCCAGGGCATCGAGGACTTCCTCGGTGACATGGACTTCAAGGTGGCCGGCACCGAGAAGGGCATCACCGCCCTGCAGATGGACATGAAGATCACCGGCCTGGCCGTGAAAACCGTGGCCGAGGCGATCAACCAGGCCCGTCCGGCCCGCCTGCACATCCTCGAGAAGATGCTCGAGGCGATCGACAAGCCCCGCGACACCCTCTCCCCCCACGCTCCACGCTTGCTCAGCTTCCGCATTGATCCGGAACTGATCGGCACCGTGATCGGCCCCGGCGGCCGCACGATCAAGGGCATCACCGAGCGCACCAACACCAAGATCGACATCGAAGACGGCGGCATCGTCACGATCGCCAGCCACGACGGTGCTGCCGCTGAGGAAGCCCAGCGCATCATCGAAGGCCTCACCCGCCGCGTGTCGGAAGGCGAAGTGTTCAGCGGTGCCGTCACCCGCGTGATCCCGATCGGCGCCTTCGTGGAGATCCTCCCCGGCAAGGAGGGCATGATCCACATCTCCCAGCTCAGCGAAGCGCGGGTGGAGAAGGTGGAAGACGTGGTGAACGTGGGCGATCAGGTCACCGTGCGGGTGCGCGAGATCGACAACCGCGGCCGCATCAACCTCACCCTGCGCGGCGTGCCCCAGCAGGAGCCCGCCCCCGTCTGAGGGCCTTCGCCCCAGCCCGGCCGGCCGTCCACCCAGCGCACCCGCACCGGAATCGCGACCTCCTCGGTTCCATGGCGGAGCTGGGGCACCAGCCGGGCCTTCTGGCCCAGGCTGACTTTGGCCGCACCCGGTAGACACAACGCCGCCCCTGCGCGGCTGATGTCCCACAGCTGACCGGTGAGAACCTGATCGGGCCCACACTCCAACCGGGCCCCCACCAGGGCGAGGGGCGGGGTACGACGGACCTCGGAGCGCGGGATCCGGGCCCTGGGCTGGGCCACCGGGCGCGATCTGGAGCTTGCCAACAGCCTGCCGAGCACCGCTACTCCTCCCGTGGCGCCTCACCTTAGTCTCAGGTGAGAAAGGGATAAGGACTCACACAGAAAATCCGGGGTCGATCTGCGCCATTGCAGCGTCAGCGCGGCTGCACAGCAGCGCATGGGCCGGCCCATGGCTGGCGATCAGACAGCCCGCCTGGCGCACGTCGCCGCTGTTGTAGAGGAGGGGCCTCCCGTCGGCATGGCTGAAGGCGCCGCCGGCGGCCCGCAGCACCGCTTCCGGGGCCGCCATGTCCCAGTCCTTCGGGGCGCTCCGGCCGGAGAGGGAGATGTAGAGATCGGTCTCCCCCCGCAGGATCGTGGCCACCTTGCCGCCCACGCTGCCCATCGCTGTGGTTCGGCCCAGCTGCAGCGCCGCCAGCAGCTGCTCCAGCCGCTCGTCGCGATGGCTGCGGCTGGCCACCAGCACCAGCTCCTCCAGCCCCCGCCGGCCGCTGAGGACCGGGGCGAAGCGGTCACCAGCGCGGTTCTCGCGCCACGCTTCGCGCTGCGTGCCCGCACCCAGCAGGCCGAACCACAGCTCCTCCAGTTCCGGCAGCAGCACCACCCCCAGCACCGGGCTGCCCCCGTGGACCAGGGCCAGGTGCACGGCGTATTCACCGGTGCCCTGCAGGAAGTCCTTGGTGCCATCGAGGGGATCGAGGATCCACAGCCATTCCGCCGCCAGCGGTTCACCGGCCGTGAGCTGCTCCTTGGCGGTTTCCTCGCTCAGGAGGGTCCAGCCAGCCGTGGGGAAGGCCGCCTGCAGGCCATCCAGCAGCCAGCGGTTGACCGCCAGATCCGCCGCGCTCACCGGCCCCTCGCCGCCATCGTCCACGCTCAGGGCCGCGGGGAAGCCAAAGGGGGGCACCTCGCCGCGGGCATAGGCCCGCAGGATGTCGGCCGCCCCCCAGGCCAGCCGCCGCAGCTCCGCCAGCAGAGCCTCCCGGTCGATACCGGCGGGCAGAAGAGGGGCAACCGCCATCATGGGAACAGGCAAACGAGCATTGTGCAGGAGCCGCCGCAGCCGCCTCCATCGGGCCCGACACCGGCGCCGCCTCAGGCCACGGGTCCGGGGGCCGAGCCCGCCGCGGGCGTGCTGTATCTGGTGGGCACGCCGATCGGCAATCGCGACGACCTCTCCCCGCGGGCCCGGCGGGTGCTGGAAGGTGTGGATCGCATCGCCTGTGAAGACACCCGCCGCAGCGGCCTGCTGCTGCACGTCCTCGGCATCCGCGGCCGGCTGGTGAGCTTCCATCAGCACAACCAGAGCGCCCGCGAACCCGAGCTGCTGGCGGCCCTGGCGGCCGGCGAGGCGGTGGCCGTGATCAGCGACGCCGGCCTGCCCGGGATCTCCGATCCGGGCGAATCCCTGGTGGCCGCCGCCCGGACCGCCGGCCATCCGGTGATCTGCGTGCCCGGTCCCTGCGCCGTCACCACGGCCCTGGTGAGCAGCGGCCTGCCCACCGCTCGCTTCTGCTTCGAGGGCTTCCTGCCGCCCCGCCCCGCCCCGCGGCGCCGCGCCCTGGCGGCGCTGGCCCAGGAGGAGCGCACGATCGTGCTGTTCGAAGCGCCCCATCGGCTGGTGGCCCTGCTCGAGGATCTGCTGGCGGTGCTGGGGGATCGGCCCCTGCAGGTAGCCCGCGAACTCACCAAACGCCATGAGCAGCAGGTGGGGCCCACGGTGGCGGCGGCCCTGGCCCACTTCCGCGCCACCCCGCCGCAGGGGGAGTGCACCCTGGTGCTGGGCGGGGCACCGGCGGCCGTGGCGCCACGGTGGCAGGAGAGCGAGCTGCGGGCGGAGTTGCGGGCGCTGGTGGCCTCCGGCCTCAGCAGCAAGGAGGCCGCCCGGGAACTGGCCGGCCGCAGCGGCCACGGCCGCCGTGAGCTCTACGCCCTGCTGCATGCCGCTGAACCCACCGGTGAACCCGGCGCGGATGGCACGGCAGACTGAGCATCCCCCGGTTACCGCCATGCTGCTGCGCCTGCGTCTCCTTCTGGGCAGCCTGGTGGGCGCTTCGCTGTTGCTTGTGGCCCTCTGCCTGGGGGCCCAGAACCTGTCCGACCGACCCCGGCTCCAGCTGGGCTTCGGCAGCACCGCACCGCTCCCCAGTGGCTTCCTGGTGGGGATCGCCCTGGCCCTGGGCGTGGTGAGCGGCGGCAGCGCCGTGGCCCTCCTGGCGGGACGCAGCACGGGCGAGGACGCCTGAAACCGGCCTCAGCCCAGGGCCTGACGCAACGAGAACAGCCCGAACACCAGGAACAGCCCGCCGCTCAGCCGGTAGAGAAGGCGCTCGCTGAGGCGACCACCGATCCAGCGGCCAGCTCCCACCGCCAGCCAGGTGACCAATGCATGGCCCAGCAGGGTTCCCGCCAGCAGGCCGGCAAAGGTGAAGGCCGGAGCGGTGGCCAGGAAGATCGTGGCGAACTGGGTGCGGTCGCCCAGTTCCGCCAGGAACACCATCACGAAGGCTTCGCGCATCACCTGCTCCGGTGTGCGCACCAGAACGCGCGTCTCGGCCAGGTTCACCGTCTCCTCAGCCTCGGCGGCCTCCTCGGCGGCTGCATCCGGGCGCATCCCCTGGGCCTCCAGCAGTAACCGCACACCGAAGCCCAGGAACAGCACGGTGCCCAGCCAGAGCATCACGCGGGTGGGCAGCAGTTCCCGGAGGCCATAGCCGAGGCCGAGGGAAATCAGCGTCACCGCCGCCAGGGCGGCAAAGGAGCCGATGAACACCCAGCGGGGTCGATGGCGCGCCGCCAGGATCAGCGCCATGAAAAAAGTTTTATCGCCCAGTTCCGCCAGGGTGATGGCCGTCAGGCTGGAGCCGAAGGCGGGAAGCGCTCCGTCAGCGGGGAGAGAGATCATGACGCCCGCTATAACCGAACCGAGGTAAAGATGTCGTCAAACGAGACAGGGCGTTACCCTGCGCGTTCATGAACCGGGCAGGGCATAGAGCGCCCCTTCGATCACCACGCGGCTGATGCCCTGCGCCAGAAGATAGGGAGCGGTCCGCTCCAGCAGGCTGGGATCGGGAAGCTTGATCACCCGCTGGGTGCGGCCGCACTGGCGTTTGGCCTGTCGCGGGTTTGCGTACACCACCAGCGCCTGGCGCATCTCCTCACCGGGAGGCAGGCGCCCGAGCTCGGGCAGCTCGCTCAGGGGACGGGCCTGCAGCTCCACCGTCTTGTCCACCAGCATGTAAGCGCTGGCGGGGAGCGCGGCACCCACCAGCGGCCGGGCCTCACTCACCGTGTGGTCGTCAAAAGCCAGGGCCACAGGAATCGGAGTGAAGGCGTCGCCTTCCACCCCTTCATCTTCGGCGAAGTCGTCGTCGTCGTCGCCGCCGAAGTCATCGGCATCGTCGATGGCCAGCACCCCGGCGGAGCCGGGAAGCTCGTCGTCCTGGGGCTCAGCCGGCGCGGACTCCGCCTTCGCCGACTCCGCCTCCACGGGCTCGGGCAGCGCTTCCACAGGCTGGGCCAACGCCTGCGGGAGTTCCTCGGACTCAGGTTCGGCAACGGTTTCGGGGCCTGCCGGCGGCTCTTCCACGGCGCGGCTGCGACGCCCGCGCTGCGCCTTCAGCTGCTCATAGTCGTCGGCGGACAGTGCGGCCTTGACCACCCGGGTCACGGTGGCGGCGCTGCAGCTGAAGGCAGAGGCCAGATCCAGGCTGCTCTCCCCTTCCCGGAAGCGGGCCACGATCTCGCTTTTCTGGCCGTCGCTCAGCCGGGTGGCCGCCATGGCGTCGCAATCCGCACGATCCGGCACTGTAGGCACCAGTCCCCACTGGCAGGCAGCGAACCTGCCGGCAGGACAAGGCATCATGGGGCGGCGGACCCGAGGTCCCGCAGGCTCCCTTAGCTCAGCCGGATAGAGCAGCTGCCTTCTAAGCAGCCGGTCGATGGTTCGAATCCATCAGGGGGCGTCTTTAAAAAGCAAGCCACGGCAAGGGTTTTCCCTTTAGCGGGAGCGGTGCTGCTGAGGCTTGCATGGGCATGTTCGCGCGATTCTGCGCGAGAATCTGCGCGAAGCGACCGGGCGCCTTGATGCCTTCCTCCAGCCCCCGCTGGGTGATCACCCTGCGCGATGCCATCAAGCGGGAGCACGGTCTCGGCTGGGGTGTGCGGGAGATGAGCGGTCGGATTCAGCTCACCCGCCGATTCGATGACGGCACGCGCAGCAGCGTGACCCTTGATCTCCCCTGGAGCCCGGCGAGTACCACATCCGCCCTCAGCCAGATCAAGGAATTGCGCGAGCGGATGGAGAGCGCCGGGCTCTCGATCAAGGAGGCCCAACAGCTGGTGTCGTCCCCCGTGGCCCGTGCCGAGGGCCGCATCGACTGGGAGCTGGTCATGCAGCGCTTCGAGAAATACAAGGTGCTCGACAGTGGCGATGTCCGCCCCAGCACCTTTGAGCGCCTGTACCGGCCTGTGCTCAACCAGGTGCGGGAGGTGGTGCGCACCAGGCCGATTCCGCGGGATGGACGATCGGTTCTTGCGGCGCTGCGGGACACCTACGGGGGCGCTCCGGGTAGTCCTGGCCGACGCCTGCGGATCATGTATGCCGCCCAGCTCCTGCGCTACGCCGTTGCTCAGATGGGCGCGCCGGCTCGCTGGGGCCCTCCGGATGACCTCGTGCCACTCATCGGTCGGCGCGATGCCGCCCAGAAGAACCCCGCCACTCCCCTCAAGGACGACCAGCTGGCCAGGCTGCTGGAAGGGATCCCGGATCCCCGCTGGCGCTTCGCGGTGCAGCTGATGGGCACCTTCGGGCTGCGGCCAGTGGAGCTCCGCTTCCTACGGGTGAGTGGGCAGAAGCTTCGGGTGGACTATCAGAAGCGCACCAGCCGGGGGATGACCAAGCCACGGGAACTCTCGGGCCTGGATCCACTCGGCATGCCTGGGCTGGCCCAGCGTCTGATCGGCCGACTGGCGATCGGCGACGCATTGCCGCCCCTCGGAAACAGCGATGCCACGACGGCCACAGCCCTGGCGACCTACCTGAAGCGAAGGCCCCAGTGGAACAGCCTCCGGCAGGAGATCGCCGCGACCGGTGGGAAGCTCTCGGTGTACTCCTGCCGCCACGGCTTTGCCCTGCGGGCTGCCCAGCTCTACGGCCTGAGCCCCAGGGTGACCGCTGCCCTGATGGGGCACAGCCTGCAGACCCATGTGAATCACTACGGCCACTGGACCGATGCCGACACGCTGGATGAAGCGGTGGCAGCAGCGATCCAACGAACTCAGGCTTTGCACGACAGGGCGATGGCGTGATCGCCGCAGCAGTGGTGGGTATGGCGGTGCCAGTTCCTGCCCATTGTTCATCACGCGATCACACCACTTTCACGGTCCTGGGCTGTCCAACGCAGTCCGTCTCTGTCCGGATCCGTCCGTGCCTGACGGCGATCGCTCCATCCACATCTGGTGGATTCGAGATCCAATGGACGGTTTTCACCACCAGCGGTAGCGGCTGCGGGCTTGCTGCAGCAGGCTCCAGCCCGTACACTCATGAGACGCAAGGTTGGGGGTATCCACCGTGCGGCAACTCTGTTGCTCGCGGCGGATCTTCGATCCATCCAAGGGGGCCTCGGCTCCTGCCGGTGCGCCATCACAGTTCCGCGGTGATGGGCTGACTCACGGGCGATGCAGCACCAGAGGCTGCGCGGGAACAAGCCGATCCGCTGCTCCTGATCGGGCAGCTCTTGTTTCCGTTCCCGATTCCGCCCATGTCCAAACTGCACCGCACCGTTCCGCGCTTCCTGCATGGCCGTCGTTACGACGTGCTGCCGGAGGTCTTTGATTTCGCCAGACACGTGATCGCCTGTAGCGACAACCAGCCTGAGCAGGAGGTCTGGTTGCGACAGATGGCCGCCCCACAGAACAGTGATCCGCTCTCCTGCACCCTGCGCCGGGTGCTGAAGGAACGGGGTCGCCAGGCGCAAGCCTGAGGGGTGACGGCGATGACAACGTCGACCGAGACCCGCTGGCTGCCCACCGGCCAGGCCGCCCGTGAGCTGGGAATCAGCCCGGATTCGCTCAAGCGCTATGCCGATCGCGATGAGGTGCTGGTGCTGGGCGAGCACTGGCGCCACGGCGTTCACAGCAACAGTCCGCGGGTGTGGAACCTGCCGCTCTGTCTTCAGGCCCTGAATCGTCGCGGCCGGTTGCAGCGCCGCCAGCCTGCGCCCTTGGCGATCGCCGCCGATGCAGGCGGCGCCCCCAGCCGCTCCTGACCCAGCCTGAAGGACCATGTCAGGGAACTCATCCGGGTTCCTGTCGGATGCTGCTGGGCATCGACAGGTTGATCAGCACACGGCCTGCCGGTTTTTGCGGGCACTGGGCAAGGAGCCGGCCACGGCACGGCTGCGGGCCTTCCCCCACAAGCACAGCCGCCGCAAGCGTGAGATCGGCGCACGGCGTGGCGGCTGGGATCTCAACCGAGCGCAGCAGTGGCAGCGAGAAGGCCGCGGCATCTATCTGGTGATCAATGACGGCGGCGACTGCGCCCGCTCGATCCGGCGCTGCCGCGCCTTGTTCATCGAATGGGATGACCGCCCGCTCGTCTGGCAGCTGCAGGCCTGGCGGCAGCTTGGTCTGCCCCGTCCCTCGCTCACCGTCTCGACCGGGGGCGGCAGCGCGCATCTGTACTGGGTGCTGGAGCCAGCGGTGGCGCCGGAGCTGTGGGCTCCGATTCAGGCCAGGCTGATCGCCCATGCCGGCTCTGATCCCCACTGCAGGGATGCCAGCCGTGTGATGCGGCTGCCCGGCTTCGCCTACATCGGGGGCGACGACCGTCCCGTCGCCAGGGTTGAACTGCTCGAGTGCCGTGACGATCGCTATCCAATCGAGCGGATTGCGGCCTGCCTGCCGCCAGCTTCGGCGCCTGCTGCAGGCGCAACTCGGCCAGAACCTGTGCGATCCAGGCGGAGTTGGCCAAGCCCGCGCCCCGGCTCGACGTCCGGGCAGCCCAGCCGCGGCGTGGCTGAAATCCAGGCAGCACTGGCCCGCATTCCCAGGCGGACGCCTGGACACAACACCTATGCGATCCATCGCAATGTGCTCTGGGGGCTGATCGCTGCCTGCGAGCAGGCCGGTGCGGATGCGGATCTGGCCATTGCCCTGATGGAAGCCCACAGCCCTTCCGCCTGCTGCGGCTGGCAGGTGGCCCAGGTGGCGCGCAGCGGCAACGGCAACGTGGGCGCCGGCACCTTCTGGCATTGGGCCCGGTACTACGGCCATCGACCCTGGCAACGCCGCTCCACCTGCCAGCCGGATAGCGAGGAGCGGATGCCTCACAGAGCAAGCCCTCCGCAGCACCGAGGTGGCGGCCATGGCTGAAGCGGAGGATCGGCAGCAACTGACCGAGGAGATCCACGGCCTGGAGGCGCGGCTTCCACAGGCGGAGGACCCCCGCCAGCTCTATCGCCAGGTGCTGGAACGTTCCCGGCAGGTGGGCCTGCGCTACCCCAGTGATGGCGACCTGATCGGTGTCCTGGCCAGGGCCGTGGCGGATGCCGCTCCCCAGCGCAGCCTGGATCGTCGCCTGCTGGCGGATCAACTGCAGGAGGCCATCCGCGGCACCCCCAAGCGCTGGATGGAGCAACTCATCGCTGAGCGATTGCAGGAACTGGATCGGGCCAAGATGCAGGAACGGGAAGAGCGATGGCGCAACGAACGGATCGCGGCCGGTGAGGATCCCGACTGGATGCCTCCGCCGGAGCCGGTCACCCGGTTTGGCCATGAGGCCGTGCTCGAACTCTTCGATGGGGGCAAGGGGTATGTGAGCACGCTGAGCGACACCTACCGCTGGGTTGGTAGCCACTACGAGAAGGAAGACGAAGCCGATCTGTTGCGCTGCATCAGCACGTATGCCACCACCAAGATCGTGCAGACCAAAGCCGGTCCCAAAACCAACTTTGCCACCAGCAGCTTCATCCAGGAAGCGCTGAAGATGCTGCGATTGATGACGCGGATCAACCCGGCCTGCTTGAATCCTGGGGGATACATCAACTGCCGCAATGGTGTGCTGCGGTTGCAATGGCAGAACGGCAGCCTGCAGCGGGAATTGCTGCCTCACACGCCGGATCTGGTGTTCACCTCGCCGCCGGCCTGCGCCTATGACCCCGAGGCCTGCTGCGACGACCTGGACAGGATGCTGGCCTGCCTGGATCCACAGCAGCGGGAGTTGTGGCTCGATGTGGCCGGAGCCTCGTTTGCAGTGGCGGAGGTTCGGCGGCTGCATGGCCGCATTCCTGCGGTGTTTCAGCTGGGGCAGGGGAGCAACGGCAAGGACACCCTCAACAGCTGCCTGCAGGCCCTCCACGGCGAAGGAGCGGTGGCGCGCGTGACCATCTCCGATTTCCGTGGTTTTGATGCCGGCAGTGGGGCAGGTCGGTTCAAGGTGCAAAATCTGGCGGGCGCGCGCCTGAACATCGCCAGCGAGAACAGCGCCGGGTTCAAGGTGGAGAACTGCGAATCCTTCAAGAACGCCATCAGCGGTGACATCCTGGTGGTGGAGGGAAAGCACGAGAAGCCCTACGCGATCACACCGGTGGCGGTGATGTTCTTCAACTTCAACAAGCAGCCCCTCATCGATGCCACCACAGAGGCGATCCTGTCCCGGGTGTTGCCGATCAGCTTCGATCGCACCTACTCCCGTGAACCCAGAGCGGGGGAATTGCTGGCGGATCCCCGCTTCAAGGAAGATTGGGGCTGGATGGCGGAGCACGTGCTGCCGGCCTTCCTGAATGCGCTCCTGGATGGCCTGGAGCGGGTGTTGCAGCGGGGCTTCCGGCGTGAGGCAAGCCGGTCGACGCTGGAGCAGTTGCAACGGGACTCGACCCATCTCTGGGATCTGATCGAAGGCCTGGGCCTGGAGGCCGGTGGCGATGCCGAGCGCATCCAGCCGAAGGATCTGATCGAGGAGGTGCACGCCTGGTACGAACAGGAGCAGATCCTCAGCTGGGATGTGAGGCATGACCGCGATGGCCTGGAACTCAGCCGTCGTCCGATCTGGCCGCTGGACTGGCCGAAGGGTGACCCACTGATCAAGCGGCCGAGGGATCTGTTCGATCGGTTGCGGCGCTGCTTCCCCAAGCTCAGCCGGGCCAGCGGCAAGGGCGGCGTCACCTGGCTGGTGGGTCTGCGGCAGCGGACGGCCGCCATCAGCGCCAGAAGCGAGCAGGGGACCCTGAGGGTGACCCTTAAACCCAAGCCAGGACAGGATGGTGACCCTGAAAAGCTCGATCTTCCCTTGACGATTCATGCATCAGACAGGGTGCAACGGATGGAGCTGGACGTGTTGGCGGCGGAATGGGTGAGCGATGGAGCTGCTGATAAGGGCCTGATGCAGGCCGCAGCCCCACCTCCTCGCTGCGCCAATGGCTTGAGGGTCACCCTCAGGGTCTCTCCATCCAGCGGCGGCTACCACCGGAGCGGCCACACGGCCCGGCCAGTGCCATCGCAGTCGGCAGCAGTGCCGCCGCCTGGACGGATGCCAGGGCCGGAGTCGGCCGACTTTGCGGTGGGGGAGGCAGTTGAGAAGTATTCCGGCTCCGAGGATCGCTGGCTGACGGGCTGGACGGTGCTCGAGGCCGACGGCAGCCGGCTGGTGGTCGGCAACGGCATCGGTCGGGTGGAGGGGTTCCCCTCGGAACTGCGGCACTGCGGTAGAGCCGCATGAGCCAGCAGAGCAGGCCGGCCCGCTGAGTGGAGGGCGGCCTGCAGGCCTGCGGTTCAGATCACCCAGATGGTGCCGAGCCGGCGGGCCTGAAGCCGGCGGGCCAGCTCGTAGGCCAACGGCGCGGGGATGAAGCGGGGCTTCTTCACCGGGCGGCCGCGGCGGCCATAAAAGACCACGGTGGGCAAGCCATCCGCCTGGCCTGCGACCGGTGGCAGATGGAGCAGCAAGCGGCGGATCTCACAGCGGGGGTAAGCGGTGCCCATGGGAAGCGGGTGAGGAACGCCGACGAAGCGCCCTGCCGGAGCTCACCGTGAAAGTGGCGCAGGTGGGGCATGGCGTTGCTCCCCTCACCCGCCCCGGGGTCCGTGCGCCCCGTTGAGACACGCCTGAATGATGAAGCGGAGGTCAGCAGCTGCTGCCGCATGTTGCAGCAAAGAATCCAGCCTGAATGGACCGACTTCGTGGGAGCGAAGCAAGACCAATCTGAGCCATATAGACGATAGAGTTGGAACCTGATCATGCTGCTGCGAATTACCTTCTGGAGCAGTGTCATCCATGAGGTCGTGATTCCCCTGTCCTGGCTGCCGAGGAGTTGAGCGAGTGAACCAGCCACGTCCCCACCCACCAGCAGCCGCGTTTCTGCATGCCGCGCAGGACGAGGAACGCCGTGAGGCCCAGGTGCATGGGCTGCGCGATGCTCCCAGCGCCGAGGACGACGACGGCCAGCCGCTCAGCGATGACGCTGTCTCGGCCAAGAGTTCTCATCGGGCGGGCGGAGCAGCACCTGGGAAGCAACGCAGCCCTCGCTGCAGTGATCCGCCCAGAGCAAGCAAGGAGCGGCCGTTCGCTCCGCGACCAACCCATCAGGAGGTGGAGCATCGCATTGCAGAGGCGCAGCTGTGGATCGCGCAGCGGCTGCCGTTGGTGGAGATTCGGGCCAATGCCCGACAAAATTGGGGGATCACCAATGTGCGCACCGTGAGCCGCTACCTGGCGCTGGCCCGCGAACGGATGGTGGAGGAGCTGATCCAGAACCGACTGCAGCACCAGGCCGAGCAGATCTACGGGCTGAACGAACTGATCCGCCAGGCCATGACGGCCGGCCAGTTCAACGCGGCGGTGGGCGCTTACCGCGTGATCGCCGAGATCGGGGGGCTACTACGGGCGCCGCTCAAGGCGCCGGACAGCCGGCACTAAAGCCCAGGTGCCTGGCTCCCCACATCTCCTTTCAACCGACGACCAGGTGCGTCCACGCAGGAGCTGTGGCTTGGCGCTCTCTTGAGCCCGATTCAAGCCTCGATGGGGGAGCCCAAACACTTCACGGGGGAACAAACGCCGCAAACTTATTTGTAAATTCTCCTCGATAATGCCACCTTGAACTCAGACTCCTGCAGTAATTCGAGGCTGCTCATTGCTGGATCGTGAATGAGGGGGTATTCCCCTGAAAAGCAGAGGACCCGCTGGGGTGACTCGACAATTTCCCAGGTTCCGGGCACTCAGTCCCGCGGGATAAAAGAACCGCCAACCAGCAGAAAGCCCCCGGGCGGCCGCCTCTCCACTGGGGCCTGGGGCGCACCCTGCTCAACACTCCGCCATCGCTGGTGGCAGCTGCGGGCCAAGCTGTTCATCGGTAGAACGAGGATGATCAGCTCCACCACTCACTTCGGCAAGGTGACCCGCCCCGACGGGGTGATGCTGCAGCTGGGCCAACGCTCCAGCGAACGGGACGTGTGGCTCTGGGTGCCGACTGGCACCGGCCACAACCAGATCAGCCCCTGGAGCTCACCCCTGACCCTGAGCCACTGGCGGGAGTGCAACGAGCTGCATTTCATCAGCAGCTTGCCCCCGGGTGGGTTGCAACTGGTCTCCGGTTCGGCGAACTTCATTCGCCACTTCCCGCCGATGAGCGCAGTTGGCGCCCGCCAGCACCCGCAGCAGGGACCACTGCTCTCTGGATCCAGCGGCGGGGGAGGAGGAGTCGGAGGTGGTGGTGGCGAAACGAGAGGTGGAGCGACGCGACCCGCTACCGGGCTGCTCTGGCCACGGGGGATCTGAAGGCCTTCCCATTTCAGATGGCCCTGCCGTAGGTCGCAACCCCAGCCACTCATTAATCCTCGTATGACTACTATTCGCTGCGACAAGTATCTAGGGGCTATAGCTGGGCTGGTGCCACCAGACATGGCAAAAGATATGCCCTCGCATCATTTATTGAAATCAGCCAATGTCGGGAAAGGCACTTTAATAGAAACCTTTCGAATGCCATGGTGGCAAATTAGTATTTAATTTTAAATAGAGAGGCTTAGAAAATTGTCATCAGCGCTGACGGCTCGATAGACCTTTGCGATTAAAAGTAGAATGACAGAGCCTTCCGCAAAATCGCCAGTGAAAACCGGAGACTTGCAAATCCGTACATCAGAGGCGTTGAAGAAACAAAACCGCCGACCGACCAACAACAGCCAGGAATGCCAAGCAGCAAGAGTGCTAGCTTATGATTGCCATTAAGTACTAGTCCTGGAGTAATTCTTTCTAGCATCCCCCCAGAAGCTGACGACTGCCACAGTTCCAAGCTTTCTCCAGGAAAAGAGTTTATAAAACCATAAAGAAGAGCCGACGAGGCAAGCCAAAGAAATATCCACCTTCCAAAATCCCACCCAAGAACAAAAAGAGGACTTATCATCAAAAACTGAAAAAGAACCACCTGTCTTTTGATGGCTTGAGCTTGCCTATCTCGATTGCCAATAAAAAGAACAATGCATATAAAAATTGTCAGCATCCACGCTGCAGGAATCCATATAACAAAACTAAAATTCTTTAAGGTTGAGTAGCTCAGACCCAGTCCTTGACGAGTAGACCAGCCAATAGCGTCAATTGCTCCGACTGGGTCACTTGCTGATAGCGCACCATTTGAAGGAAGTAATCGAGCCAGGCTCTGCCAACTCTCGTGAATCATTAATGCATGGTTTGACGATCCCTTTAATGCTAAGCAAAGTACGAAGGCTACAACTGCTGGAGAAAGCATAAAGAAAGCGCGCCTCAGTGAGCCGAAATCTAAGGAAGCTGAGCCTCGCCGCCAAAATGACAAAACAAGCACAAGACTTGGCAGCCCCCAGAAGCCATAAGACTCATGACAAAGTATGGCGAGAATTGAAAGCAAGTTAACCGGCAAAATGCAGGAATAAGCCTTCCGGCGCTTTATTTGTGAAATCTGGACAACCAATAGACACAGGCCATACAAAGCTACAACCAAGACATCTTTTCTTATTAGAAAGTTTCCAATTATGGGCCCCAGTAGAATCATTGGAGACAACAGGATGGCCGCATCAATCTTTCCTTTGCAGAATCTCCATAAAAGTCCGCCAAAAATCAAATAAGAAACAAGGCTAGCAAGCCAAATTAGCCAGACTGGCTGAAGGCCCCATGAGGACGCAATGCCATGAATAACACTTCCAGGAAGCCCGCGCCTCACGAAGCCTCCGCCATAAGAAATAAGCCATTCCCCAACAGTCCAGCTATTGTCGTAATATCGGTTGTTGATAAGATTTAAAGGGACCCCAATCGCGATCAGGCAAAGAAAGATTTTTGACGCAAAACCTGATTTTGATTTTGCCATTGCTCTCAAGGGAAGGATCATAAAGGGGCGCTCGATCGGGCTAAATGGTTAATCGAATAACAGGCATCTGCTTTGCATGCAGGATGCAAACTGATGACCGGGGGCCAGCAATTTGCTTATTTTTTGCCACTCATTTACTTGTAAATAGCTTCTTTTCAGTATTGCCTTTGATTGCCTCGAATCCTTCGCCAGGTACAGCCTTCCCCCCGCCGCAGCAACCTCCTCATCAAGCTGATCCAGCACCTCCAGCAACCCAGGCACTGCCGCCGGCACATCAGCCGCCAGCGTCCAGCCTGGGATCGGGAACGACAGCGGTGCAGGGTTGCTGTGGCCAAAGCGCTTAAGCACCGTGAGAAAGCTCGGTGCTCCCACCTGCCGCAGCACCTCTAGTGCTCGCGGTACCAGGTGAGCCGCCTCATTGGGCACGGCGAATTGGTACTGCAAAAACCCAGCGGGGCCGTAGATACGGTTCCAGTCCTGGACGCCATCCAGCGGATGGAAGAACGGCGCAATTGCCTGCAACTCCCCTTCCCGGTGTTTGGGCGCCTTGCGGTACCAAGTCTCATTAAACGCCCGCACTGTGAGCTTGTTCAGCAGGCCCCCAGGCAGAAACGGTGGTGCTGAGGCCAGGGCCTTGGGGTCGTAGTGGAGGGGATCAGCCTGCTGGCTCTTGGGCAGCGCTTCGGCAGGGGCATGGTCACCGCAAGTAAGGACACCCCGGCCCTTGGGATCAAGGCTGTCGACCCAGGCCACGCTGTAGCGGTATTTGGCATCGGCCTCCACCATTGCCGCCATCAGCGAATCCAGATCCCGGTAGCGGGTGGTGTCGACGCTGATCAGCGAGCTGGTGATCGGGATCAGGGAGAAGGTCGCCTCGACAATCACCCCGGTCAGCCCCATGCCGCCAACGGTGGCCCAGAAAAACTCCGCCTCCTCGACGCTGCCACGACCGCTGGGGGTGAGCTCCCGCAGGGTGCCTGTGCCATCCACCAGCAGCAGCCGCTGCACGTGGTTGCCAAAGCTGCCATCCACGTGGTGGTTCTTGCCGTGTACATCGGCTGCAATGGCCCCACCCACCGTGACGTTGCGGGTGCCGGGGGTGACCGGCAGGAAGAATCCCGCCGGCACGATCACCCGCAGGATCTGATCCAGGCTCACCCCAGCCCCAACTGTGACCGTGCCGCTGGCGGGATCCAGGTCGATCCGATCAAAGGTCGGCAGCTCGATCACCGTGCCGTCTTTGAGCTGGGCTGCATCGCCATAGGAGCGGCCCAGGCCCCGGGCGATTAGCGACCTGGGAGGTGCACCCCGGATCAGCTCCTGTAGCTGCTCCACCGAGCTGGGCTGCACCACCTGTGCGGTCACCGGGTTGGTGCGGCCCCAGCCGCTCAGCGTTCTGGTTTCAGCCGTGAGGCCTGCTGGCAGGGGGATAGTCACGGGGTTCAGAGCTTGGAGGCGATGGAAGCAGGCAGCAGGTGAATCAGCCGCATCAACGGCGACCACCACCAAGGCAGGTATTCGATGCCGCGCTTGTTGGGTCGGCGCAGCAGATCTCGCGCCACGGACTCGGGGCTGGCGCACAGAGCAGGCGGTGCTTTGCCCACAGTCATCGGGGTGGCCATGAAGCCGGCCTTGATGATCCGCACCGCAAATGGCTTGCCGTGGCAGCGCAGCAGCAACCCCTCACACAACGCCGTGAGCGCAGCTTTGGCGGCGCCGTAGTGGTAATTCGAGGGCCGGCCGCGATCGGCCGCCACCGAGCTGAACACCCACAGCCGCCCAGGTCTGGCGAGGCGATCAGCTGTGGCGATCGCCGTGATCCAGGGCAGCAGGCCGCTGTAGTTGGCGGCTGTGATCCGCAACGCCTCGCCTGGATCGCTGCGGGCCAGCTCGGCATCGCCCAGCGAACCAGCGGTGATCAGGTACAGATCGAACTCACCTACTTCAGGCCGGCGGGCCGGCTCCAGGGAGCTATCTGCCAGCAGGTCAGCCTGCTCGGTGCTCACCGCTGCGCCGTAGTGCATCTGCAACTCAGACGCCAACTGCTGGTTGGCCTGGCCGTTGCGGGCCACCAGGTGGAACTGCCGGCAGCCTCGCTGGGCCAGCTGCCGGCAGATGGCTTTGGCCACCTCACTTGTGCTACCGAGCACAAATGCTCTCAGAATCGTGCTCGGAACCGCAGCTGCCATGGCTGTCAGTATCCCTTGCGTTGAACTTGGACGGATAGCGGAAGGACACCAACTGCGGCGGCCAGCGCCACCATCGACCAGAGCGTGATCACCCGCCGCAGCACCGCAACTGGCAGGGCGATGGATGGCGGGATGCCGTGCTGGCCCAGCAACAGCACCGTGGCTGCCTCATTCACGCCGATCCCGCCGGGCAGGGATGACGCCATACCGGCTGTGCCCGAGAGCAGGTAGATGGTCATGGCCGCTGGGATGGTGATCGGCGTTGGGGCCAGCAGCCGCACCAGCAACCAGAGCACCAGGGCCTCGTTGGCCCACACCAGCACCGAGATCAAGGCCGCCTGCAGCGTGGCACTGGCCAGGGCACCACTGGGCAGGTGATGGCGCCAGTGCTGCCAGTGCGTCTGCAGCCAACGGCGGGGCGCGGGGCGGCTGGTCAACAGGGCAGCGACCAGGGCCACAAGCACCAGGCCCAGCAGCAGTGAAGTGCTCGCGCTCGGCAGCCGGCCCAGCACTTGAGCTGGGGTGAGCACCAGCAGCAACAGGGCCACGGCCGCCACATCGGCGCAGCGCTCCGCCACGAACACATGCACCAGCGGCAGACGCGGATAGCCGAGCTGCTCATGCAGCCGTTGCACTCGGCTCAGTTCACCCACCTTGGCGGGCGTGGCGGTGAGGGCAAAGCCCCGGAACCACCCCAGCAGGTCTGGCCAGTTGGTGCGGCCGATGCCCAGCCGGCCGAGCAGCAGGCGCCAGCGCCAGTAGCGCCCGGCGTAGCTCAGAGCCACGACGGCGTAGAGAACCGGCAGCCACAGCAGCAGAGACCGCAACGCGGCGAGCAGTGCCTGACGTTCCATGGTCGGCAGGCGGACCATGCCGATCGCAGCAGCGCTCAGCAGTAGCAGGGCAATCAGCCCCAACCAAGGCACCCGCCCATGGCGCAGCTGAGGCACCGTCATCACCGTCCTCGCTGAGCCGGCCACAGCAGGCAGCCCACCCCCAGCGCGGTGGCGAACCAGAGCGTCATCAGCCGGATCAGCAGCGTCGCCGGCAGGGCCACGGCAACCCCCACCCCCTGCAGGGCCAGCAGGCCCACCGTGCTTGCCTCCGTGCTGCCCAGTCCGCCCGGCAGCAGCGTCAGGGCACCGAGCAACCCAGCGGCGGTGTGGGCGATGGTGGCGCCGCCGATACCCACGGCCTCCATTCCCATCCCCCGCAGCAGCAGCCAGAGGCTGACGCCCTCCAGGCTCCAGGCAATCGCACCGATCACCGTGGCCTGCAGCAGCACTGCCGGTTGCAGCAGCTGGCGTAGGGCCGCCAGGCCCTCACTGCCAGCACTGGCAAGCTTGCGGGGCAGCAGCCGCTTGGCGCTGGTCTTGAGCCGGTTCTTCGCCCAGGGGCTGCGCAGCACAAGCCAACCACCGATCACAGCCGCAACACCGATGCCGATCGGCACCGCCAGTGACACCTGCCAGCGCAGCAGCAGCTGCAGATTGACAAGCAACAGCAGCAGCACCGCCAAGCCATCGGTGAGGCGTTCCACCACCAGCGCCATCAAGGTGGGCGGCACCGGCACACCGCACTCCTGCTTGAGCAGCAGCGAGCGCACCGCCTCGCCGCTCTTGCCTGGGGTGGCGGTGAAGGCATAGGAGCCCATCCAGATCCGGGCATCCGCCGAAATGGGTGGGTGTTGCTGCAACGCATGGAGCAGCAGACGCCAGCGGCCATAGCGGATTCCATAGCCCAGCAGCACCAGCAGCAGGCCCAGAGCGATCTGCGGCCACAGGCTGCGCAGCAACGGCAGCAACTGATCGCCCTGGCTCCAGATCCCCAGCAGCCCATAGCCCAGCAGCGCCAGGGCCACCACCGGCAGCAATGGCCCAAGCGAAAACGCGGGATAGGGCCGGGCTTCGCTCAGGAAGCTGCGGTAGTGGGGAAAGGCGGCGGCCTGCAACAGCTCCCGGTCACCCTTGCTGTCGCCGTAGGCCTCGATCGTGAGCACATCCAGTGGGCCCAGGTGCTGCTCCAGGCGCCGCACCTTCTCGGGCCCCTTGCAGTTCGGGCTGGCAAGCCTGGGGCGCCACTGGCCTTGAACCTGCTCCAGTTCGGTGCAGAGCAACTCCACGCCCAGCCAGTCAGCCAAAGGCTGCAGCAACGGCCGGGGCGAAGCTGAACACAGCAGCAACCGATCGCCGCGCTGCTGGTGCCAGCGCAGCCGCTGCAGGGCCTGGGGCCGCAGTTGCGCCCGCAGTTCAGCCAGCAGCCAGTCCGCACGGCCGGCAGCCTCGGCCTTGTTGACGGCTTCACAGACGCCAAAGGCGGCGATGGTCTGCTGCTTGAACCGCCCCGTGCTCACGAGCCGCAGCTGCCAGCCGATCAGCCAGGGCAGGCAGGCCAATGCCGCCAGCAGTTGACCCACGGCTCCCTTTGATCTACGAGCGGCGAGCCACAGGCAGTCGCCCTGCAGCAAGGTGCCATCCACATCAAAGACTGCGACCCGGTGATCCCCCGCCTGTTCCATCAGCTGGCCCGGCTCAGCAGACCGATCACCGCCGTGGTCACCAACCAGCCCGCCAGGGTGAGCTGGATGCCCCGGTCGCCCAGCAGGATCTCCTCCGGCTTTTCGCTGCTGCGCTCCGGCGCCCACTGCTGCCGACGTCCGGCTTCCTCCGGGTCACTCAGCAGCTGGTAGCGAAAAATCCCCACCAGCACGAACGGCACCGTCAGAAGCATCCAACTGGTGGGTGCCCCCCGCAGCGCCGGGCCAGCGGCCCAGAGGGCATAGCTGATGAAGGCGCTGGTGGCCACGGTGCTCTCCAGCCGCAGCAGCAGCGGCAGCGAGTAACGCTCCAATACCTTTCTTGTGATCACGCCCCGATCCTGCGCCACCCGCAGCTCCGCCTTGCGCTTCTCGATCGCCAGGAACAGGGCCAAAAGGCCCACCGTGAGCAGGAACCAGGGCGATGGCGTCAGCATCGCCGCCACCGCACCGGCAATCGCCCGCAGCAGAAAACCCGACGCAATGCAGAACAGATCAAGCAGCGGCTGGCGCTTGAGCTGGAGGCAATAGCCCACCTGGATCAGCCCGTAGAGCAGCACCACTCCCGCCAGGGCCGGCGTGATCCAGGCCGCGAGGGTCAGGCTCACCACTGACAACACCGCTGCTGTGGTGAGGGCCGCCGGCACACTCACCAGGCCCGCTGCAATCGGCCGATACCGCTTGCTGGGATGGGCGCGGTCGGACGCCACATCCAGGCAGTCGTTGAGCAGGTAGATCGCGCTGGAGATCAGGCAGAACGCCACCAGTGCCCCCCCCGCCGGCAGCCAAACGCCTGCTTCCAAGCGGAAGGCGAACAGCGGCGCCGCGAACACCAGCAGGTTCTTGGTCCACTGCCGGGGCCGACACGACGCCACCAGAGAGGGGAGGGAGCCAAGGAGGCCAGTGACCATGAATCTGGCTCAAGATCCCGCTTGCCTCAGACCCTATAACGCTGCCCCAGGGATTGAGTTTTGGACTTGGTCGGCGAGTGGAGATGACTTGCCGCTGAGCCGTGAATGAACGTCGATGGAGGAGGAGTCTCTGCTCTCAACCCTCCATATCCGGATCCAGCTCCAGCCCCGGGTAGAGGAAGGCGCGGCTGAGGCGTTGACAGTCGCCGGGGCTCACCGCGGCCTCGCGCAGGCAGGCTTCCCAGCTGCTGGCCACGGTGGAGAAGATCCGCGTGAGGATCGCTTCGGCTTCTGCCGGCTGCAGCAGAAACCGGCCCGCCGCGGCCAGGATCGCCCGGCGGTTGGCCCAACGGCTGGGGCTGCGGTCCACCAGGCCGCAGGCCATGGCCAGGTCGCGTCGAGTCTCGGCCTGCACGGGTGCCGGCGTGAGGTCGTAGGCGGGGCTGAGCTGCCAGCTGCGGGAGCGGGCCAGCAGCGCATGGTTGCGGGGATGGTCGTCGATGTTCGAAAACGCCGCGTTGAAGCAGATCCGGCCGAACAGCTCGCGCAGGTCCGCCGCCGGCTGGTCGCTGACGCGGCGGAGCTCGTCGGCCAGCAACAGATAGGACCACTTGCCGCGATCGGTGGCGCTGTCTTCGGCCTGCAGCAGGGTGAGGGCACTCACCATGCGATGGCGCCTGTATCCGCCTTCGCTCCAGTCGCGATCGAAACGCTTCACCAGCAACACATCCGCATCGCCCACCCGGGTTAGACGACTGTCGGCCACCTGCAGTCCGCAGCGGCGAGCCAGCAGCAGCAGGCCGTGCTCCACGCGTGGCTGGTTCCAAGTGTCGGAAGGCGCCGGGAACTTGGCCAGCCAAAGGGCCTGATCGGCCTCCACGGTGGTCTTGGGACGGGCGCCGCCCATCGAGGTGCCGGCCTGGCCAAGCAGCTCCTCGACCTGCTCCAGGGCCGAGCCTGCCCGGTGGGGTTCGTCGCGGAGGATCGCATCGGCCGCCTGCTTGATGCGTTCCAAATCGAGGGTGCGGTGGAAGCGACGCTGCGGCGCCGGTGGTTCAACGCCCCGGCCAAAGCCCACCGCACCGCAGCGGTCATCTGGCCCGAGCAGCAGCAGATCGAAATCGCTGGGCTCCCCCAGGCCGCCATGGCGAGCGATCACCCGGCGACCCCAGTGATCCGGCAGGGCATCGCGCAGCGCCCCGAAGAAGCCCCCCAGACGGGCCGTCTCGAAGGGGCCCTGGCGCAGCTTCAGCTGCACGGGATCCAGCTCCACGGCCTCCGCGCGCTCCCGGTAGCGGCGGCCATAGACGAACGTGCCCACCAGTTTGCCCTGCCGATCGCGGCTCTGCGAAAACCGGCCGGCGGTGACGAACTCCGTGCTGCCCGGCAGGACCACATAGACGTAGCACTCGAGATCCGTTGGCATGACAGGCGAGCGCCTCGGCTGGGCAAAGGGGATGGACGAGGTGGATCAGAAATCGTCGTCGAAGCGATGGCGGCGGGGGGCCTGACCCGGCTGGCGAGCCGCCTCCAGGGCCTTGCCCTCCTCATCCCGGTCGGGATCTGCCACCACCTGTAGCTGATCGAGCAGCCCCAGGACCCAGAGGGCACCGAGGTAGGCGGCGATCGAGGTGCCGGGCTTGCCGCGCTCCACATCGGCCACAGTGAAGCGACTCACGCCGAGCCGCTCGGCCACATCCTCCAGCCGCCAGCGGCGCCGCAGCCGGGCGGTGCGGATGTTGCGGCCCAGCCGCTGCAGGGCCTGCTCCAGGGCCGCCGGGGGGTGCTGAACGATGGGACTGAGCTGGGCCAAGCCGTCGCGCAGAGCATGAGGGTGGGTGATGACAGCTTAAACGGCTTATGGGTTGCTTGATGACATCATGAGCTGCCTCGGCAGGGTGAGGCCGGGGCTCTGTCCTGGGGTACTGGGCATCGCGTCTGGCCTCGCCGTTCCGCTCGTCCAGATCAGCCAAGCTGGGGCGTCGTTCCGTGGCTCCCTGCCGGTGCCCCGTTCCCCCGCCCTGACCAGCCAGACCCTGATCGCCCTGGGGCCCGAGCGCCTGGCGGAGCTGCTGCTGGAGCTGGCCGGCAGCGATCCAGCGATCAAGCGCCGCATCCGCCTGGCCGTGGCCAACGCCACCAGTCCCCACGACGCCGCTGCCCAGGTGCACCAGCGCCTGGCCACCATCGCCCGCTCGCGGAGCTTTCTGGAACGCGAGCAGCGCCGGGCAGTGCTCAAGGAGCTCACCCTGCAGCTGGAGGCGATCACCGGCCCGATCGCCCAGGCCGAGCCCAGGGCCGCCCGGGAGCTGCTGTGGCAGTTCCTGGAGCTGGGCAACAACGTGCTGGGCCGCTGCGATGACAGCAGCGGGCTGCTCGGCGATGTATTCCGCCAGGCGATGGGCCAGCTGGGCCGGCTCACCGAGGCGGCGCCGCCCGACCCCGCCACATTGGCGGAGCAGGTATTCGAGGCCTTCTGCGACAACGGCTATGGAGTCTTCGACGGGGTGATCGCGCAGTTGAAGCAGGCGCTCGGGCCGGAGGGACTGGCGTTGCTCAAGAGCCGTTTCGAGCAGCTGGCCGAGCAGCCGGTTCCCGTGCCGCCGCGGCAGGAGTGGCAGCAAGTGGGCTGGGGCTCCGGCGGACCCACCTACGCCCATGAGCGAGAGGAAAGCTCGCGCCAGTGGACCGTGAAGCTTGGCCTTCAGGACCTGGCCACGGCAATGGGCGATATCGATGCCTACATCGCCCAGTACACGCCAGAGCAACAGCGCTTCCCCCGCATCGCCACCGGCATCGCCCGGCGCCTGCTGGCGGTTGGGCGGCCGGAAGACGCGCTGGAATTCCTCATCCAAGCCATGCCGGATCGCACCCGCTGGCCGGAGATGGAATGGGAGGAGGCCCATATCGAAAGCCTTGAAGCCCTGGCCCGGCCGGACGAGGCCCAGTCCGCCCGTTGGAGCTTGTTTAGGCGCTGCCTTCGCTCAGATGTGTTGCGGGATTACCTCGATCGCCTACCGGCCTTTGAGGATGGGCCGGCGGAGCAACGGGCGATCGAGCAGGCCCTGGCCCATCCTTCGGTGGATCAGGCGCTGAGCTTCCTGATCCATTGGCCTTCCTGCCTCGGCCGGGCCTCAGAGCTCGTGGTGAAACGCCGCAGCCAGCTGGATGGAGACCAGTACACCCTTCTGGGGGCCACCGCCGAGAAGCTGAGCCAGGCGCATCCCCTGGCAGCCACCATCGCCCTGCGATCGATGGTGGACTTCACCTTGGCCAACGCTCGCTCCAGCCGCTACGGCCATGCCGCCCACCACCTCCAAAGCTGTGAGCGGCTCAGCCCCCGCATCGAGGACTGGGGAGAGATCCCCAGCCACGACGCTTACCTCGCCGGGATCCGCCAGAACCATGCCCGCAAGAGCGGCTTCTGGAAGCGGATGCAGGAGCTGGGGATGGCTAAGGGAAGCTGATGCAGGACGACGGCAAAACAGATGGATGCCGCCGCTTGGGGTTTGCTGTTCTATTCCTGGAGACTGGGCGGGCGCTCAGATCAGGGAACCGGAACGCTGGAGCGAGCAGGCCGGGCCGACGGGTTCTGTAGCGACTGCCACCCGGGCAGAGGAGACCTCTGTAGGGATAGGGGTGGGAACAGGCATGGCAGTGCGAGGGGAATGGATCGGCAGGCGCCCATGGGCGCAGAAGGCTTCAGAGGCAGGCGGATGCAGCGGGGACGGCCCAGAGACCGGCGGATGGGCTGACTTCCACAACGGCGAGCGGCACCGGAGAGCGGGAGGCCATGCGGCGGGCCTGCTGCACGAGCGAGGCGGTACCGGGGCCGCCGGGGAAGGCGAGCACCAGCACCGAGGTGGACGCCATCGGGGAGGTGTGGGCAATGGCCTCAGCGATGGCCAACTGGAGCAGCTCCCGATTGCGGATCGGCCCGGCCGCCCGGCCATGGCGCTCCCATGCCGCAGGCAGAGCGATGGCAGGCCAGCCCAGCTGATGGGCGGCGCGGGCGATGGCGGCATCGGCGCCGCGGGCTCCGCCATGGAACAGCCGCTGGACCGGCCGGCCGCCGCTGCGGGCGAGGAGCTCAGCCGCCACACGCTGGTGGGGCCAGGCCAGATCACGGCCGCCGCCGGCTGCGATCACAAGCGAGCGGGCAGGGCCTGAATCCGGCCCGGATGAATGACAAACAACCATGAAATCAGCTGCCTTGAGGGACAACTGACCGGGGCATCATGTCGCTGGTGACAGCACGGCAGTGATGGCGAGATCAGGGGATGACACTGCCGCAGGCGATGGGCTCGGGGCCTTTGGCGCAGCCCTTATTCTACCAGTACAAACGCACTGCAAAGCAGGCAGAACCGTTGCACTGCAGCGGATCTACGCAAAGCGGAGCCATGCGCTGGCGGTTCGGCAGGTGACCAAAGGAAGGCTGGCATTCAGCCTAAAATGATCATCTGGCCGCGCAGTCGCGCGCATAAACCCCCTGGCTTCACTCCAGGCCCCTCCCGGCTGAAAGCTGCCGAGCCACCGCAGCCGCGGGAGAGCAGCTGAGCCCGCCACCCCCACACCGGCCCCGGAGCGGAGGGCGGCGGCGGCTGGCCTATGCACGCCACGGCGCAGTCGTGGCACGCTGAAGGACGGCCGCCGTCGACCGGAGCCCTGCGGTGAAACAAGGCATTCATGCCAGCGCCGATCGAGCCAGATCCCAGCGGGTATTCCAGGATTTCGCCCAGGCGGAGAAGGGATGCCCCAACTGCCGCCAGCAGCAGGATTCGCGCAGAACGGCCCCGACTTGCTTGGGCAGGGTTGCGCGAAACCGTGCGCGAAAAGCGGGACAGAGCTGAGCAAAGCCTAGTCAGCAACTACGATTCAGCCACGCCTTCTAAGCAGCCGGTCGATGGTTCGAATCCATCAGGGGGCGTTTCAGGCAGGGCCTTGTCTGCACTCATCCAGCAGACTTCCGTGCGTTCGCACAAGTGGTGTTTGCGCGGCGGCGGGGGCCCATTCCATGGGGCCAGGCTGTGATGCACTGCCATCAGCAGGCATCAGCTCCTCCCGTTGCGCTGATGCGCTCGATTCGCCCACCGGAGAGCCTCGCGGGCGTAGGCGATCACCGGCACCGAGCCGGTCCGCCCAGACCGCTCATCGATGTTCGACAGCGGAAGGAGATCGGGGCGGTGGAAACACCGCTTCCTGTTCCCTGTGGATCGGATGATGGTTCGATCGGATGCTCCGCCCTGTCATCGAGGGCGCAGGGGGATCGCGGGGAGCCTCCAGGCTGAACTCCAGCCACTCTGCATCTCCATGATCCGCATCCACGGCGACCGCCTGAGCCTGCTGGCGGCCCTCACGTCGCATTGGGCCGAGCAGCAGTTGTCCCTGCCGGCCCGGCCGACCTCCAGGCCCTCGCCCCTGCGGCGAACCTCACGGGGCGGCGGGGGCAGGAAGGGAAGCTCATCCCTGCCGGGACGGTAGGCAAGGGCCTGGAAGACGCGTGCAGTCCTCAGCGATGCCCCAGCAGTTCCTCCCATGACGGGGGGATCACGGTGGCCGGACGGGGGCGCGCCTTCAGGGAGCAGGCGGGAGCGTGCTCCGCGCGGATCGGGGCGCTCGGGCGGCTGGCGGCCGGGCGCCCATGGGCATGAAAAGAAACGGAGGGGAAGTTCATGAGCGAAAAAACAACGGGATATGGTTCGCGCACCGGACGGATTGCCCTCTCCATGGGAGGAGTCGCACGGGGCAACCCTGACGGTCGGCCGGAATTCCGGGCGGTCGTGGTCCTGGTGCCGCCCGGATGAAGCGCAGGGGCGGCTCGGTGCTGGATCCGGCATCGCGGGACGCATCCCGCCGGCTTCTGCCGGACCCATGAACCATACGCCACCTGATCCAAAAATCACCCGCAACCCCTGGAGGGGAGATCCGAACCGCCCAAAGGCTTCACGGGCCGTTACAGTAGGTTCACGTTTCTCAACGTTCCCACCATGGCTGACACCAACTCCCGCTTCGGCTTCGTGGCCTTCGCTGAAACCTGGAACGGCCGCCTGGCCATGCTCGGCTTCGTCATCGGCCTTGCCACCGAGCTCCTCACCGGTCAGGGCATCCTGAGCCAGATCGGCCTCGGCTGATCCTCAACCGCTTTCCGAGCGTTCTGAAAGGCCCGGACGGGATTCCGTCCGGGCCTTTTATGCAGTTACCGACTCGCTGAGGCCCGCGCCCTCTGGAATGCTCGCGTTACCATCGGGCCGCCGTTCCCCAGCTGGGAGAGCCCTTTGGGCAGCAACCAGCGCAGGGCAGAACGCCATCTGATGCCCACGGGCATCTCATCCGTCCTGGCGCTCAGCCCCAGCGAAACCGTCGTGGTCACCCTGCGGGATGTCAGCCGCCTCGGGGCTTGCGTGACCAGGGCCAGCCGGCTGGAACTCGCGCCCGGCGCCGTCGTCCGCCTCGACCTCCACGACCGCCAGAACGGCGAATCCCTCAGCACCCGCGCCCGGATCCGCTGGGTCCGCTTCGGCGGCTTCAACACCTACATCGGCCTGCTGTTCATCCCAGGGCCGCTGCGGGAAGGCTCCATGCTTGAGCGCTACATGGGCGGAGGAGCCGGCGCCGGTTGATCGCCCTCCAATCGCTGCAGCCGCCGCTCCAGCAGCAGCAGGCCGATCACGGTGGTACTCGCCACCATCAGCACCAGAGCGGAGAACTGGGAGGAACCGATCACGCCGGCGGAGAGAGCCGTGGTGGCGAACACCAGACCCGGCAGGCCACGGGGCATCAGGCCGAACACCACAATCCAGCGGTCGATGCCAGCGGCCCGGTCGCGGCGGCTCACACCGAGTCCGCAGGCCAGCTTGCTCACCACCGCCAGCGCCAGCAGCGCCAGGGCCAGAGACCAGGCCTCAGGGCGCAGCAGGCTGGCCGCCTGAACGCGCATCCCCACGCTGAGGAAATACAGCGGCAGGAACACCTCGGAGAGCACCGCCAGCACGCTGCGCACCTCCGGCCCCGCCGGCTCCAGGCGCGCCAGCAGCACGCCTCCCCAGAGGGCACCGAGCAAGGAAGTGAGGCCGCACATCTCACCCACCCAGGCCGAGGCGATGAGCAGCAACAGGATCGAGAGGGGATCGCGTGGGCGCTCCGGGCGGCGCCGCCGCCAGAGCTCCACGGCCCCGTAGGAGAGCAGGGCCAGCAGCACACCCAGGGGCAAAGCCGCCAGAGCGGCAAACGGGCTGCTCCCGGCGACCCGGCCGCCGACGGCCACCGACAACGACAGCAGCGCAATGGCCGGCAGGTCATCCAGAACCGACACCCCCACCAGCATCCGGCCGGAGGGGGTCTGCAGCGCCTGACGCTGGGCCAGCACCCGCAGGGTCACCCCCGTGCCGGTGGCACTGAGCACCGCCAGACACAGAAGCGTGGCGGGCGTGTCGAGGCCAAAGCCCAGCCGCAGGGGCCAGAACGCCAGCAGGGGGGCCAGGAAGCTGATGGCCACCGTGCGCAGGATGGCGTGCCGACGGCTGGTCAACAGATCGCCGCGCACCTCCAGGCCCACCTGGAAGAACAGGGTGAGCACCCCCAATTCGGTGAGCCCGCTCAGGGGAGCCACCCGCTCGAATGGGAGGACCGTGTTGCCGAGCAGGAAACCCACCAGCAGTTCCAGCACGATCGCCGGCACCGCCCAGCTGCGCAGCCTGCCCGCACTGAGACGCGCCACCAGGACGCCGATCAACAGCAGCAGCAGAACCGTGAGCAGGGAAGGGGGGCCTGACACCGCAGCTCGTTCAGCCCGGGCACTCTATGGAGCTCTCCCCCTGGCAGGTTCGGAGAGAAAACGGCACATTGTGGCTTCACTTGCAGCTCTTTTCTGCCGGCATGGTGCCCTCCTCTTCCGGCGACCAGCGCCGTGGTCCTGCCTTCACCCGAAGGGTCAGACCCACGCGCCGACGGGATCCGCTCCGTCCCGATCCCACCGGTCCGCTGCGAGCCGCCCTTGAGGCATCGTCGGCCGAGGCCGGGGGCGCTCGCCCCCGTTGGAGCATCACCCTGGCATCGCCCCGTCAACTCCGCCCGCGCTGGCTGGCCGAGAACGGCCACTTCACCTCAGACCCATCCCGGGCTCTGCGGATGGTGAACCCGGAGGTGGCGGTGCGTCGTCTGCATGACTACCTGGAGCTTCGTGGCTGGCCCACGGAGGCCCTGGAGCGTTTCCGGTTGGTGCCAGCGCCGGGTTACCCACAGGGAAATCCGTTGACGAGCGGCGATTCCATGCGCCAGGGATCTTCCAGAGCCGCCTGATCCTGGCCTGCGGATCCCCACCGCTCTCTTTCCTCCTGCCCTGTCGCAACAAAAACCCCCTCGCCGAAGCGAGGGGGTGAACCCGGCCGCAACCGGTGGGGGGATTCCAGGGGCTGGGGATCAGCCGATCGACGGAGCGACCAGAGCCACAGGGGTGGCTTCGGCAGCGGCCAGGTCGAGGGGGAAGTTGTGAGCGTTGCGCTCGTGCATCACTTCCATGCCCAGACCTGCAC
>JBKDPV010000014.1:0-35815 GCA_046342315.1 Cyanobacteriota bacterium
GGCAACCGGCTCCTCTACTGATCGGATCGGCTTGACGGCGAGATCCCCCGCTCAAATCTCATCGTCAACGATGGCCGCAGCCGACGCACGGTTCTGACTGCCGTGAGAATGCAGATGTGAATGCCTGGCTCCTCGGAGATCCTCCCCGCCCACTGCCGAGCCGGCGGACGCATCCGCGTCCTGATGTCAGCCTTGAAACACGGGCGATACCTGTCATGACGCAGGGGTGCGCTGTCGGCAAGGAATGGGTCAGGGATTGAAGGGTTCGATGTCGTTGAGCTGCCAGGCCTTGCTGAAGTAGGGCTCTGTGGGGCCGTAGAAGCGGCAGTAGGCACACCAGCCCTGACCCGGGATCGTCTGGATCCAGTTGGTGGCGCCGGCGGGTTTCACCGGCCCGAAGAACACATCCACCGAACCATCGGCGTTGGTCACCAGGTCGGGTTTGCGGGAGCTGAGATCGGCTGCGCCCTGGGGGGTGATCACCGGCCCACGGCTGAGGTTGTCGTAGAGGGTGATCGACCAGAACTGCTTCACCGGCGCGTTGGCCGGCACGCGCATGCGGTAGGTGCGGCCACCGTCGAGCCACTGGCCCCTGGCGTCCTTGGAGGCCTCCAGGTCCACCTGACCGAAGCCCACCACCCGGCCCTGCATCCCCACCGACATGCCAATCGCCTCGTAGAACCAGGAACTGCGCTCGTCGAACTGCACGCGCCGCCTGTCGGGTGATTCCTGATCCAGATCGAACAGCACCGCATACTCCCAGTGCTTGCCGGGGTACACCGTGGCGCCGGGGGTGCGCTTCTCGTAGGCGATCGTGCGGGCCATCAGATCACCCAACTGGGCCGCCTCGGCGAGAATCCTGGCCTGGCGGGCGTCGGGGTTGAAGGGCTGACCGGCCGTGATGCCAAGGGGCGACAGCATCCCGAACATCATGCGATCGCGCGGGGCCACCGGCTCCTTGGCATAGAGCTCACTGAGCAGCCGCCAGTAGGAGAGATCGGCGGGCTGGGCCGACTGCCAGGGCCTGCCGCCCACCTCCTCATACCGGGAGACCGGCGGATTGGCGCGCTGATTCCAGCCGTAGAGGCGGTGCTGGCGCACGGTGGCCTCGGCCACGGCCTTGTCGGGGGCCAGGCCACGGGTGCCGAACCAGATCTGATTGCTGGGGGAGCGGAAGATCCGATAGCCGGGGGCCTCCACCTCGACAGCGCCAGGAGGAAGGATCAGATACTTGCCACCGGCCCCCTTGTCGGGCCCCGTCTGGCCCATGTCGGTGATCGGCTGCTGCCAGATGTCGAGCACGCCGCCGGCGGTCAGGCCGGCCGGCACCTCCACCACCAAGGGCCCCTGGGCCGCCAGATCCCAGAAGCTGAAGGCGTAGAGGGTGGTGATGTTGGGCGTGAGCATCCCCGCCTTGTCCTTCAGGGTGCGGTAGAGCAGCACATCGCCGTTTCGCACCCCCATGGTTTTGGCCTGGGCGTCGTAGAGGGCCTTGAAACCCACAGCCGGCAGGGCCCAGAGGTAGGCCTGGGTGGCCCGCTGCAGATCGAGGGTGTCGTAGAGCCTGCGGGCCGTGGCGGCCGTGGGGTAGCCGTTCTCCAGTTCCAGGCGACCCAACTGGGGGGCGTTCACCGTGGAGAGACTGGGCGGCTGGGCAAGGCCCGGCGCCATCCCAAGGCCCATCAAGCCCAGGGCGAGGACGAGACCGCGGCCTGCGCGGCTGGCACCGGAGATCCATCTCTTCAACATGCGTCCGGGCCGTTGACCAATCGCCGACAACCTGACCTCTGGAGGCCGGGGAGTCCACCCCGGCGGGGGAAGGCGTTATGGATTGCAGCAAGCCGGTGCTGCCGGCGTCAGGTCTTGATCAGACCTTCAGCCCAGCCTCTCTGACCCCGCGCTCGATCGATCGCCAGGAAGGAATCGAAGCTCTTGCTGACGTTGCTGACCTGAAGACCCATGGGGTGAGCTTCAGCGGTTCGGTTGCGGGGTGAGCCGCAGGTAGGGACGGATCTCGGTGACGCCCTTGGGGAACTTGTCGCGGGCCTCCTCGGTGGGGATGGAGGGCACCACGACGCAGTCCTCGCCGTCCTTCCAGTTCACCGGCCAGGTCACCGGCGGGGCCACCTGATGGACGTCCAAGCCTCGCGGGGCCAGCAGGGGAGGGCTGTCATTCCAGCCATCCCCTGATGTGCCTCGGACCACACCACCGGCGACCGGCAGGCCTCAGGAAGTCCCTCCGGCTTCCATCACTGGCGGTACTGAGCGTCCAGCCAGCAGCGGGGCAGTTCCTCGCCGGAGGGGAAGACCAGATCGCCCTTGGCATAGGCGGCCGGATCCTGCAGTTCCTCGCCGCCGTGGAGGCGGGCCTGCACCTTGTCCTGGAAGGGATCGAACAGCTGCGGCAGGTCGAGCACCTCCACCAGGCTGGAGGCTTCGTCGTGGCGGAGTTTCAGGAACATCAGCGGTTCCGCGGGATGTCCTCAGTGTGTGTCGGTCCCTACCGCAACGACGGCCTGCGGCATCAGCTGCAACATCCCACCGCCCTCACGTAACGGATCGCCACGGTTCGCTCACCCAGCCCCGCTCCCTGTTGGCGTCGCCCCGGGCCGCAGGTCTAATGAAGGCACGAGGGCACCCGGATCCCGCAGCGCTTCATGTCCCATCACCAGATCCTGATCGTCGGCGGCGGTGCCGCCGGCCTCACCGCCGCCAGCCAGCTGAAACGGGCACGCCCGGCCCTGGAGGTGGCGATCCTCGAACCCGCCGAAGACCACTGGTACCAGCCCGGCTGGACGCTGGTGGGCGGCGGGGTGTTCACGATGGAGCAGACGCGCCGCTCCGAAGCGAGCCTGATCCCCGAGGGCGTCACCTGGATCCGGGAGGGAGCCGTCGGCTTCGACCCGGCCGCCGGCACCGTGAGCACCACCGGCGGACGCACCCTCGCCTACGACGTGCTGGTGGTGGCCACCGGCATGAAGCTGTGCTGGGAGGCGATCGAGGGGCTGCCGGAGGCGCTGGGGAAGGGCGGCGTGTGCAGCAACTACTCCCGCGAGCACGCGCCCTACACCTGGGAGGCGATCCAGGCCTTCCGCGGCGGCAACGCCGTGTTCACCTGCCCGCCGATGCCGATCAAGTGCCCGGGGGCCCCCCAGAAGATCGCCTACCTCGCCGACGACGTGTTCCGGCGCGATCCCACCGTGGCCGCCAAGACCACGGTGATCTACGCCACCGCCACCCCCGGCATCTTCGGCGTGCCCACCTATGCAGCGCCCCTGCGCGAGGTGGTGGCCCGTCGCGGCATCGACGCCCGCTACAGCCACGTGCTCAAGGCGGTGCGGCCCGACAGCAAGGAAGCGGTGTTCGCGGTGGCGCCCACGCGCGAGTGGCGCGACGGCGAAGAGGAACCGCTGGAGGTGGTGATCCCCTACGAGCTGCTGCACGTGACGCCGCCCATGGCGGCACCCGACGTGGTGGCGACCAGCCCGCTGGCCACAGGCGCTCCCGGCGGCTTCGTGGAAGTGGATCCCCACACCCTGCAGCACAAGCGATTCGCCAACGTCTTCTCCCTCGGCGATGTGTCGGGCATGCCCAACTCCAAGACGGCGGCGGCGGTGCGGGGCCAGGCGCCGGTGCTGGTGAACAACCTGCTCGCCCTGCTCGACGGCCAGCCCCTCAGCGGCCGCTACGACGGCTACAGCTGTTGCCCGCTGATCACCGGCTACGGCAAAACGATCATGGCCGAGTTCAACTACGAGCAGCAGCCGGTGCCCTCGTTCCCGCTCGATCCCACCAAGGAGCGCTGGAGCATGTGGGTGGTGAAGACCAGCGTGCTGCCCTGGCTGTACTGGAACCGCATGCTGCGGGGCCAGCCCCACGAGCGGCGCTACATGCCGGGGATCGCAGGCCCCGGCTGATGCCGTGCGGCACGCAGCCTCTCACCAGCCTCAGCCGTCGTTGCCGTTTCGTTTGCCGGCGCCATCGAGGAGTTCATCCTTGCTGGCGCGCAGATCTTTCCACATGCGGCGGATGCGGGCATAGGCCTGCTCCTGGCTGAGCTTGCCATTGCTTTGCAGGGCCACGATCAGCCCCACCCGCTCAGCGAAGGTTTCCAGATTCTGATGGAACACCAGGCGCTGGGGGCTCCAGTCGGCGCCGCGGTAGCTGCCGTGGGCCTCCATCGGCGAACGCACGGTGGCACCATCATCGGAAGCAGGATCGAGACTGCCCTCGGAGACGCCTGGGCTCACGGCGGACCACCATCAAGCTCCGAATGTAGGCAGCCTCAGGCCAAGACGAGGTGAAGATCTGATTGGCCCCACGCAGGGCCAGGGCGGGCCGGGGCGGGAATTCACAACCGTTTCTTAACCACGCGCCGCAACCGGCGGTCCCAGGATCACAGCAGGAGGTGTTGCGCGGTGGCGACCGAAGGGAGGCACGAATGCAGAGCGTGATCGAGCGAGCCGCTCCGGAGGCAGGCCCTGACGCCCACCCCAGCAACGGGGCCTGGGCCCATCAGCGACTCGACCAGTACGTGCGCCGGCTGGTGGAGCTGCAGGGTCCGGTGCTGGAAGACAGCGGCGACCCGGAGCCGCTGCATCGGATGCGGGTGGCGATGCGGCGCCTGCGCACCGTGCTGCGCCAGTTCGGCCCGGCCCTGGTGCTGCCACCCGGCGTGGGGGATGGGCGGATCGCCAAGGCGGCCCGGCGCCTGGGGATGGCCCGCGATCTCGATGTCCTGCGGGCCCGTCTGGATGAGGAGCTGATCCCCCAGCTGCCGGAAGATGAGGCACGGGCCCTGCGTCCGGTGCTGCGGCAGCTCCGCCGTGAGCGCCGCCTCGCCGGCGAGCAGCTGACCGACACCCTCACCAGCGGGGCCTACCTCAAGCTGTTGGAGCGGTTGCAGGGATGGCTGAAACAGCCCGCCTTCACTCCGCTGGGCACCGAGCCGGTGGCGGCGTGGCAGGTGGAATGGCAGGCCCCGCTCCTCTCGGCCCTGGCGGTCCATCCCGGCTGGTTCGTGCAGGAGACCGGCGCCGATCCGGAGTCGGTCCATGACCTGCGCAAGCAGTGCAAGAACGCCCGCTACTGCCTGGAGAACCTGCAGCCGCTGAACGGGGAGGCGGGGGCGGCCTGGGTGCGCCGCTTCCAGGGGCTGCAGGACCTGCTGGGGGAACTCAACGACCTGGACGTGCTGCGGGGGGCGATCGACGACCAGCTGCCTGGTCGACTGACGGACAGCCTGCCTCGGCTGCACGATCTTCTGGCGAGCCGCTCAGCCCTCTGCTGGAGCCGCTGGCGCGAGCAGGCCCGCGAGTTGCAGAGCCCCCACTGCCGCCGGCAGTTGCTGACCGACCTGCTCGGCACGCCTCCTGAGGCGAACGAATGATCTTGAGCCCCCCTTAACCGAGACCTAACGACCACGGGAAGGGCGGCCGCGTAGCCATAGAAAGCCCATTCCAACGGCTTTTCGATGACCTTCGCCAAGAAGGCCCTGACCCTCGGCACGGCCGCCGCCCTCGGTGCCGGCACCCTGGCCTCGGCCGCGGCGCTGGCCCAGGCCACGATCAATGGCGCCGGTGCCACCTTCCCGGCGCCCTTCTACCAGAGCGCCTTCGCCAGCCTCGCCAGTTCGGGCGTCAAGGTTAATTATCAGTCGGTGGGATCGGGCGCTGGCGTGCGCCAGTTCCTGGCCGGCACCGTGGATTTCGCCGCCACCGACGAACCGATCAAGCCCGCTGAAGCGGCCAAGGTGAGCCGTGGCGTGGTGCAGTTCCCCGCCGTGGGCGGCACCATCGCCATCGCCTACAACAAAGCCGACTGCCCCAACCTGCGGCTCACCCAGAAGCAGGCGGTGGATGTATTCCTCGGCAAGATCAAGACCTGGGAAGGCCTGAAGTGCGGCAAGGGTCCGATCGTGGTGGCCCACCGCTCCGACGGCTCCGGCACCACCTTCGCCTTCACCAACAGCCTCTCGGCCTTCTCGCCCGAGTGGAAGAGCAAGGTGGGTGAGGGCAAGAGCGTGAAATGGCCCGTGGGAGTGGGCGGCAAGGGCAACGAGGGCGTGGCGGGCGTGATCTCCAACACCCCCGGAGCGATCGGCTACCTCAACCAGGCCTTCGTGAAGGGCAAGATCCGTGCTGCCGCTCTGCAGAACAGGTCCGGGGCCTTCGTGAAGCCCAACGTGACCAGCGGTGCCGCCGCCCTCAACAACATCAAGCTCAATTCGATGCTGGCGGGTGAGGACGCCAACCCGGGCGGGGCCGCCAGCTATCCCATCTCCACCCTCACCTGGATCCTGGCCTACCAGAAGGGCAACGGCGCCAAGTCGGCCACCCTCCAGAAGGCAATGGATCACCTGCTCGGCCCCGCCCAGAGCAAGGCCGACGACCTCGGTTACGTGCCCCTCAGGGGCACGATTCTGGCCAACGCCCGCAAGGCGGTTGACCTGATCGGCAAGTGAGATCGGCGGCCCCGGCCGCCCATCACTCTGCGGGGGACGGTGAAAACCGTCCCCCTTTTTCATGCGCCGGCCCCTGCGTCGTGGCCTGGCTTCCAGCTTCAGACCGCTGGATCCAGCACCGACACCGGGGCTCCGCAAACGGGGCAGGGACGCTGGGGGTAGGTGTTGAAGGGGAAGCGGGGCGGCCGGAAGGGGGTGATGCCGCTGCGGCGGTCGTAGCGGACCATGCCGATGGCTCCGTCGTGGCCCACCACCAGGGCGGTGCGGCCGAGGCGGGGCTGGCTGCGGGCCCAGCTGCCGTCGTTGTAAACCTGCAGGTGGCAGGGCCGTGAGCCGCCGGCCTCACCCTCCGCCGGCCAGGCGAACGCGCTCGCTTCGGGGATGTGGGTGTGGCCGTTGATCACGCCGTCGAGGCGGCGATGGCGGTTCTCTCGCTCGAGATGGCGCAGCAGCATGCGCTTGATCAGGCGGTCGTGGCCGCTGCGGTGCTTCAGGGCCCGCTCAAGGGCGAAGGCGAGGGAAAAGCCGCCGGAGGCGTCCAGCCCGTCGCCCAGCGGCACGGGCCAGTCGCCATGGGAGGCCAGCAGGGCGGCGGCGGCTTCGAGGATCGGCTCCGGTCCGCCGCCCTCGGCGCCGGCGGCGGGTTGGCCGGGGGGCGGCAGGGGCAGCAGGCCGCGCAGCCCGTTCACCCAGGCGCTGTAGTGCTCCTGCAGCTGCATCAGACCATGGCTGAGGCCCGTATGCAGGCGCAGCAGGCGGTCGTACTCATCGCCATGGCGCACCAGCAGCTGCAAACCGCCAGGGGTGGTGTAGACGTCCTCCAGCAGCAGGGTGACACCGGGGCGGAGCACGCCGGTATGGCGGCGCAGCAGGGCGTCGTGGTTCCCCGGCACGTAGACGAGTTCACAGCCTTCCTCCCGCAGCCGGCGCAGTGCCTCCAGCACCCGGCGATGGGAGCTGCGCAGCAGGCGGCGGCCGCCCAGTTCGCCCGTCTCGATCAGGCCCGCGAGGCTCTCTCCCCCGGGGGCCATGGCGGCGGCCACGGCGTCGCGAAGAAAAGCATCATCGACGCTGGCGTTGTAGCGGATCGCCTGCAGATCGATGACGTCGCCCACCAGGTAGAGGCGGCGGGGCCGCAGCAGGTCGAGGAAGCGCTCAAGATCCCGGGCCTCGCACTGATTCGAGCCCAGGTGCAGATCGGAGAGGAAGACCGCGTCGCAGTCGAGCAGGCGGGGGGATGTCAGGCGGTGGCCAGGCGGCAGGAACGGGCGATCTGGCCCTCCTCGTCGGCAGGCACCACGATCAGCTCACAGGGTCCCAGCCAGGCGAGCGCTTCGACCAGTTCCACGCGCAACTGCCCGTCGTGTTCGCCGATACCGCCGGTGAGGGCGATCACATCCACGCCGCCGAGGCTGGCGGCCATGGCTCCAATCCCCTGCAGCAGGGAGAAGCGGAACACCGCCAGGGCCAGGGCGGCACCCGCATGGCCGCTCGCCTCGCCGGCCCGCAGCTCCCGCATGTCGCCGCTGAGGCCGGACAGGCCCAGCAGGCCGCTCTCGCCGTTCAGCACCCGATCGAGCTCGGCGGGCGCCACGCCGAGGCGCAGCAGGTGGAGCAGCAGGCCGGGATCGACCGATCCGCTGCGCCGGGCCATCACCAGCCCCTCCAGCGGCGTGAAGCCCATGGTGGTGGCGATGCTGCGGCCGCCGGCGATGGCGCAGAGGGAGCAGCCGGCGCCGAGGTGACAGCTGATCAGCCGCAGGGGCCCCTGGCCCCTGCCCGTGTCCGGGCGGGTGGTGCCGAAGCGGCGGCTCACCGTTTCGGCCACGTGCTGATGGTTGAGGCCATGGAATCCGAAGCGCCGCAGCCCCAGGGCGCGCCAGGCCTCCGGCAGGGCATAGGTGCGGGCGGGGACCGGAAGGGTGGCGTGGAAGGCGGTGTCGAAGCAGGCCCACTGGGGCAGGTTTGGCCATTGGACGGCCAGATGGCGCATCACCTGCAGCGCAGGACCGTTGTGCAGCGGCGCCAGGGGTACGAGGGCCTCGAGCTCCGCCAACACCTCCGACGTGAGACGGGTGGGGGCGGTGAAGCGCTCACCACCGTGCACCACCCGATGGCCCGCCAGGGCCATCCCGCTGCGCCAGGGCTCCAGGGCCGGAGCCAGCCATTCCCCCAGCACCCCGTCCACCCCGGGGCCCTCGCCGCCACCTGTGGCATCCCAGCCGGTGGATCCCTGCCAGAGCACCGCGTCATCACGAGCCAGAAGCCGGGCCTTGAGGCTCGAACTGCCGGCATTGAGCACCAGCACCGTGCCCCCCGGCCCGGTGGCGGGGTCGGGAGGGGTCATCTCAGGCTGAGGTGCCGCCGCCCCAGCGCCATTCGGTGACGGCGGGCGCATCCATGCCGTGCTCATGGGCGTAGGCGCGGTTGGCGAGGATTGCCTCCTTCATCCGCTCCTTCACGTGGGCAGCGCGTGAACCAAGCCCGGGCACCCGGTCGATCACGTCGATCACGAGATTGAAGCGATCGATCTGGTTGTTCATCGCCAGCTCCAGTGGCGTGTTGATGTTGCCCTTCTCCTTGTAACCGCGCACGTGGATGTTGGCGTGGTTGCGGCGGCGGTAGGTGAGGCGGTGGATCAGCCAGGGGTAGCCGTGGAAATTGAAGATCACGGGCCGATCGGTGGTGAACAGGGTGTCGAAGTCACGGTCGCTGAGGCCGTGGGGATGCTCCTTCGGCTCGGTGAGGGCGAACAGCTTCACCACGTTGAGCACGCGGATGCGCAGGGTCGGGATCTCGCGGCGCAGGATCTCCACCGCAGCCAGCGTCTCCTTGGTTGGGATGTCGCCAGCGCAGGCCATCACCACGTCCGGATCATCCAGTTCCGTGCCCTGGTCATCGTTGCTGGCCCAGCTCCAGAGGCCGATCCCCTTGGCCACATGCTGGCGGGCCTGCTCGAGGCTGAGGTACTGGAGGTGCTTCTGCTTGTCGGAGACGATGATGTTGCACACATTGGTTTCGTGCATCGCCTCCTCGGCCACCGCCAGCAGGCTGTTGGCATCGGCGGGCAGATACACGCGCACCACCTCGCCGCTCTTGTTGCCGGCCAGATCGATGAAGCCGGGATCCTGGTGGGTGAAGCCGTTGTGATCCTGCCGCCACACGGTGGAGGAGATCAGGCAGTTCCAGGGCCCGATCGGTGCGCGCCAGGGGGCGTGGTGGATGCAGGATTCCAGCCACTTGGCGTGCTGGTTAAACATCGAGGCGATCACATGGGCGAAGGCCTCGTAGGTGTGGAAGAAGCCATAGCGGCCGGTGAGCAGGTAGCCCTCCATCATCCCCACCAGGGTGTGTTCGGAGAGCATCTCCACCACCCGGCCTTCGCGGGACAGCTCGCTGCCGTCGAGGTCTTCGGGCAGGAAATCCTCCATCCACACTTTCTTACTCACCTCATAGATCGCCTGCAGGCGATTGGAGGAGGTTTCATCCGGGCCGAACACGCGCAGCGAATCGGGATTGTGGGCGATGGCGTCGCGCAGCAGTTCACCGAGGGGGTAGGTGTTCTCGGCTTCGGAGGCCCCCGGGGCGGCAACTGGCACGGCGTAGGCCTCCACATCGGGGAGGTGCAGGCGGTGACGGAGCAGGCCGCCGTTGGCGTGGGGGTTGGAGCCCATCCGGCGCGGGCCGGTGGGGGAGAGCGCCTGCAGTTCGGGCACGAGGGTGCCGTGCTCGTCGAACAACTCCCAGGGGCGGTAGCTGCGCAGCCACTCCTCAAGCATCAACAGCTGCTCGGGATCCTTGTTGGGGGCCGGCAGCGGCACCTGGTGGGCACGCCAGAAGCCTTCGAGCTTGTGGTGGCCAAGGGCGGCAGGACCGGTCCAGCCCTTGGGCGAGCGCAGCACGATCATCGGCCACTGGGGCCGCACCGCCTCGCCGCTGGCGCGGCATTCGGCCTGCACCGCACGGATGCGCGCCACGGCCGTGTCCATCGCCTCGGCCATGGCGTGGTGCATGGCCATCGGCTCGTGGCCCTCCACCAGGATCGGCTCCCAGCCGTAGCCGCGCAGCAGGCTCTGGAGCTCCTCGCGGGGAATGCGGGCCAACAGGGTGGGGTTGGCGATCTTGTAGCCATTGAGGTGCAGCACCGGCAGCACCGCCCCGTCGCTGATCGGGTTGAGGAACTTGTTGATGTGCCAGGAGGTGGCCAGCGGGCCGGTCTCGGCCTCGCCGTCGCCCACACAGGCCAGGGCGATCAGGTCCGGGTTGTCGAACACCGCTCCACAGGCGTGCGAGAGCACGTAGCCCAGTTCGCCGCCCTCATGGATGGAACCAGGAGTTTCCGGAGTGCAGTGGGAGCCGATATGGCCGGGGAAGGAGAACTGTTTAAAGAAGCGGGCCATCCCGGCTTGATCGCGGGATTTGTCCGGATAGATCTCGCTGTAGGAGCCATCGAGGTAGGTGGGGCCGAGTACACCAGGCGCGCCGTGCCCCGGCCCCGACAGGTAGATCATGTCGAGGTCGTGGTGGCGGATCACCCGGTTGGCGTGGGCCCAGAGGAAGGCCTGACCCGGGCTCGATCCCCAGTGACCGAGCAGCCGGTTCTTGATGTGCTCGGGCCGCAGCGGTTCTCTCAGCAGCGGATTGGACCGCAGGTAGATCATGCCCACCGCCAGGTAGTTGGCGGCACGCCACCAGGCATCGATCAGGCCCAATTCCTGCTCCGGGCTGGTTCCCTGCAGGTGGCACGGGGCCAAGGGAGCGACGGTCATGCGTGGCGGGCGGTGGATCCGGCCGGATCGTAGGGGGGGTGTCCGGGGAGGAACTGTGGCTGGATCACTTCGGTGGGCAAGGGGCCACACAGGGGCCCGACGCCATCGCGAGCTAACAAGCGGCGATCGTCAGGATCCGAGCAGGGCGGTGCACTCCAGCCGCTCCTGGCTGGCATCGCGGCGGTGGAGACGCAGCCGGATCACCTCCGCCAGGTGCTCGGCGTCGTCGGCGACACCGCAGAAGCGGCCCGAGCCCCAGGTGTGCAGCCAGGGCAGGCCGATGAAGTACAGCCCCCCGCTCGGGGTGACGCCCCGCTCGTGGGCCGGATAGCCGGCGCCGTCGAACACCGGCACATCAACCCAGCAGAAATCGGCGCCGTAACCGGTGCACCAGATCACCGCCGCCAGGGGTTCGGCCTCCAAATCGAGGATCGCGGGCGGCCCCGGCGGCGGCTCCCAGCAGGGCACATAGGGCGGTTCCTCCGGCGCCTCGATCCCCTCGCGGGTGATCCAGGCATCGATGCCCGAGCGTATGCGGCAGTACACGGCGTCGGCCCGCTCGAGGTTCTCGGCCAGATCGGCGGCGAAGCGGATCGAGCGGGCTCCGAGCTCCTCCAGGCGCCCGTGCAGCACCATGCCTTCAAGCGCCCGGCGGCGCAGGTCGATCTCACGGCCACCATCACGGCCGGTGAGGTAGTGGTTGGTCTTGCTGCGCACCTGCTTCGGATCGTCGTGCTGCTCGATCGGCAGCTGGTAGTAGCCCATGCGATCCAGCCAGTCCACCACGTCCTTGCCGCGGTAGCGGCGAGGAGAGCGGGGCGCCGAACCCACGCTCAGATGCACTTGGCGGCCGGCGAGGAAGAGGTCTTCGGCGATCTGGCAGCCCGACTGGCCGCTGCCCACCACCAGCACCCCCCCGGGGGGGAGCTGATCGGGGTTGCGGTAGTCGCGAGCATCGAGCTGGAGCAGCCCGGTGGGGAGACGTTCGGCCTGGGGATGACGACGGGGTCGGTGATAACCACCGGTGGCGATCACCACCTGGTCGGCCTCGATCTCCCCTTCGCTGGTGAACAGGCGGTAGCCGTCGCCATGGCGCAGCAGACGGCTCACCGCCACCCCCTCGCGCACGTCGGCCTGGATGTGGGTGGCGTAGCGGCGCACGTAGTCGACGATCTGGTCGCGGCCCATGAAGCCGTGGGGATCATCGCCGTCGTAGGGGAAATCGGGCAGGCGGCACTGCCAGTTGGGCGTGACCAGGCAGAAGGAATCCCAGCGCTGGCGCTCCCAGGCGTGGCCGATGCGATGGCGCTCCAGCAGCAGGGGCCGGATGCCGCGGCGCTGCAGGGTGTGGGCCATCGAAAGCCCGGCCTGGCCGGCCCCCACGATCACCACCGGATGGCGACGGGGCTGGCGGGCGGCGGCGGACACGGACCGAGAGCAGGGAGGACGATTGTGCTGAAGCAGCGCTCCCTTTTCGGTAGCGACGGGCACGGCCTGAGTGAACGGAAGGGCAGGCCGTGGCCATCAGCCATTCGGTCACATTCGGCACAAAAAGCAAAAGTTCACACGTGCAACGGTCGGTGCCGTTCCTCCTCTCGACAGGCCTCTTCTTCCCATGCCCGAAGTCACCCGTCCCGCCAACCAGCCGGGCGATTTTCTCGTCGACTATGAGGAGAAGGTCTTTCCTGATGTGAAGGCCGAACCAGGGGAGAAAGCCCTGGTGACCTTTCACACCGTGGCCTTCGAAGGTTCGATCGGTCTGGTGAACCTGCTGCAGGCCAGCCGGCTGATCAACAAGGGCTTCGAAACCTCGATCCTGCTCTACGGCCCCGGCGTCACCCTGGGCGTGCAGCGCGGCTTCCCCAAGCTGGGTGATGCGGCCTTCGACGGCCACCTGAACTTCAACGCCCGCATCCAGAAGTTCATGGATCAGGGCGGCAAGGTGTACGCGTGCCGCTTCGCTCTCCAGGCCCTCTACGGCCACGGGGAAGGAGCACTGATTCCCGGAATCCGTCCGGTGAATCCCCTCGATGTGCTGGACATCATCCTGCTGCACCGCAAGGAAGGGGCCTTCATTCTCGACACCTGGACCCTCTGATTTCGCCCTTCGCCGGACCAACCATGGCATCGACGATCACGGTGGCGGCGGCCCAAGTGCGGCCCGTGCTGTTCAGCCTCGACGGCTCCGTCGCCCGCGTGCTCGAGGCCATGGCGGAAGCCGCCGCCGCGGGGGTGGAACTGATCGTCTTCCCGGAGACGTTCCTGCCCTACTACCCCTACTTCTCCTTCGTGGAGCCGGCGGTGCTGATGGGCCGCTCCCACCTGCAGCTCTATGAGCAGGCGGTGACGGTGGGCGGCCCCGAACTGGAGCGGATCGCCGCCGCCGCCCGCCAGTACGCGATGCACGTGCTGCTGGGCATCAATGAGCGCGATGGCGGCAGCCTGTACAACACCCAGCTGCTGATCGACGCCGGCGGCGAACTGGTGCTGAAGCGCCGCAAGATCACCCCCACTTATCACGAGCGGATGGTGTGGGGCCAGGGCGACGGCGCCGGTCTCCAGGTGGTGTCCACCGAGCTGGGGCGCATCGGCGCCCTCGCCTGCTGGGAGCACTACAACCCCCTGGCCCGCTTCGCCCTGATGACCCAGGGCGAGGAGATCCACTGCGCCCAGTTCCCGGGCTCATTGGTGGGCCCGATCTTCAGCGAGCAGACGGCGGTGACCATGCGGCACCACGCCCTCGAGGCCGGCTGCTTCGTGATCTGCTCCACCGCCTGGCTGGATCCAGGCGATTACGCCCAGATCACCCCCGATGCGGCCCTGCACAAGGCCTTCCAGGGCGGCTGCCACACGGCGGTGATCAGCCCGGAGGGCCGCTACCTGGCAGGCCCGCTGCCGGAGGGGGAGGGCCTGGCGATCGCCGAACTCGATCGCTCCCTGATCACCAAGCGCAAACGGATGATGGACAGCGTCGGTCATTACAGCCGCCCCGATCTGCTGGGGCTGCGCCTCAACGCCACCCCCGCGGTGCACGTGTCGGCGATGGGGCCGATCCCGGAGGCTCCGGCCACCGCCCCCCGACCCGAAGTGGAGGAGGTGAGCCATGTCTGAGGCCAACGTCTCCCTTGGCCGGCTGGTCACCGACCTGCAGGTGCACGGGGTGGTCGATCCTGCCGTGGCCGGCAACAAGGGCCGCCGCGGCGGCGCCGGTCCGTCGGATCACCGCGCCCTCACGATCGACGGCACCACCGTGATGGTGCCCGTGTACAACGCCGCCTCCCAGGCCTCTCCCTACCGGCTGCAGGAGGAGGAGGGGGGCGCGGTGGCGGTGGCCGAACGGCACGGCGGGGCCGTGGTGGCCGCCGAACCGCCGCCGGAGCCGGCCTTCTACGGCCTGCACACCGACGACGGCATTCCCTACCGGGCCATCGCCCTGCTGCACGGCCGCGACGTGCTCGCCACCACGCTGCTGCAAACGTGCATCCGCTTCCGCGACCGCGCCGAATCGTGCCAGTTCTGCGCCATCGAGCAGTCGCTGGAGGATGGCCGCACGGTGGTGCGGAAAACGCCGGCCCAGGTGGCGGAGGTGGCGGAGGCCGCCGTGCGGCTGGATGGGGTGAAGCAGCTGGTGATGACCACCGGCACCCCCAACAGCGACGACCGGGGCGCCCGGCTGATGGCCGAGACCGCAGCGGCGGTGAAGGCGCGGGTGAACCTGCCGATCCAGGCCCAGTGCGAGCCGCCGGAGGATCCGATCTGGTACCGGCGGATGAAGGAGGCCGGCGTCGACAGCCTGGGCATGCACCTGGAGGTGGTGGAGCCTCAGGTGCGGCGGCGCATCCTGCCGGGCAAGTCGGAGCTGACGCTGGAGCGCTACTACGAGGCGTTCGCCGAAGCGGTGGCGGTGTTCGGCCGCGGCCAGGTGTCCACCTACCTGCTGGCCGGTCTGGGGGATGGGGCGGACTCGCTGATCGCCTGCAGCGAAAGGCTGATCGCCCTGGGTGTGTACCCGTTCGTGGTGCCCTTCGTGCCGATCGCCGGCACGCCGCTGGAGAACCATCCCGCCCCCTCCACCACCTTCATGGTGGAGGTGTACACGGCGGTGGCGGCGCAGCTGCGGGCCTCGGATCTGAGCGCCCAGGCGATGGACGCCGGCTGCGCCAAATGCGGCGCCTGCTCAGCGCTGTCGCTGTTCGAGCAGGAGCTCTGAACCATGTTCTTCATCGATCCCGCCAGCCACGACATCGGCCGCAGCACCAGTTCCGCGCCCTCGGCCTTCACCCCCTCGGTGCGCTGGGGCATCGGCGTCGACGCCGACGACTTCCGCCTGTCCCCAACGGCCAGTTCGGAGCGCTTCTCCTTCCACCTGCTGCAGCCAGGGTCTCGGCTGCTGGAGCGCTACTGGCAGCTGCGCAGCCGCATCTTCTGCCAGGAGCAGCACCTGTTCGAGCAGCACGACCGCGACGATCTCGACGCGATCGCCTACCCGATCGCCGCCGTGAACCATTCAGCCGAGCGCGGCGGCGACGTGGTGGGGGTGGTGCGGATCCTGGAGAAGAGCCCAAGGCTCTGGTACGGCGGCCGGCTGGGGGTGGACGCCGATTTCCGCCGCCACAACCAGATCGGCAAGGGGCTGATCTGGAAGGCGGTGACCACGGCCAACGGCTGGGGTTGCGACCGCTTCCTGGCCACGGTGCAGATCCAGAACGTGCGCTTCTTCCAGCGCCTGCACTGGCGCTCCACCGATGAGCTGGAGATCCGCGGCATCGTCCACCACCTGATGGAGGCCGATCTGGCCTACTACCAGCCCGCGCGCGAGCGGCGCCCCCAGCTGCGGGCGGCATGAGCGCCCTGGCTGAACTGGCGGAACGGCTGCGGCGCCAGTCGGGCCTGCTGGGCAAGCGCGACATCCAGGCCCCGGCGGCCGCCTTCCCCCACCAGCCCTTCCCCGCTCTCGGGCCCGCGGCGGCCCTGGGCGACGATGCCGCCCTGCTGCCCGCGCAGGCGGGCGGCCTGCTGCTGGCCTGCGAGGGGATGGCGCCGGCGCTGGTGGCGGAAGACCCCTGGTTCGCCGGCTGGTGCGGCGTGCTGGTGAACCTCAGCGATATCGCCGCGATGGGCGGCCGGCCGCTGGCGGTGGTGAACAGCCTCTGGTGTCGGGATGCCCAGCGGGCGGAGCCGCTGCTGGCGGGGATGGGGGAAGCCGCCACACGCTTCGGCGTGCCGGTGGTGGGCGGCCACACCAACCTCCAGAGTCCGTACGACGCGCTATCGGTGGCGGTGCTGGGGGTGGCCGAGGGGCCGGTACTCTCTGCCCGCTCCGCTGTGCCGGGCGATGTCTGCGTGCTGCTGGTGAACACCGCCGGCCGCTTCCATCGCCACTATCCGTTCTGGGATGCAGCCACCGCGGCCGAACCGGAGGGGCTGCGCCGCCAGTTGGCGCTGCTGCCCCGGCTGGCGGCCGACGAGCTCGCCCACGGCGCCAAGGACATCAGCATGGGCGGTCTGGCCGGCACCGCGGTGATGTTCGCCGAGGCGGCGGGCTGCAGCCTGCGGCTGGATCTGGGGGCGATCACACCCCCGGCGGGAGTGGAGCTGGAGGCCTGGCTCAGCTGCTTCCCGAGTTTCGGCTACCTGCTGGCGGTGCGACCGGCGCGGCTGGCGTCGTTGCAGCAACTGTGCGCTCCCTGGCACGAGCTGCTGTGCGCCCCGATCGGAGCGTTCCAGGAAGGTCCGGCGGCCCTCGAGCTCCAGCACGGGGATGAGGTGTGTGCCCTGTGGCAGGCGGAGGAGCCGCTTACCGGCTTCGCCGCCTTTCAGAATTGAGGGCTGGTGCATGGACCACCACAGCGTCGCCGACACGACCATGCAGCCGGAAGGACAACGGCAGGATCAGCCAGCCGATCAATTCCCCATTCCTCCGTGCCGGAAGTTCTGCTCACCCTGCAGTGGCCCGACGGCCACACCAGCGAGCTCTACTCGCCCTCCACCGTGATCCTCGAGCATCTCCCGCCCGGCACCAGCCTGTCGGTAGGCGAACTGGAGCGACGGGGGGCCGAGGCTCTGCGCCAGGCCTCGGAGCGGGTGCGGGCCCGCTATGGCTTCGCCTGCACGCGCACCGATGAGGAGCGGGAGAAGCTGCGTCGCCAGGCTGCGGGCTATGCCACCGACCAGCAGGTGAAGATCAGCAAGAAATTCGACTAATGGATTCTTAAGGGAAGCGGGTAAAGACTTGGAGCGGCTATCACCGCTTGAACCATCCAGCGACCGCCCCCATCGCCAAGCTCCAGCAAGAAAGGAGCCTGCGAAAGGCTTGGCAGGCATGACCAGCGCATTCGCTCCACACGGATACGGAACGCGCATCAGCCAGAGACGCACCAGAGTGCGCTAGCTGTTACGTTCAGAAGGTTTATTCAGCAAGACGGGCCATGGTCGTTGAAGTGAACGATCTTGACTGCCTTGACTTTCTCATCTGGCTGCGAACCGGAGGCAATGCGGCGCACAAGCTGAATCGAACCCAAGCCACGATCTGTCGCACGACCAAGCGTGTCTGCGAAGCCTTTGACATCAGCCTCAAGAAAGAGTCGGGAGAATGGGTCATCATCGGAGATGATTACTTTCTCAATCTCGAACGGAAGGTCCACCAGGAGTACAGATGGCGCAAGCCAGTCCCACTCAGAATTGAAGCACAATACTTTTCAGGCCCTCTCTACCTGGAACCACCACCAGCTGGCTTCATCGCTGGCAACTTTGACTTTGCCGAGATTCGTTTTCCCATAGCTCACCTCAGAGCCGGAGTCATTGATGCCTGGATTGGCGTATATCCAGATGTACCCAAACAAGATGATCCTGACTTGGCATCATTCCACCTGACAAGATTACCATTGCGACTCGCCGTTTCCAAATTTCATCCCCTTGCGCGGATGGGAAACAAAGTCACATTGAATGATGTCAGGAACTATCCCTGCCTGGCCATGAAAGATGGCGCCTTTCCCGAAGTCCAGAAACAACTCAGTGGGCTAGGCCTCTGGAACACCCAGACACTACACAGCCGATACGACTACTCCAAGTGGGAAGGAATGACCGAAGACCAAGCAACCGTGGGGTACGCTACAGCCTTCACAGAGAAGGTCTTCGAGTTTCCCACAGTCAACTTACCCATTGACTTATCACTCAGTGTCGGAGACACTATTATCGTAAAACGAACGTATGCAGATCACCCCAGATTCACCCAGCTCCTCCAATACCTCCAGTCAAGAGCGCGAGAGTTATCCACGGAAGAAAAAGATGTGAGCCTGATGTTCTGACTTCTCACGGAGGCCCTTACGAGGCAGGACCAGCAAGGCGCCCTCATGGCTCAAGCATCACAGCCAGGGCCAAGACAAAGAGATCATCATCTGAACCCGCCCCAAACCCTTTGCGCAGCCAGTCCGACTGCCGCGCAAAATGCACAGCTTGCTTGAGCATATCTACAGTAATCAATTCAAATCCATGACCTCGGGCCAAAGACTCTACATCCTCCAGAGTCTTTGCCTGAATAATTTGATCAGCAACCTCCGGAACTCCATCAGCGTAGCGGGCAAATTCGGCAACTCGCTGCATGGAGACGGAGAGCATTTCCCCTGGTTCAGCCATGATTGATTTCAAGATCAACACGAAAATGTCGATGAGCAGAGAACCAAGGCATCCTGCAAAAACATCAGATCGGACAAAGCCGCCAGCAAACAGGAAATCAAAGGAATGAGCAAGCCCGACTCTGCTTACCATGAGCCGACAAGACATAGCCTGCCCTATTCAGCTCACTCGCCACACCGGCCATCACCTGATCCCCCGACATCGAACAGGCCAGTTGCTGCCCCTCAGGCGAAGCCTTGCGGAAACCAGAGACAAAGGACACACTCGCGGATGTCGCATCAGCCAACCAGGGCAGGCGTGAGATCCCCCTGACAAACGAATGAAGACTTAACGGATTCGGCTTCGCAGGGCAAGAGCCATCGCGCCCCCTGGAGATCCACAATCCAAAGGAGACAAGAGCCACCAGCAACAGTGTCGCCGAACTCCAGAGAACGAGACGTAAACTTGTTTGCATGCTTTCAAACAAGACCCAGGCCAAGGTAGGCCGAGTGTTTGGGGACACGCGTGCACACATGATTCGTTTTTTTTGCATTCAGGCTCTGTCGCTCTCCCGCTGGTCAGCCGGCGGCATTCCAACCACTTGGGCATCCCTCCAGGGGGATGTCTTCTCAGCTCTTGTTAACTCTTTAGATCGCCAGCATTCAGTATCCGAGCCTGTCTCCATGCGCGAGTGCCGCTCTGCCAGCGGCAGGTCCCTAGACAGGGGTTGCGTCGCGCACCGTCTCGAACAGGTCGATATCCCAGGCCACCAGATCGCGGCGGATGGCGTCGGCGCGTGATTGGGGCAGCAGCCGGGCCAGATCCTCGCCGGTGATCACCCCTTCCAGGCTGCCGCCGTCTTCGCGCAGGAAGCCCAGGGCATGCCAGGCCAGGATGGCCGCGCCCACAGCGGTGGGATAGGAGATGTAGGTGGCACCGGCGTAGGGACTGCCCAGCAGGCCCTGATAACGGAGGAAGCTGAGCCCCACCGTCTCCACCGTCACCTGGCGGTCGTTGCGCACATTCTCGGTGTAGCGGATCTCGGCGGCGGCGGCGAAATGGGCGCGGCGGATCACACCGCTGCGCAGGTATTCCTCAATCCGGCGCGGCTTGTTCATCCCCGGCAGGATCGCCCGCACCATGGCCTCCACCGTGAGCTCGCTCTGCTGGGGCAGGGTGCGCTTGGAGAGCAGGTTGAGCTGGAACAGGGCCTTCACCAGTTCCACCTCGGAGCCGCCGGTATACACGCCGATCGACTCGATCTCGGGGAAGGAGCGGTGCAGCGACAGCAGCTCTTCCTGGTACAGCGGGTACTGGCGGGTGGCCTCCACCTCGCCGGGGAAGTGATGCTCGCGGGCGGCGCTGAAGGGTTCCAGCACCTGGATGCGGCCGTCGCGCAGCAGCCGTGGTCGCTCCGCCAGCTCTTCGAGGGCCACCAGCGGCGACCAGGAGAACACGATCTCATCGGCGTCGATGTCCTCCAGCAGATAGAGATCCACGCTCTCGATCTCCAGGTCGCGGCGGCGGGAGCCGCGCAGCTGGTGCAGGCGCAGCCCGATCAGGAAATTGGTGACTCCCGGGGAGATGCCGAGGTTGATCAGGGCCGTACAGCCGCGGGCGCGATAGGCCGCGTCGAAGGCGTACTGGGAGAAGGTGAGGCTGCGCTCGGTCTCGGGTTCGTACATGTCCGAGGCCAGATCCACCACGTGGGCTCCAAGGGCGAGGCCGAGGTCGAGCAGGGGCCGGTTGAAGCCGGGGTAGGCGGCATTCACCAGCACGTGGGCGCCATTCAGCCGCTCCCGTTCCGGCGCGGTGCCGTCGAACAGGGGGGCGAAATCGGGCAGACCGATGAAGTCGATGCGATCGAACAGGCGCTCGGCGTGGAACAGGGCGTCGCGGGCCAGGTCGACATTGAGCACCACCACCACGAAGCGCAGGGGCACCTCGTCGCGCTCGGCCAGCTCCGAAAGGCAGATCAGCATGGAGGAGCCCACGGCCCCGAGGCCGAAGAAGGCGATGGTGAGCGGCACCGCTGCTTGGGAAGAGGAGGCGGGTGTGGCGTCCATGGGCGGCCGGGTCGGACGCCTCCCTTCCTACCGGGAAGCCGTGCCGGTGTCCCCGATGGCAGGGAGGCCGTCGCCCGCGGCACCAGGCGAGGGGATCGATAACGGGCTGTTAATCGAGGGCCTTCAGCGTCGCGCCGAACCCATGGATCGTCGGCGTGCCGCTCGTTTCTTCAGCTCCCCCCGGCCCCGCTGCACGCTCCTCCCTGGGCCCCCCCCTGGCGCTGCTCTGGCTGGCGGCGGTGCTGCTGGCCCTCACCGGCCTGGGCGGTCTGCCCCTGCGCGACTGGGACGAGGGGATCGTCGCCCGGGTGGCTCTGGAGCTGAGCCAGGGCGGCGATGGTTCGCCGCTGCTGCCCACGTTCTGGGGCGGTGACTATTTGAACAAGCCCCCGGGTCTGCACTGGCTGATCGCCGGCCTGCTGGTGCTGCTGCGGCCGGAGGCCGCGGAGGTGACGGCGGCGGCCACCGGCGGGGTTCCGCTGCCGCCGCCGGCCTGGATGGTGCGCCTGGTGCCGGCCCTGCTCTCCACCCTGGTGGTGCCGCTCGGGGGGCTGATCCAGGCGGAACTGCGACCGGGCCGGCGGCTACCGGCGCTGGCCACCGCCGCGGTGCTGCTCTGCCTGCTGCCGGTGGTCCGCCACGGCCGGTTGGCGATGCTCGACGGCACGCAGCTGAGTCTGATCGCAGCCCTGTGGCTGTGTCTGCTGCACCTGAATCGCCGCCCACGGGACCTGCGGCCGGCCCTGCTGGCGGGCCTGGCGGGCAGCGGTCTGCTGCTGCTCAAGGCGCCGATGCTGCTGCCGGTGCTCGCCCTCGGCCTGACGGGGCTGGCGATCGCCCCCCGCCGCACGCTCACGGCCGGATCGCTGTGGCGCTGGCTGCCGCTGCTGGTGGCGGGGCTGCTGCCAGGGCTCGGCTGGCACCTTTGGCACGCCTCGATGCGGGGCGACGGTGCCCTGTGGCTGTGGTGGGGCGACGGCGCCGGCCGCGTGCTGCTGGCGGCAGGCGAGGGAAGTGATCTGGGCTGGCGGGTGCCGATCACCGAGATCCTCGAAGGCGGCTGGCCCTGGCTGGCGCTCTGGCCGTTCGGCGTGCTGCTGGCCTGGCGCGATCGGGGAACCCCGGCCGGGCGCTGGCCGCTGCTGCTCCAGTTCGGAATGGCGGCGGTGATCCTGCCCCTGCGCACCCAGCTGCCCTGGTACGGCCATCCCCTGTGGCTGCCCTTCGCCCTGCTGGTGGGCCCGGTGCTCGCCTGGCTGATCGACCGCCGCAGCCTGGTGGACTCCCAGGCGGCGGCAGCCCCGCCCCCGGGAGCCGCGAGCGTGAGGCGGGTGCCCCTGCTCTGGGCCGCCCTGGGCACCGCCCTGCTGCTGGCCGGCCTGACGTCCCTGCTGCCCGTCGGTCCGGCGGCGGTGCTGGCGCCCTACCGGGGGGTGCTGCTGGCGGCCGGCGGCGGCTGGTGCACCGGGGGCCTGCTGCTGATGAGGGGCGCCCCAGGGCGCCGCCGGCTCGGAGGCCTGACGATGGTGGCGGGCAGCAGCCTGGGGCTGCTGGCGCTGATGGTCTCGCCGCTGTGGCTGTGGGAGCTGAACGAAACCTGGGCCACGCCGCCGGTGGCGGCCCTTACACGCCGCTGGCAGGCCCAGCCGGTGACCCTGTGGCAGGAAGCGGAACGACCGAGCCTCAGCTGGTACGCCGGCCAGCGCATCCGCTCCGCCAGCGACGAAGACGATCTCCGGCCCCACCCCCAGGGCGAGGCCTGGGTGCTGCGACGGGGCGCGGACGGCCCCGGCGGCGCCGACTGCCGCTGGATCGACGCCGCCGAAGGCCTGAGCCTGTGGCGCTGCCAGCCGGAGGGCGTGGGCGGTCAGGCGCTGGCGCCGGGCCGGTGAGGGCTTTGCCCACTCTTAACCCGACGCGTACCACGGCTTGATCGAGAGCGCCGGTCGCGCTCCATACACTCTCGCCAACCTCGACGGCCGCCCCCATGGTGCTCACGCCCTTCCGTGAAGCCGGAGCGCAGGATGGATTTCGCGACCTGCTCGAATCCTGCTACCGCCGCCGCAGCCTGGTGTCGCTGCCCGCCGGCAGCAGCGTGCCGCTGCTGCGCAACCACGTGTGGCTCGTGGTGCGGGGGATGGTGAAGCTGGGGGCGATCACCATCCACGGCGACGACCTGCTGCTCGGACTCGCCGGCCCGAACGAACCCTTCGGCGATCCCCTCTCGGGGGTGGAGGCCCAGGAGGCCCGCACCCTCTGCGCCAGCGATCTTCTCTGCCTTTCCAGCAGCGAAATCCATCAGGATCCTGCCCTGGCCTCGGCGTTGCTGCAGGCGGTGACCCTGCGCCATCGCCAGAGCCAGGCCCTGCTGGCGCTGATGGGCCTGCGGCGTGTGGAGGAGAGGGTGCGGGGCTTCCTCGAGCTGCTGGCGAGCGAGTACGGCCATCCCTGCGACGACGGCCTGCGGTTGAACCTGCGCCTCACCCATCAGGAGATCGCCAGCGCCCTGGCCACCACCCGCGTCACCGTGACCCGGGTGATCGGCACGTTGAAGGAGGAAGGCTGGTTGCAGATCGATGATCGCAGGCGCCTGGTGGTGAGCCACCTGCCCCGCCCGCGTTGAAGCCGACCATCACGAAGCGGCCCTCGTTGTTCTGGGGCACCGCGCTGCCGGGAGAGAATGGGGCGATGACTGCCTCCCTGCTGGTCGTCGAGGACGACGAGACGATCCGCGAAACGATCCGCGATGCCCTTCTGCTGGAGGGTTACGCCGTCACGGCCTGCGGCGATGGGCGCGACGCCCTCGACACCCTGCGCCAGGCATCCACGGGGCAGCGCTTCTCGCTCGTGGTGCTGGATCTGATGCTTCCCGGACTTGGGGGGATGGAGATCTGTCGCCAGCTGCGCCAGTCGGGAGACGGCACGCCCATCCTGGTGGTGAGCGCCCGCGACAGCGAGACCGACCGGGTGCTGGGCCTGGAGGTGGGGGCTGATGACTATCTCACCAAGCCCTTCGGCATGCGCGAGCTCGTGGCGCGCTGCCGGGCCCTGCTGCGGCGCAGCACCACCCCCCAGCCGATGGTGCGGGTGCTGGAGCATGCCAACCTGCGGCTCTACCCGGAGGAATGCCGCGTCACCCGCGATGGCCAGGAGGTGAACCTCTCGCCGAAGGAATACCGGCTGCTGGAGCTGTTCATGCAGCATCCGCGACGGGTGTGGAGCCGCGACAAGCTGCTCGAGCAGGTGTGGGGCTTCGACTACTTCGGTGACAGCAAGACGGTGGACGTGCACATCCGCTGGCTGCGCGAGAAGCTGGAGGAGAACCCGTCGGCGCCCGAGCACCTGATCACGGTGAGAGGCTTCGGCTACCGCTTCGGCTGACCCCGGCACGGATGGATCTCCTGCTTGCGGCCTGCGCCGCCCTGCTGCTGGGCTGGGGGCTCGGCCGCCGTTCCCGCAAGGCGGATCGGCGTGGCGCCGGTCCGGGCCTGGCCCAGCTGCGCCAGTGGATCCAAGCGGCCCCGGGGGGCTGGCTGATCGTGGACGGGGAGGACGGCGTGCGCCTGATCAATCCGCGGGCGGAACGGCTGTTGCAGGTGTCGGGCACCACTCCCCTGGCAGCCACGCCGATGCCGCGGGCACCGCTGGCGGCGGTCTGTCCGGCGCCGGAGGTGGGGGCGCTGGTGCGCGATGCCCGCCGCCTGGGGCGGCCCCAGCGGCTGGCCTGGCAGCCGGGGGAGGAGGAGCTGGAACTGGTGGCCCTGCCGGGCGAGCAGAACTGGGTGGCGGTGCTGCTCCAGAGCCGCCGCTCACTCGAGGCCCAGCTGGAGCAGCAGGAGCGCTGGGTGAGCGATGTGGCCCACGAGCTCAAGACCCCGCTCACGGCCCTGCTGCTGGTGGGCGACAGCCTGGCGGCGCGGGTCACCAGCGGCAACGTGGTGCTGGTGGAGCGCTTGCAGCGGGAACTGCTGCGGCTGCAGGAGCTGGTGGGGGATCTGCTGGAGCTGTCGCGGCTGGAGAACACGCTGCCCGGGGGCGGTCTGCGGCGGGAAGCGGTGGACCTGGCGGCGCTGGTGGAGCAGGTGTGGAGCGGCCTGCGGCCACTGGCGGAGCAGCGGGCGATCCGGCTGGAGTCGCCGCCGGCCGGTCTCACCGTGGCGGGCGATCCGGCGCGGTTGCACCGGGTGCTGCTGAACCTGCTCGACAACGCCGTGCGCCATAGCCCCGATAGCGGTCTGGTGCAGGTGGGGCTGCAGCATTCCCCTGGCTGGTGTCGGCTGAGCGTGCGCGACCAGGGGCCGGGACTGAGCGAGGAGGACCGCCAGCACCTGTTCGAGCGCTTCTATCGCGGCGATCCGGCGCGGGTGCGCAGCGGTCGGGGCGGCAGCGGCCTGGGGCTGGCGATCGTGCAGCAGATCGTGGTGACCCACGGCGGCCGCGTGCAGGCGGGCAACCATCCAGGCGGTGGCGCCCTGCTGGAGGTGTTCCTGCCGCGGGACGAGGAGGTGGGAGGCTGAGACCTTGCCGCACGCGAGCCATGGCCGCCGCCACCCGGATGGATGCCGTGCTCGACCCGGTGATTCCCCGCGTGGGGAGCTGGCTGGCCCAGCGGCCCGATGCGCTTTCGCTGGCCCAGGGAATGGTGGGCTGGGGGCCGCCGCCGGAGGTGGCGGCGGCGGTGAGCGAAGCGCTGGCAGGAGTGACACGGGATGCGGCGGCGGCGGCGATCGATCGCTACGGCGCCGTGGAGGGCGATCCGGAGCTGCGTATGGCGGTGGAGCGGCAGATGCGGGAACGCTGGCGCCTCGACCTGGAGGGCAGCGCGGTTCTGATCACCGCCGGCAGCAACATGGCGTTCCACGCCGTCGTCCAGGCGCTGCTCGATCCGGGCGACGAGGTGATCCTGCCCCTGCCCTGGTACTTCAATCACGCCATGGCGGTGCAGCTGGCGGGCGGGGTGCCGGTGGGGGTGGCGTCGGGGCCCCAGCCGGATCCAGAGCGGCTGGCGGCGGCGATCACGCCCCGCACCCGGGCGATCGTGACGATCTCGCCGGGCAATCCCACCGGCGTGGTGGTGGCGCCGGAAGTGCTGGAGGCGATCAACCGGCTGTGCGCCCACCACGGGCTGCTGCACATCAGCGACGAGGCCTACGCCGCTTTCGTGCATGGCGCGGCGCCGCACCGCAGCCCCGGCGCCGCCAGCGGCAGCGGCGCCCACACGGTCACGCTGCAGTCGCTGTCGAAGAGTCACGGGATGGCCGGCTGGCGGCTGGGCTGGGCGGTGGTGCCGCTGGACCTGATGGAGGCGTTGGCGAAGGTGCAGGACACGGTGCTGATCTGCCCGCCGCGGCTGCTGCAGCGCGCGGCGGTAGCGGCGCTGGCGGCGGGGGAGGACTGGCTGACGCCGCGGATCGCGGCCCTCGGCGAGCGCCGCCGCCAGCTGCTGGCTCTGCTCGCGGCGGCCGACCCGGCGGAAGACCTGCGGCTGTGGGCCGAACCCGATGGCGCCTTCTACGCGCTGCTGGATGCGCCGGCGGCCATGGCCGGCGAGGCGCTGGTGAAGCGCCTGGTGCTGGAGCACGGTGTGGCGACGCTGCCGGGGGAGAGCTTCGGCCTGGCGAGCGCGCCAGGGCGTGCCCTGCTGCGCCTCAGCTACGGCATGCTCGACGCCACGGACCTGGCGGAGGCCGTGGGGCGGCTGCGGCGGGGCCTCCGGGGTGGCTGATCCGAATGACGACAGCAAGCGCCATGGAGATTGAAGTCGGCAACGCGGCAGAGGTGGACACCAGCGGCAGCGGATGGTTCATCGGTTTCGGCGACTGGACGCGCAGCGAAGCCCCAGGACGCGCCGATCTGCGCTTTCTCCCCCGCAACGCGCTGGCCCAGGCGCTTCAGGTGAAGTGGATGGTCCATCCCGCCCACGACCCCCGCGGCACCGGCAAGCCCCTCAGCGAAGGGCGCACGATCTCCTTGCTGGTGAGCGAGGACGGATGCTTCCGGCTGGAATTCTCAGCGGATCCTTGCTTCTCCCCCGAGGGGCTCGTGCGCCACACCCTGGAGCGGCATGGAGACTTCGTGATCTGGGGCCCGGGCCTTCACCACCGCTGGTTCGTGGACAAAACCTGCACGATTCTCACCCTTCGCTGGACACCCGTGCCGAACAAAAGCTGACGCAAAGTGGGCGTCAGCAGAGAAGTGGGCCTGTCTAGAACGGCTCTGCAGTGGCGATCACCCGCCAACACCAAAGCCTGGCTGATCAACCACCCCAGCATCCTCGCCGGTGCAGGCCGACACGGCGGAACCTTGGTTGCCAATCCCCGCGGACACCAACGTGGTGCCAGGTGGAACAGCAAGACAGCCCTCAGATCATGGGCTGGGTGGGGTCCACCAGTGTCAGGGAATTCTCCGGCGTGACCGCAACACCCTGGGCCGGCGCCGGCCGGCCCGCCAGCACGCGCCGCAGGCGTTCGCGAAACCACTGCAGGGGATGGCGGAGATCGGTGTCGTCGAGGAGGCCGCGCTGGCGGAGGCAGTCGCGGTAGCTGTGCAGCACATCGCTGCGGCGAGCCACCTCCGCGGCCACGAGGTCGGCAAACTCGGGATGGGTGGCCAGCAGGGCGCGGAAGCTGCCGGAGGGGATCACGAACAGGGTGGTGGCCACCGGCGCGATCATGGTGGTGGGATACGGCACCTGCATCAGCAGCGGCAGCTCGCCGAAGAATTCCCCTGCCGCGAAGGTGAACAACCGATGGCTCACCCGTTCGGTGGCGTGGATGGCTTCCACCTGACCGGAGAGCACCAGGTGGAACGCCCGTCCCTCCTCTCCCTGATGGATCAGCACGGTGCCGGCGGGGACGCTGCGCCGGGCGCCACTGCCCACCAGTTCCCGCATCCGACGGCGATCCATGGTGCGGAACCAGGGGTGATCGGGAAGTTCCTCCTGCAGGCAGCAGCGTTCCTGGCGCTGCCAGGAAGTGGGGGTGGGCGGCGGAAGCGGAGCCGATGCCTCAGCCGGCGGAACGGTGCGGGAATCCAGGAGCTGGATCTGCTGGCGCGCCCCGGCCAGCTCCAGGTTCCGCCGTCGCAGGCCCTCCTCGATCGCGTAGTTGAGGGAACTGCGCAGGGCGAGGCGGTTGTGAATCGCCGAGGTCCAGACCCACAGCTCGAACACCAGACCCCGCTCTTCCAGACCGTGGAGCATGACCCTGGGGGGCGGATCGGTCAGCGCGGCGGGCTCGTCGAGGGCGGCCTCCAGCAGCACCTCGGTCACGGCCAGCGGATCGCTGCCGTGGTCCACCGTGACCATCACATCCACCCGCCCATCAGAGCTGATGTAGCTGAGGTTCTTCACCGGCCCATTGGTGATGGCCGAGTTGGGCACCACGATCTCGGAGCCCTGGAAGGTGCGGATCACGGTGGAGCGGAACGAGATCTCGCGGATAGTGCCGGTGGTGCTGTCGAACTCGATCAGATCGCCCACCTTGAGCTTGCCTTCCATCAGCAGGGTGAGGCCGCTGCTGAGGTTGCGGGTGAGCTCCTGGAGGCCGAAGCCCACCCCCACTCCGAGGGCACCGAACAGCACGGCCAGCGCGCCGAAATCGAGCCCCATCCCCTGCACCACCACCACGTAGCCCAGGGCCGCCAGCCCGATCGACAGCAGGGTGGCGATCGCCTCGCGACGCCCCTCGGGCAGGCCGAACCAGAGCAGCACCCGCCGGGCCAGCAATCTCCGCAGCCAGCGCGCCGCCAGGCTCACCAGCACCAACAGCGCCAGAACCTGCAGGATCCACAGAAGCGAGAGGCTCTGGCGCCCCAGGGGGAACAGGGGCGCCGTGAACAGGCGCTGCAGGCGGTCGAGGATCACCCGGTGGCAGCGGAGCCTGTTGTTCTTCTAGCGATACCTATCGATCACTGCCCGCAGGCTCGAGCGTTCACAACCGTTAGCTGTGAACCCCGGGTGGCGCCCCGGTCTCGTTGGATGGCTTCACCCCTTCCGGCCCGGGGCCGGCGCAACGGATGACTGGGCAGGTGGTGGGACGGGTGGGGGCGCTCTGGCGCTATCCGGTGAAGTCGATGCTGGGCGAGCGGCTCGAACGGCTGCAGGTGGAGGGGCGCGGCATCTGCGGCGACCGGGCCTGGGCGCTGTGGGACCACGCCACCGCACGGGTGGCGAGCACCAAGAATCCGCTGATCTGGAAGGAGCTGCTGCGGTTCCGGGCCCGTTTCCTGGCAGAGCCGCAGCGGGGGGCCGTGTCGGCTCCGGTGGCGATGCGGGCCGAGAGCGCCAGCGTCGACGAGGCGTCGGGCGAACTGCGCAGCAGCGACGCGGATGTGAACGAACGGCTGAGCGCCCTGCTGGGGCGCAGTGTCAGCCTGCTGGACCGCCCACCCGAGGGAGCCAGCCTCGATCAGTACTGGCCGGATGTGGAGGAGCGGGAGTTCCAGAACGTGGTGAACGAACTGGTGCTGCCGGCGGGCACCTTCTTCGACGCCTGCCCGATTCATGCGATCAGCACCGCCACCCTCGCCGAGCTGCAGCGGCTGGAGCCGTCGCTGGATTTCGCGGTGGAGCGCTTCCGCCCCAACCTGCTGATCGACACCGGTGCGGCGTCGGGCTTCGTGGAGGAGGAATGGAGCGGCGGGGTGCTGCGGGTGGGGGAGAGCCTGGAGCTGCAGGTGGACGGTGGCTGCCCCCGCTGCGTCGTCACCACCCTGCCCCAGGGCGAGCGGCCGCAGGAGATCGGCATTCTGCGGGCCACCGCCCGCCACAACAAGGTGGTGGCGGGCATCCGGCTGTCGGTGCGCAGCCCCGGGCCGGTGACGGTGGGAGATCCGGTGACGCTGGTGGATCCTGGATGAGGGATTCACTCCGCCATCAGCTTGCCCAGGGCCTGTCCGCTTGAGCGCAAAGTCAGAACATCGGGCGGATACGGCTGATTCGTGGAAAAGTTCCAGGGACCAGGGCATCCCCCACCCGGTGGAGTGGTGCGCTGGCTCGGCGGGCAGAGGCTGGCATCGGGGGTGACCTGGTTCAGACCGAAGCTCTCCTCATCACCCCAGCCGCCGGGGAAGGCTGCATTCTGGGAGACGCCCGGTTGCTGCACGGTGGCCGGGCACTGATTGCCTTGATAGTAGGTATCTAGTTTCCACCACTCGTCGCTCCATTCGAAATAGCAGCCGCCGACACCAACAGGGGCCCAGTTGGCAGCATTCGGATTTCCATTGCCGCCATTGCTGGTGGTGGTTCCGGCGTTGAAAGCGATATCACCGTAGTGCCCATTGATGTATTGCACCAATGTGGCCATCGTGGTGGCATCAAACTGCAACTGACCGCCGTCCTGTCCTGATACGTTCGGAAGATGCGAGCTGCCGGGAGCTCCCCATTCGGTGAGCAAGAGGGGACGCTTGGAGTTGGCCGTGGCAGCCTGGAAGCTCGACCAAAGGATGTCGAAATTAGCAGTTTGAGGCGAGGAGTTACCTCGATAACTGTTGACCCCCCAGACATCGAGACTGGTCAGATTCGCATTACCCTCACCCACCTGAATGGTTTTCATCGCGTCATCAACGCAGGCCAGAATCGCCAGCTTCCCTGGCGCATTCTGATGAATGACGCCGCACAATTGATTGATGCTCTGCCAGAAGCTGTCACTGGCAATGGTTGCAGGATTGTTAACTTCATTGCCAATAACAAATCCCAGGACAGCAGGATGACTGCCATAGGCTTGCACCAGCTGCGTGAAGTTCTGCAGAGCCGCTGAGAATCCTGCTGGATTGGGAGGGTCGTACAGGCCAACATTGTTCAACTGACCGAAACCAACCAGCACGTAAATCGGGTTCTCACCATTGTTGTAACAGGCGTTCAAGAAGTCGCCGTGGTCACCGTTGGCCGCATCGATGTTGTAGGTGCGGATCGCATTCATATTCAGCGCTCGCATCTGGGGCAAATCGCGCTCCCATATCCCATTCCATGGCGGGGCGAAGAAATCCCCATAGGGCTGCCAGTTTGGATTCCCGCCCCAGGGAACGGGGCTGTAGCAGGCACCCTTGACAAAGAAGGGCTCCCCATTGACGCTGAGCTGATAATCGCTGGCCTTCCAGCTCGTGCTGGCGGAAGAAACAATCACGACAAAACCCTTTGGACGACGTGGGAATGATGACATGATGCAGTCTGACACCCATGCAATTTGAGAAACACTCGCTGATTCCCGATCTGATGAATGTCTTCATGGATGCCATGGCATCAACGCTCGCACAACCAGGCTCTCGATGACGCCATCCGCAGAGGCATGAGGCCATTGGGGATGATCCTGCCATCGCGGCGATCCAGGCGCTAAAGCGCTGCATAGTGTCGGGGATCGGTGCATTCGCGCTTGTTGCCAGGGAAGGCGTCGTAGAGCGCCCGATGCCTGGCAAGGCCGTACTCGTCGGTGCGGGTCTCGTAGGAGCGGACCCACTGGATCAGGTTGGCCAGGTTCGCGTCCTGCTCCTGGGGGGAGCGGAACTTCTCCGGCTCCCAGGGCCGCGAGCGGCAGTGGGCCACGCAGGCCTCCACACCGGGGTTGAGGAGGATGAGCTCCTCGCAGAACACCAGCAGCGGCTCGAGGATGTCGGCGTAACAGCCTTCGATCACCCAGCTCTGGTGGGCTCCGATCCAACGGATGGCATCGGCGACACTGTGCTGCAGGGGGCGTCGTTCCGTGCCGCCCTGAAACGCCAGCACATCCAGCGACAGGCGGGCGGCGGGCTGCCGGGCGATCAACGTTCGGGCCAGGGTGCTCTTGCCGGCGCCGGCATTGCCCACAAGGATGACCTTCATGCTGCTCCCTGATCAGCGTCGCTCGGTGATGGTCAGCGCCGGGGTGGGGGCTCAAGGGTCGGAGCCGCGGCATCGAGGATCGCCTGCCGGTTGCCGCTGAGCAGCGGAACGATGCGATCGCGGTTGAAGAGCAGCACCTCGACCTGATCGAGGGAAACGCCGCCTTCATCGAGGCGGCGGGCGGCTCCGATCGCGCTCCACAGACCGGCATAGCCGCCGCCGAGAACGAGAATCCGCTGAGCAGCCATCGGATCAACCCTGCAGCCAGAGAATGGCATCCCTGGGGATCACGAGTTTGAGCGCATCATGCTCCTTCTCCAGCCCCCGCCACTCCCAGGGCGGCAGGTCAACCTGCAGACCGCCGCAGCCGCCCGGGATCTGCACCCAGGCACTCAGCTGAACGGCGCGAGGTTCTGGCAACCCGTGAGCCGGGCCAGCGTGAGCAGCTGGGGATCGGTCACCCGCTGGTGCGGCGGCCCCTGGCGCAGCAGGCGGCCATCCTCCAGGGCCGGATCGAGACTCGCCTACGGAGCGCTGGACTGGGATGGCCTCCCCGCAAAACAGCTGCACCAAGCACAACCGCAGTGACTGGAAGTACCCCATCCGATAAAGACATAGCCGAACCTAGGGATCGGTGCACACATGATTGACAATGGATTGCGTGGCCTCGCCTTTCAGATAGGTCCATCCATGGCCAACTCCAGCTCGCTGATTCATCGCTCACCATTGGTTTGATTCACAGTCAGACCTGGCCGACAGGACGTCGCTACCAATCTTGCAAACAAAGGCAACAAGCTTCGCTCCCAGAGCGACAAGGATAAGCACTGAACCCAATACATACCCCTACTCTTAGGTTGTCGGATATGCTCTTGCAAGGAGGAGCTGGTCACAAGCTCGGCGTGCCGAGAGCAAGCGGCTCCATCACTGGGCGATCCACAGGCGTGCGCTGCGAGCCGGCAGGCGGAAGGTGTAGCTCGGTCCCTGAATCTCCGGCAGCAGGGTGCCGGAGAGGATGTCACGGTAGGGGCGGTTCCACTTGAGACGGAAACGGGTGTCGATGGTGACACTCCGATCTTCATTGCACTTGTTGATCGAAACAATGCCATCCTCCAAGCGTCGCCAGAGGAGGATGCAGGCATCAGCGGCCAACAATTCCATCGGCTTGCCCTGCATGCGGTTGTGGAAGGCGATCATGCGTTTCATCTTGTCGCTGTTCCATACATTGCGCCAGCGGCCATTGTTGGAGCGGCCATCGGATTGGTCGTCGAATACCAGGGGCGTACCTCCATCGCGACCCATGATATAGACATAAGCAAGATCCTCATCCACTGAGCTCGAGGCATGCTTATCGAATATGAGGTCACGGAAGACATCGTTATAGGGGATGTCGTGGGTGACGACCACCGTCACTGCGCGGCTGCTCTCTAAGGCATTACCTGTGGAATAGGGGAAGGCGAGATCAGAAAGTGGATTGGCGAAGGCAAAGGCTCGCTTGAGAGCATTGAAAAGGGGAAAGTCGTAAGCGGCGAAGGAGGCGGGTAATTCCCTGAGGTAAGGCTCGAGAAACTGCTGATAATCAGTGGCCGTGGCTCCACCGAATGTGATGATTTCAGCGAAGACATGAGAGTTTTTGGCAATGGCCTCCGGCACGAAAAAGCGAATGGCACCTGTAGGCATGTGCTTGGCAGCATCAATGCGGAAGCCGCGAACGCCAAGGTCGTAGAGGGCCTGGATGTACTGCCTGCGCTGAAGATTCACCCAGTTGCGGGCAGGGTCGGTGTCCATGAGATCCGGGAGACCCGGATCATGGCGGCTGAGATCACAGATGCGATCGCGGATCACCGACGTGGTGCTGCCGTAGTCGCAGATGCAGGCCGCAGGGTGAAAATCGTGTGGGCTGAACAAGCCATCAGGTCTGCCGTCATCCGGAAGGAAGCCGTTGTCGAGCACACCGTTGCCATCGGCATCGCCATAAAGGATCTGTCTACTCCAGTAGGCGGCATGGGTTTTGTAGACTTGGAGCGTGTCATCCCCAGGGAAGGTGGTGGAGGCGTTGCGTTCGTTGGCCATGTGGTTCACCACCACGTCGGCATAGGCCCGGACGCCGCTGGCCTGAAGAGCCTGGATGGCGGTGACGAATGTTTCCTTATTGCCGTCACAGTGATCGATCACGCGAAGATCCTGCGGCTGGTAACGCAGCCACCACTCGCAGGTACCGGTTCGGGGCGATTTGAGCGGTGGGGACAGAAGCACCGCCTTGTAGCCAGCAGCGGCGATCGCCGGTGCGTTGCGGGCAACGTCGGCATACGACCAATCGAAGGCATGCAGGATCACATCTGCTCTGGCACTTCCCCAGAACCCACCCAGCAGTCCGCCGATCGACAACACAATTCCGCCTAAACGGACCGCAAGAGCGCAAGGCTTGCTGGGCTGGCGAACCACAGAGGATGACCTCCACAAAATCATTGACATCTAAATCAAACACTTACAAGGCAACTGTCTGTATCTTTAATGACAAGCGTTCCCATCAGCAGGATGGGTTCAGAGGTCACTCACCGCCGGCATCCAGGCGAAGCTGAGGATAAGTGAGTGCCTGGTCAACGATCAGATCTGAGTCTTCAGAATAGACGGATGGTTGAGAAAGTCTTCGAGGGCACATCGCTTGGCCGGAAGTGCCCCATGTCAACTACGTAGGCGGGCGCGTGGGAAAAGGCGGCTGTCTTCAGTGGCCCACGGGGTGGCAACGTTGGCATCGCTCCTAGGGCAAGGAGTTAGGCATCCCTAATGTACGCTGGTACCGAAGGGTGGGCCTTGTGGATTGATCCATACCGCACAGTTGAGGGATAGTACTCCGAAGCGAATTGCACGTTCGCAGCTACTTCCGCGCCTGCAACAGCAGCAATGAACGCGAGGGTGACATCCATGCCCGCAGAGATCCCCGCTGAAGACCATACGTTTCCGTCTTGCACAAAACGCTCTTCGACCACTGTCACGTTGCCAAGGGCTCGAAGACGTTCCAGTGAGCCCCAATGGGTGGTGGCCTTCTTGCCCGCGAGGAGGCCAGCGGCATGAAGGACGAACGAACCCGTGCAGACGGAAAGGAGAGCCTTGCAACTCTCACCTCGCTGCGACACGAATTCAAGCAGCTTGGGATTCATGACTTGTGTTCGAGTTCCCTGGCCACCGGGGACAAGCAGGTAGTCCAGTGCTGGACAGTCATCGAAGGCCACGTGTGGATTGACCGAGAGTCCCTTGGCACAGGTGACGGGCTCCATTTGTTCCGCTACCACCAGGCATGGCGGTCCACCAGCCACCTGCTGCCACATCGTGAGCATCTCCCAGGGGCCCACGAAGTCAAGTTCCTCGACTTGAGGGAAGATGAGTATGCCGAAGGTCATAGATGGGAGCCGGTGGGATCAATGAATACCTAACACCCAGGCTCAGCAGCCGCGGGGATGAAAAGCCTGTAGAACTGGCAACGCATGCGTGCCACCGCAGTCTTCTGTGTCGCCGGGTACGGCAGTACTCACTGCCTTACTCCCATTCCGCGAGTTCCACCGTGACGCCCTCCGGCCCGGAAAGAAAGACCAGCTTACGGTCATGGAAGTGCATCACCTCGTTCCGGAACTGAACTCCCTTGGCTTTCAGCCTTGCCACCTCGGCCTCCAAGTCGTCGACGGCAAAGCAAACATGGTTGAAGCCCAATCTGGCGAGGTTGGTGATGGCAGGGTCGGGGAGGGGATTCGGGTGGAGAAACTTCAGTAACTGCACCTCCATCCGTGGCGAGACATCAGCCAGGGAAAGCGTGACGTGTTCAGCCTCGATCCCGTCCACACCCATGTAGGTGGAGAACTGTGACCCGGCGATCACGACGGATTTGTCTTCCTCGAAGCCCAGGAGGCCGAAAAACAGCTTGGCTGCCTCGACATCTCGCACCACGATGGTGACGTGATCGAAGTGTTTGATCATCGCGTCTGCTCCCATCCTTGGTTGGTACTCACTATTATCAGCCTCAGTCAATGCTCAAGATCAGAAGCGGGCATGTGCCGATGGACCTTGCCAGAGATGGAAGTTCCCGTGTTTGCAT
>JBKDPV010000015.1:0-14128 GCA_046342315.1 Cyanobacteriota bacterium
GCAGCGGATGGCTGGCCGGGATCCGCTCCTCGATCGAGACGTAGGAGAACAGGGAGCCGCTGTGCTCACGCTGACCTCGCATCTCAGATAGGCAGCTGGCTCATTCTCGCAGGGATGGCCGGGTTTTTCAGCGAACTCCTAAGCAAGCTCAGAGCAGACAAAGCGGATGCTCCTCTCATTCCGATTAACTCTGTGCTAGCCTCAAAACTCTTGGATGTTGACTTTTGCCTGAGCAAACTGAACTCGCAAGAATCTTTAAGTCGATCATTCTACATTCCGCACTATGATCCGGCAAAGAATATCGAACAGGTTTCCTCGACGCTTCCCAGCTTGAAGCTAGATATGCCGGAGTTTGGCTTGCTTGGAATTGCCGAGCATCTTCCCTGTAGAGTCTTTTTCGGACTCACGTCTTCAATCATTATCTTGGTTGAGTTATTGCTTCGCCGCAATTCATCTCATAATTTTGAGCTTGTTTTTGCCGGACAAGAAAGTTGCCAGAATTCTCGGCATGAGGAACTCATGCGCTTCAAAAGCTTATTATCTCGATACAGTGGTCACGTGGAATTGCGTCATCACAACATCAGCATAGTTCTGGCCGGCGAAATACTTATCTAACACACAAGAGCGCATCTCCTTATGACGACAGGATTGATATGCCGAGTTTCGGCATCTACACGATCTAAGCGCACTGTTGCGGAACGCTAAACAAGCAGAGCTCTTCCATGATTCATCAGAAAGAAAATGTCATTCTTGGCAAGGTGAGAGGTTTTTATACACTATTGACTCAAGATAAGGCAGCAAGATCGCCGGCGGTTTCCCGCAGTTGCCCTGGGAGATCCAGGTGAGCAATGTGATAACGGTCAAGAAGCTCGCCGAAAGGACCGGCATCCGCTTCATAGCGATCCGCCTCCAGCGAAGGATCGATGCCGAACAACGGTTCCGGCAGGCCCCACAGGCCGCTGATGATCTGAGCTAACTCCACCAGCGAAAGGGTCTCCATACAGGCATCCACCTGGAGAAAGCCAGGGGTGATAGGCGTGCGCAACATGGCCCAGAAGAGACGCATCATCGTGCCGACGTGCACGTAACTGCGAATCACGGGCCGCTGACTACGCACCTCAATCTGCTGCCCTGCGACTGCCTTGGAAAGGAAATCGCTGAGGGCAAAGAGGCGGGGATCCTTGATGAACCGCCCTGAAGCGGCATAGACACGGAACACAGCCGCCATTCGGCTGGCGCCACAATGGCGCCATAAGGCTTCTTCTTCCTGCTTCAGGGTGGCATAAGGGTTGCCCTCAAGATCAGGTGGTTGCCCATCGAGCACAGCTGCAGCCCCCGAAGAGGTGGTGATGATCGGAATGGCCGGATTGTGCTGAAGAAAAGCAGCGATTCCTGCCGTAATGGCACGATTGGTCTGGATGTAGCGCTCCAGTCCGATCTCCGCCACCCGGTCTCGGGTGAGAAAAGCCAGATGAATCAGCCCGGCAGCGTTATGGATCTGCTCCAAGGCTTCCAGGCCAACGACTTGAATCGGGCCGTGGGGGCTACCGAAATCAATCAGCTTGGAAGAAGACGCACAGGCGACCACATCGGACCGTAAAGCATCTGGCCCGTGAAGGAATTCGTACTCCCACAGAGCCGTGCGTCCGAACCAGCCGCTGGCGCCCGTGAGAACCCATGGAGCAGCCATTGGCCCTAGCTGACAAGTGGGCTATTCATTGCCAAGCACCTTCCAACGATTTTCGAGCATTTGAATCCGACTTTCGTCTTCCTTATGAATAAACCCATAGTAATCTCGCTTATTCAGCAGCCAGAGCAACTCAAAGTGCACAGCGTCTTTCAGGGCAGACTCAAGCCCTCCACCATCAAGAGCACCACCATCGAACACCACTTTGCGTGTCTCGAAGCGGGTGAGGTGAACAGCGTGAAACCTCTTCAGGTTGGAGAGGGCATCAATGGACACAGCACCTCCCACCACAAAGTCGAGGCCGGCATCACGGCAGGCCGCAGCCGCCTGTTCAGCCTTGGCCGTGACATCCTCTGATTCAATGCCATCACGACCTAGGCCGAGGGAGCCGGCAAAATCAACACGACCGAAAACAAGGCCTTCACAGCCAGGCTGACCACTGGCAATGGCAACCATCTCATCTAGATGATTGAATGCGGTAATCGTTTCGAGATTGAAGAGGAAATCAACTTCAGCGCTTTCGTCGGCACTGAACACCTTGTTCTTGGCTTGGATGTACTTACTCAGGGCGTAGGGAGTCTCCACCATGGGAGCGATAATATAGCGAACTCCAAACTGCTTGGCTTCCAGAAGATCCCTGATCGCTTCACAGCCCCCCACTTTCAAGGCAATGGAAACGCCAGCACGATGGGCGATCTCAAGGAGACGCAGCAGCTCATCCGTGCGGGTTCCTTCAGCTTCAAACTCCGCCTTGGTCGCAATAACGCCGTGCTCCTCGCGTCCGCGGTGGAGCAACTCGCACATCTTGCGCTCATAGGTGTTCATTGCTGAAACCCAGCCACGTTTTGACAACTGATCATACCACGGAATCGCACAGTAACCGCTGCGACTCGGCACGCATGCATCACCATTTACTCATCAAGGAATGGGCTCCAGCGCTTCACCTCGATGCCACTGAGATCCGGACTCATGCGATGAAGGGGATTTGACTCCATGCCTCCGTCGGCTCGAACTCGGCTGCTGATTTTTGGGAAAAAGGTTTGACTGGGATCGATGGGTACCATAAAGGCAAAGGGTGTGGAACCAGTGAACGCAGCCTGGAAATCAGCGCGACCGAACCAGCCATCCTCCAAGGTCATCATTGGGATGCCATAGGAATCGAACAGCTTGCTCCAGTCGGGAAAACCAAGACCAGACTCCACATCACAGCCAAGGTAAGCACCACCAAAGTAGTTTTTCTGGGTCATCCGAATGGATGCATAACCATTATTGGAAAACAGGAAGATCTTGAGGTTGAGAGCGTTGGCAGCCACGGTTGCCAGCTCCTGCAGGTTCTGGGTGAAACCGCCATCCCCCTCTACGAGCACCACTCTTCGATCCGGGGCAGCCACGGCAGCACCGATGGCACCCGAGAGGCCATACCCCATGCTGGCCAGGCCCTTATCGGTGATCATCACCTGGCCTTGGCGCTGCTGGAAAGCCTGCATCATCACCGTGAAGGCGCCACCGCTGCTGCAAGGGATGATGAGATCCTGATCAGCGCAGATCGTTGACAATTCGAGTGCGAAGTCGTAAGGATTAAGATAGCCAGGTTCGGTGGTATTGGCCGGCTCCGAAAGAGGCAAGGCTTGCTTGATATCGCAAGCAAACTTGAGCCAATCTGCGTAATCGCCAAGATCAGCTTGCAACAACTCGAGCAAGGCCAGATGGGCATCCCCGCAGATGGGCCAATCAACTCGGGGGTTGGGTTTAGCAAGTTCTGCGGGATCAATGTCCACCTGGGCAACCCGCCCATGGGGCAGGAAGGCCTGCCAGTTGAATCCGGTTTGCTGCAGGCCGAGCCTGGTACCGAAGGCAAGCAACAGGTCGCTCTGTTGCAGCAGCATGTTGCTGTAGCGCATCCCCCAGGTGTTGGGACGGCCGGCATAGTTGCCTTGATCAGCGGGAATGCGATCGGCTGCGTTCCAGGTAGTCATCACGGGGAACGGCAGCTGGGCCAGTGCTTGTTGGTGCTCCCGGCAGAAGCGCCGGGAGAGCCCACCGCCAAGGAGAAGGGTTGGTCTGCTGGCGTCGCGGAGTGCCTGCATCAGATCGGGCGGCAGCAACGGAGCCGAAGCCATGGATGTGGAGCCCCCCCCCACGTCTGCAGTGCACTCGCTGGACGGTTCGGGCTCCAGCCAACCTTCGGGCACCGCCATGGCCTGAACGTCAAGAGGAAGTTCGAGGAAGACGGGTCCGGGCCTGCCGCAACGACCCTGACGAACGGCCTCGATCAAGAGCTGACGGGGCCAGGGCTCGAGCAGACGCTGACTGAGCTTGCAGACAGGGGCAGCCATCGCCACGCCATCCACCTCCTGGATCCCAAGCTGCCGAAGTCCCGAGGGAGCGAGATCCTCCCGTTTCACCTGACCTCCGATGAGCAAGAGGTCGCGGCTTTCCAGGTAGGCACCGGCCAAGCCGGTGAGGGCGTTCGTAAGCCCGGGCCCTGCGGTGACCAGCGCAAAGGCGCGCTCGTGAACGCCTTCGGCAGCCGAGCCCACCTCGTTGTGGTACTCCACTGCGATCGCCGCAGCCACTTCATGCACGACAGGGATACAACGCACCTGGGAGCGAATACCATCCAGGAGATGCATGATGTTGCCACCAGCCACGAAATAGCAGGTGGTATAGCCCTCCTGTACCAACCAGCGGATCAGAACCTGAGCGTATTTCATGCCATAACCTCGCGGATCACGGCCTGCATGGCCGCCAGAACGGCAGACTCCTGGGCTGGTTCGCGAGGCAACTGGATTTCCTCAACCCCCAGGGCGATGGAATCTTCTTCGCGGGGAGGCACGATCACATGATAAGAGATACGCCCGTGCTTCTTGTCACTACGGAAGGCATCCAGGAAACAATCAGAGTCGAACTGCAGAAGAGGATCAGGGCTGAGAACATCAGCGAGCAGGTCGCGGGTGTGGTCCATCAGTGGCGTGGATCCGGCAGGTTGGCCGACAAATTGATGGGCGGCCTGCATTCCCAGCGCCACCGCAAGGCCATGGGGAATGCCATAGGCCGTGGCGGATTCGAGAGCATGCCCCCAGGTATGGCCGAAGTTCAGCAACCGACGTTCAGCACGATCAAACTCATCGGTTTCGATGAACCATTGCTTCACCGCCAGCACGTGGTGCAGAAGCTCAGCCAGCTGCAGATCGCTCCATTCACCCGCCAGCACGGGAGCGGCGAGGCGGCGATAACGATCAAAACTCTCACTGCCGTGACAGAAGCAGATCTTGGCGGCCTCGGCGAGGCCACCACGCAGTTCTGTGAGGGGAAGGCTTCTGGCAAGCGGAGCCATCAGCGTGATCTGACGAGGCGGATGGAAGGTGCCCACCAGGTTCTTGGCCGGACCGACATTGATCGAACTCTTGCCACCGAGGCAGGAATCGGCCATGGCCAGGAAGGTGCTGGGCACATAAATCCAGGGGATGCCGCGCATGTAGACGGACGCCACAAAGGTGGTGATGTCCTGGATGACACCGCCTCCCAGACCCAGCAGAGTGGAGGAACGATTGAGGCCCCGTTGCTTGAGCTCGAGCAGCACCTCACCCATGCGATCGAACGACTTGGCCGTTTCATCGGCGTGGATCAGCACCACGCGATCATCCAGCGCTGGATCCAGACGGCCGGCGAAGAAGTCGTCGACAAGGAGCAGATCAGCCTGGGGCTGCCAGCTGGCCAGTGAGGCCACGGCTGGAAAATCCACCTGATAGTTGCAGCTGCTGCTGCGAATGGTGAGAGGCTCCTGGAGCTGCATCGCGCTTGTGAGCGGGGAGACGGCGGGGGACATGACGGCAGGCCTGGCTCTAGAGGCGGCGCACGGCGCTGAAGCCGCCATCCACGGTGAGACTCTGGCCGGTGATGGCCTGATTGTCGGCCCCCACGAGAAAGGCCACCGCCGCCGCCACATCCTCTGGTGTGGGCAGACGGCCAAGAGGGCAGGCGCTGGTGATCGAGGCGATCTGGGAGGGGCTCAGATGGGCCCGTGACATCGGCGTATCCACCACCCCGGGAAGCACCGCGTTGATCAGCACATCGCGAGGGCCAAGATCCGCGGCTGCGGAGCGAAGCAGACCGGCAACGGCGGCCTTGGAGACGGTATAGGAGAACTTTTCGGTGCGGGCCTGCTCCTGCCAGATCGAGCTGATCACGCAGAGCCGGGCGGGAGACGCCAGCCGATCGAGATCCAGGAGGCGAGCAAGGGTGCGGGCCACGAACGTCACATTGGCCTCCATCACCGCGGCGAAATCTGCTTCGTTGAAGGAGAGCAGGGAGTCGGTGGCATTGAGCCCCTGGGCCCAGACGACGGCATCGAGTTTGGGTAGATCCGCGATGGCCTCAAGTCCGGTGCTGTGGTGGGGGGTGAACACCGCGAAGCCGTTCAGAGTGAGTCGGTTGACGATCGCGGAGCCGAGTGCGCCCCGGCCGCCAAAAACAAGAGCCTCCATCAGGACGTCGCGACACCTGGGGAAGTGAGCGGCTGGGTGGAGGCAGCGAGAGCGAACGAACGGATCACATCGATCTCCCGGGCCAGCATCGCCTCGGTCAGCCCGGGATACGTACCGAGAAACAGGGTGCTGTTCATGATCTCGTCAGACCCGCTCATCTCCCCCACCACCCGCAAGGCCTCGGGCCGATCGGCACGAAGCTGCACGAAGGCAGGCTGGCGCAGCAGGTTGCCGCCGAAGAGCATGCGGTTGCCGATCTGATGGCGGTCGAGCTCCTGGGCCAGATCGGTGCGGCTGAAGGGAGCTGTGGGCTTCACGGCGATCTTGAAGCCGAACCAGGAGCAGTCGGTGCGGCAGCCCGTGGCGTCCCAGGAGAAGCCTGTCTGCGGGTCCCAGGCAGTGGCGTGGGTGGGCAGAGCGAACTCGAGGGGATCCTCGTAGGCGGCCAGGCCTCGGCGGAGGGTTTCCCAGTTGCGCTTGCGGGCTTCGATGAACTCGGGCAGACGCTTCAGCTGCACGCGGCCGATCGCGGCCTGGGGATCGAGGGGCTTGAGGTTGAAGCCGAGATGGCTGTAGGTGTACTTGTGGTCGTAGCCGGCAGGCAGTTCGCCCAGCTGCCAGCCGAAGCGCTTGTTGCAGGTGTTGTCCACGCCACTTGGGCACCAGCAGTCGCGACCCCAGTCGCGGAAGCTCTCGGCGATCACCTTGAGCTTCTGGTCGCGCACGATGTTCACCGCGCCGCCCTCGCCCATGGTGAGGTGATGGGGCGGATAGAAGCTCTGGGTGCTGATGTCACCCCAGGTGCCGGTCCAGCGCACCACCCGATCGGGGCCCTCATCGAGGCCGGGGCTGTTCTCGCTGAAACCCAGGCTCTCGGCCAGCTCGCGCGGCATGGAGTAGCTGCAGCCCAGGGCGTCGCAGTTGTCTTCCACCAGCCAGAGGTTGTAGCGGCGGCAGAACGCCAGGGTGGCTGCCAGATCGAAGGGGTTGCCCAGGGCGTGGGCCATCATCACGGCCTTGGTCCTGCCAGGGCTGTAGGCGGCTTCGAGCTGGTCGCAGCGGGCGTTGCCGGTGATCGGGTCGGCATCGATGAACACCGGCAGCGCACCCACCTGCACGATCGGGGCCACGGTGGTGGGGAAGCCCGCTGCCACGGAGATCACCTCATCCCCGGGATGAATGCGGCGCTCCACGGAGAGCTTGGGCGAGGTGAGGGCCGAGATGGCCACGAGGTTGGCACTGGAACCTGAGTTCACCAGCAGGCTGTGCCGCACTCCCAGGAAGTCCGCCAGTTCCTTTTCGAATGCGGCTCCCTCACTGCCCAGGGTGAGCCAGAAATCGAGGGTGGCCGAGACGGCCGCCTCCACTTCGTCTTCGGTGAACACGCGGCCGGCGTAGGGGATTGGGGTGCCCTCCTGCCAGGGGCTCCGTTGAGGATCTGCGGCGGGGCGGAAGGCGCCGTGCACTTCCCGCGAGTATTCCCGGGTGAGCGCGAGGATCCTTTCTCGCAGATCAGAGGTGCTGGACATGGGCATCAGTGTGGGCGGAGGCGATGGAGCCGTTGGGTGATGGGTCGGAACCTGGCGGAAAGCTTGCGTGCCAATGGGCCAATGCGGATGTGGAAGGCCACTACCAACATCTTAAGACGCTCGGAAACAGTGCTGGCAGGCAGAGCCGCTTCGATGGGGGACCAGGCACAAGGGGGAGAAGGGAGATTCAGGGATGCGAAGAACTCTTGACGTGAGTCCCAATACGCATTCAGTTCAGCAGCCGATGGCTGAGGGGATGAATCTGCGAAGCCAAAGGTGATCAAATCCACCAGAGACTGAGCATTGTGCTCCTGAGCCGCCTGGTAAGACCTCACAACCGCTGTATGATCGTAGCCGTGCTCAAGGATAGAGAGAAACTGACGCACATCTTCCCACACGATCCCATCCAGGCGCACTGGGAACGAATCCTTGACTCCAGGCTCATCCCAGCCAACAGGAATGAACACAGGAATGCCCATCAATATGGCTTCATGGGCAAGGCTGGTAAGCGGATCAAAACACACCAGGAAGTCCGTCTCTGAGAGCAACTGGTAGAGAGCCTTCTTTGTGGAAGGCTCAAGCCGAGTGATCAGGCGTGACTGAGAGCGATTGATCCGTTTTCTCAGAGCATGCGGCACAGGCCGTAGATAGCCCTTACCTGCGTAGATACTGGCACGAAGACGGCGTGGCTTGTTGGCTGACAAGAGGCGTCGCGGAGGCAACAGAGCCGCCTGGATCCATGGATCAAGCTCTGGAAAACGGGACTGGAGGTAAAAGCTTGGCCACCTGGTGGAAATCATCGGGCTGTAGACAGCCTGTCGCTCGCCGGGAAACAGCACCACCCGATTACCGAAGGTTCCTTCGCCTTGGAAGAGGCCGGAAGGAGCCAACGTGTAGTGACAGATCTGCGCTGCGCATTGCCGAGCTTCCTGAAGGCGTTCGGGCGTGAGCGTGTCGCCGAGGAGGGCACACGATCCCGGAATAACCTCCCAGCTGATGGGCAGATCATCGAAGGGATAGGGGAGATGTGCAAATCGCTGATTGCTAGAATCAGCGGGAACAATACTGACGCTTAGGCCAGCAGATCGGAGCGACTGTGCGGCATGAAGCAAGACGCTGATGCCGTTGCTATGGGCAAAGTTTTCCGGTGCATTCACCAGAATCGAGTAATGCTTCTGACGAAGACTGTTCCGGATCACCGTAGAAGCCAGCCAAAAAAGGTTATCGATAGATGGAGCTTACCACGGCTGTCCTTGCCCACGATTCGGCCAAATCAGATGTAAATTTGGTTACTGGAGATATGCTGGCTGTGGGTGCTCAGGCAAAAAAGCGCCGACATCACAACCTCATCTGACCATCCCATTGCATGTCTAGACTGTTGCTGGGTGCCACCTCATCCCCATGGTGCTCGCAATGACTGGAAGAACAAGAGAACATCGAGTGGTGATGAGGGCTGAAAAACGACCAGACCTAGCAGATAATCCTGATGGGTGGCATCAGGATCTTATCGGAGCGGGCAATGCTCACATCAATGCTGAGGGCAAGCATCCCTGCCGTGTGATCATGCAGCAGTTCTGATGCCAAAAGCAAAGGCTGGGTGGCATGGTTGGTAAGCGCTGAAAGATCTACGCATTGGCGACGCTCACACATCTATCGACGATCCAGATTCAGTAGCTTAGAGCGACAGCCCGCGCCCCCTGAGTGGTGTAATCCCTAGTGACCTCAACCACGGCGTATCCGGGGTTGAACGCGCAGCTCAGGCACGCGATCCAGCGGCTGGCGTTGCAAGGGGTGGCCAGGCCTTTGACCCCGGTTCGAGTCCTACCTCAACAAGACGAACATGCCCACGAAACAGTCTGACGCGTCTGCATTGGCGCCGCTACTCGATGGCAGCACCGACGGGGAGCTGATCCCCGAACTGGTGCGCCATGGCCTGCAGCAGCTGATCAAGCTGGAGGTCGCGTCCGTGTGCTGTGCCGACCGGCACGAACGCATCGAGGAGCGGTTTCCGGCGGCAATCTGGTTGAGGGGCCCATCAACCTGATTGAAGCGAGACAGCCGGGTGCACTTCACCCGCAACCTGCTGCAGCGCGTGCCCAAGGCCCGTCAGGGCATGGTAACCGCCGCGCTGCAATCGGTGTTCGCCCTGGAGAAGGCCTCTGAGATCGAGGCCCACTGCGATGACCTGGCCAGCTCCCTGGCGGAGCGCTTCCCCAAGGGCGCTGAGCTGTAGACGAAGTCGGCCGGAGGCCATTGGCTCAAGCCAGAGAGGACGTGCTGGCGTTCCGCCACTTCCCGCACCAGCACTGGCGAAAGGTCTGGAGCACCAACCTACTCAAGCGCGTCAATGAGTAAATCAAAGGCCGTACCCGCGTGGTGGGCATCTTCCCCAACGACGCTGCCATCACCCCTGGTCGGGGCGGTGCTGCTGGAGCAGGACGAGCACTGGTAGCTGGAGTGCCCGATGACAATTAGATAGGCGGCCGCCTACGTAGTTGACACCGGGCACTGGAGAGCCGGCGGATGTTCTCAGCCGAGAGCATGGCGGCCATCCCGGCGCTGGCGGAGCTGCCTGTGCAGCCATCCCTGCAGGCCGCAGCCTGAGCAGACCCAGGCCCCCAACAGAGCATGGCTGCAGAGCCCCCAGAGGGCGCAGCGATCGTGCTCTGCGCCCGGGGGCCGGCAGGAAAAACAGAACGCCCCGGATCACCGGTGTCATCAACAATCGATCGTTAGAGCATACGCAAGACTTGACAAGGCAATCGTCCGGATTCATCGCGAAAGATCGGGGCGCACATACAGCTCGAATGACCGCCCCCTCATTCACCCCTGTTCACTCTTGGACAATGGTAAAGGGGGCTCGGGATTTAGACCTCGCAAAGGTATGCGGCCGCACTGAGGCTGAATTTGGCTTGTGGGAAGTCGAATTGCTCTAATTGTGAGAGGGGTTTGTCCCAAGTTGGCATACAACTCCCCAAACCATGCGCTTCACCGCAACTCATGCCGAGCCATGTACGGGCTGGGATGGGCTGCCAGCCAATTCACCCTGCAAGTCTCGGCCATACCCACCAGCCGGTTCTTCTGAAAGCGGTACTGCCGATTGATCGGCCGGAATGGATGCTCCAGCTTGGCGTGGATGTAAGACTTTGGTGTCTCGATTAAATCACCCTCCCTAGGCAGTGTCTCAGTCTTTTCTATTGTCTCAAGGCTTCATATTTGATGGACCGATCGCACTCTATTTTAATTTGAAAGCCGTGCAGGCGCCGTAAGGGTCAGGTAGCATCTTCCGGATACTGGAAGGAGCTTAACGGCAAGACTGTCGAGCCTCGATTACTGGACAGGAGATCAGCAGGCCATGGCATGAACATGCATTAAATCGCTTTAGTTGGCTCGCCTTAGAGTCAAGAGAAACAGAGGATACTGGTAATCAGTTTGAACATCCTTGATCGACGCAGTAACTGAGCTGGCCATACGATTTCAAGTCTAACACGAGCTTAAGTTGTCTACGTCTTTAAAGTTGGCCGTCAAGAAATCTTTCATTTTGTCCATCGGAACATCAGAATGCCGTCCACTCTCAAGGGGAAAACTATACCCCGAGTCTCTTAGAAGCTGAGCCCTGGAAACAACCCGATCAAAATCAAGACCATGTTTACTGATATAGGTGCCATACTGATCAATAGCTTCGCCATAGCCGATACTGCGGGTTCTGAGATAAGTCACAGCTTTTAGGTGATAAATCTGGTCTAAAAGCTCCTCATTGCTAAGGGAGTGGTCTTTGCCTGACCTGCAGTAATGCTTTGGCGATAAATCCACTGGATTAGCACAGAAGATATAGGTAATCAATCTTCTAGGGGTACCTGGAGATATCTTGGAGCTCACTGCATGAATCAGATTAGTATTAAATAGAATAGCACTACCCCTTGTGATCTCCAAAGACTTCGTGGGCAGCCATTCTGACTCCTGATTATATGTTACTTCTGCAGGATTAGTCCATTTTGGGAAAAAGCTGCGGTCAGCAGGCTCAACTGGCCAAGATAAAGATTTCTGCAAGAGACTCGAGTATGCATCGCCTACATGCTGGCTTCCTGGAAGTATCAGGAAGCGACCGCCGAGACCACTATCATTAAAGTCAAGATACACATTAAGCTTGAAAACAGGAAGACTCAAGGCGTAATCTCTGTGCCACCCGCTTCCATGGCCAAAGAAGAGTGAGGCATCGGAACCGAGCAGAATGTAATTTGGACCAATGAGTCTGCAGATTGTGCTATCAAGGTCGTCAACAAGAAGCCTTGATGCAGCTTTAGAAAAGAAGGCGAACCCAGGGATGACATAAGAAGTGCGAGCTTGAATAAACTGATCCTTTGCGCACTTCGAATAAGTCTCCAAAAGGTGCCAATAATCCGTTGAAAGCGAAAGATAGTCAACATTCCTGGGTAGATCAATTTCTAAATACCCAAATGTGTCTAATAAGTTCTTGGGCTGACACAAATTGACGGCACCATCTTGATCTGCAACAGTTAGCTTGGTTGGACTGGCTGTAGTCAACGAAGCATTGTCGCTAACTTCAGGGAGCCTGTGAATCCATCGTTTTGGCACAAACCGCTTACTAAGTCTTCTCATCTTGTCGGCAAAGGGACGTAACATGACTGATGGGAGATGATTGGATCAGTGCGTGATGCACTCAAGTCAACTGCTAGAGCGCAATTAATCAATAACTAAGCCATTCTTGGTGCAGGGCAGAGCTTGCTTTCAGGTCTCCACAGACAACGCAATCTGTGCCGTATACACTGGCAGAATACGTTGCTCCTCTTGAGATTGTGGGATGTGTACGCTGAAGAGTTACCTGGAACCTGAGTAAGGGCTCCCCGCCTGTATGCGTTCGCACTCGTCGGTTCAGGATCACACGATGACAGTGAGACGAGATCCACTGTAGCAAGCAGAAACAGGATCCTTTCTGGAGGGGGATGTAGATGTTGTCTGTGGCACACACATGATCCATCCCTTTGATCGTGCTGACATCCACCAGGCAGGGAAAACGCCTGGATGGATCACCTGCATCCGTGGTGCGAGGTTTCTGGTAAGTCGCCCGTAACCCCATGCGGCACAGTGGGGTTGGCACCCTGTCACGGCTGATAGGGATCCAGCCCTGGCCGGGTAGCCGACCATCCGGGGCTGCCAGGCCAGGGATCCTCCAGTAACGAGGATCGATTCTGGCCATGATCCGCGAGGACGACTCTCGCACTAGCGTGGGCCGGTAGGAAAACGTGGATCGCGCCAACCCAAGCCGGGCACACTGGCGGCTGACGCTGAGCTCGGGATGGTCGTGTTCGATCAGCTTGCACAGTTCATGGGCATCACAGCTTCTGAGAGACATTCTTTGAGCTATTCCAGCTCAATTTGCAGACGACCGATCCGCAGGAACAGTTTTTCTTCCTTGGGCTGCCCCTCGCCCTTCTCCTTGGTCTTCCTGCCGCGCGTGAACAACTCGCTGACGCTCTCCGGGAACTGATTATTCCACTGACTCACCTAGATGGGATCAATGGCGTGGACAGCGGCAAACTCTTGGAACGTCTTGTAGCCCCTGATCGCCTCCATGGCGAGCCTTGCCTTGAATTCGGGGCTGTGGATGTGGCGGTTGCTCATCAGTGGGAGCCCCATCTCATGGGCGGTGCTCCGCCTGAGAGATAACGCCGGGACACCAAAGAAGACAGACCGCCTCACTCTGTGTGGCTGCGGTCGAACTGTTGCAATCGCGGTAATCTTCCGTAACTGTTTAGAGGGCAGGCTTGATTCTCGGTACATCTCAGGCAGAGACCCCACCGCATCGAGTAGGTGAATGGGCAGACATGAATGGAGCAGTGTGACCCCAGGGCCCATTAGAAGTCTGTCCCAGTCGCTCTCGACGGCCGCCGCCATCTGCGCTGCTTTGCGGGGGAACCGCCATTCACCGCGTTGGCATCGCCACTCCAGAACCCTTTTGCTGCAACCGATCTGATCAGCTTCCTCAAGGCGCTGCCCGATTGCCGCATGCGCCGGGGGATCCGCTATCCGCAGTGGTGGCTGCTGCTGGTGGCGATCCTCGCCATTCTCAGCAACCAGGGCTCGCTGATGGGCATGGAGCGCTTTGCCAAACGCCATCGCGAGACGCTCAACGAGCTGCTTGGCACCGATGTCGCCAAGCCGCCATCGGACTCCACGTTTCGGCTGCTGCTGGCCCAGCTGGATGTGGAGAGCTTTGAGGGCCTGCTGCAGCAGTGGATGGCGGCCCAGCCCGGCGTAACAGAGACCGTTGACACCCTGGTCTGTGATGGCAAAACCCTGCGGGGCTCGATCGATGAAACCGCTTCCGGCGCTGCGCGTTTTATCGCCCAGGTGAGCCTCTACTCCAACAGCCTGGGTGTGGCCATCGCCCAGAGCACCTACGC
>JBKDPV010000016.1:0-12798 GCA_046342315.1 Cyanobacteriota bacterium
CCCCCGATTCCGTTCGTATTGCTAGTGCTTCATTGCTGTTGCTGCTGGAAACACCGTGAATGACCCTGAACTGATGATCGAGGTTGTTGAGTTGAGCATTCTTTTTTGCAATCACTAAGTGATTAGCGTCGGGCTCAAGGCCAATCGCCATGCGGCTGGGATGATCCTTTGCAAACCACAGTGAGTAGTAAGCCCAGTAGCAGCCAATCTCAATCATCAAGCCATCATCGGAAGCCCTTTTGGATATTTTATCAAAACCTTTTTCTTCCTGCGGCTCGTGATGGCCATGAAGCTGGCGGATTAACTCACACATCCATGTGCCGTAGTACCCGCCCTGGATGACCTTCAGGCCGTTGTGCATCAATTGGTAAGAAATGTCTCCCTGGTAAAAGACCTCGCCTGCACCAGGAATCTTAAGCATGGATTCACTGTCTTTGCAACTGACAGTCATGGATATTCTCTGGGCTTCTTCGGGATGTATTGACTGTTGTTCACCAGAAGCATGAATCAACAGACTGCTATAACTGGCACCCTCTGGGTTCTCCGTGTCTGCAGCACGAAGCCTGCGCCAAAACAGTTCTAATTCATCCAGGCTCATAGGCTGAATGAGTTCGGAATTGATGTTCGCAATCTTCAGCCTGGGACTTGAAAGAAGTGAAGCTAGCTGCGCGAGGCTTCCCTGCTGTTGTTCCATCCCGAAGGGCCAGAACTCCATCACGACAGGCAGGCCCTGCTCCAAGAGAGGCTGAAGTGAGCGCAGGATTGCTAGCTCATGTCCTTGTGTATCAATCCAGCACAGCACATCTTCCAGTGGAATCTCAGAAAACTGCCTTGTCAGATATGTGCAGATGTTGATGGTCTTGACTTGTTCATGTGCTCTCACGTTATGGACATCAGCATGCTGCGGTATGATGTTTAGTCGATGATCGCCACAGTTGTCTGGGTTATGGAACAGTGTGGCCATGCCATCGTTTTCGGAGGCGGCTGCCTGTATGCATATAGCACGATCCATTATGCCGTGAAGGCAGAGACTCGCTGTGAGAAGACGATAGTTATCTGCAGACGGCTCGATGGCAAGCAGCTTCTCGTAGCCATGTTCTTTGAGCGCGGAAATGGAGTGTGTGCCGATATTGGCGCCGATATCGAAAAACAGCCTCCTGCCCCCAGGAGACTTCCTGCTTTGGTCCAGGTAGGTGCTTGCTCTTCTGATGTCATCCGTTTCAAATTGCCCGGACTGCTTCAGGATATGATCAATACAGTCACTCTTACCCGGAATCAGAAAGTTGCCCCCGTAGGCTGTGATTACTTCCATCTTCTGTGCAGTGGGCTGATTCACGAGTTCACCTCAGCAAGAACTGCCATGTCGGATGTGGCAAACACACCATGGATGGGACGACTGCCAAGAATGGGCTGAAGAATGAAGGCATCTGGTTTGTAATGCATTGCGATCGGAAGATCTGGGTCGCCTTCGCTCACTGCTGCGGATATACTATAGGAACCTGGGGCCACGAATGGCATAGTGAATACAAAGCTTACTTCAACACGCTGTCGGGCCTTGGCTTGGATGGGCTTGAGCAAGATGTTGTTCTCCCCCCAGAGAATCATCCCTGTTCGGTTGCGTACAATGAAACCCGCCATGAAATTGTCCACTGTTTGCCCGCAGTAGGCGGTGATGATGAGGCGTACTTTCTGACCACAGTTTAGCGCTGTTGTTGGCTCCCCGCTGACGTCAAGTAATTGAACAGATGTTATGCGCGCATGTTGGTTGCCGTAATCTTTGTCTTCCTGCCAGTCAGCGACCTCGTCTAGGGAACTGGTTTCCGCCAACCCCTCCAGGTGGGCAAGACTAAGTCCTTGTGCTTCCGCTGGGAGTTGTGCCATCGGGTTTGTTTCTGGCTCAGCAAGCGTCTCTTCATCCTCCTGTGTCCGCTTGATTTCGGCCTGGGATGATTCCAGGCAATATCTTGTATAGGCTGTGACAAATGCATTGGATTCTGCATCCATTCTCAAGCATCCGGAATCAATCCATATGACTCGCTCGCATAAGCGGGATACCGCATTAAGATCATGACTGACAAAGAGAAGAGTGCCATCCTCAGTGAATCTCCGAATGAATCGCATGCATCTCTGGCCGAAAACTGCGTCTCCTACACTCAGCGCTTCGTCAACGATCAGTACAGATGGATCAACGTGCGCAATCACGGAGAATGCAAGGCGCACAAGCATCCCGCTGGAGTAGGTCTTAACTGGCTGGTTGATGAAATCGCCAATGTCCGCAAAGGCTTGGATGTCGTCCAATCGTGATTCGGTCTGCTTCTTTGAGAGTCCAAACAACGAGGCATTGAGAAAAACATTCTCAATGCCAGTGAACTCCTGGTTGAAGCCGCTACCTAGTTCCAACAATGCTGCGATGGTTCCATGGCTCGTGATGGACCCCTCTGTTGGGACCAGTGTTCCACAGATCATCTGAAGCAACGTGCTTTTACCGCTGCCATTCCGGCCAACGATGGCAACTGTCTCACCTCTTGGTATCTCTAGGCATACATTCCGAAGGGCCCAGAACTCTCGGAAATATTCTCGCCGCCCCCGCGCGAGGGCTTGTTTCAAGCGATCTTTGGGATTTTCATAAATCTGGTAGCATTTGCCCAGATTTTCTGCCTTTATGCATGGTTCTCGGCTGGAGGATGTGAGGTTTTCTTGGTCCACTTTAGTTCACCATTATGAATGGCAGGTTCAGATCACATCGGCGAGGGCCGGCTTCGCCCTCTGGAATCCAAGGTAGGCGAGTTCGCAGGCCGCAATTCCAAGGCCGATCCCGATGATCAGGTAACTGGATCCTGGCTTATGCCCCAAAACCAGAACTGCACGTGTCTGTTCGACCGCCTGCGCGAGTGGATTGACCCGCAGCAGGGGGATCCATCTCGGCGGCAGTGCCGAATGAGGGAAGAAAATGGGGCTCAGGAACATCAGCATGTTCACGCCAACCCCAATCACTTGGTCAATATCCCTGAGGAATACCCCGATTGCCGACAGAACCCAAAGGATCGCCAGACTGCCCAGGAGAACGGGTAGCCATACGATCGGAAGCCACAGGACTCTGATGGGAATCCTCCCGAAACTTGTCTGTTCAAAGATTAGGAGTACGCCTAGGCTTGATAGGGTGTGAAAGGTTGCCGTTGCCAGGGATACGGGGGCGAGAGTCTCTAGGGGGAAGACCACTTTCTTGACGTAGTTTGGGTTTGCCGTGATCAGTCCTGGCCCACGACTTGCGCATTCAGCGAACAGGTTGAATACGAACAGCCCGGCGAACAGGTTGACAGCAAAGGCCAGGGGGTCCTGCCTGCTCGATCCCACCCCATCGAGTCTGGAAAATCTGTGAGAACACAAACGTGTAGACCGCAAGCATTGCCAGCGGCTGCAGAAAGCCTCCAGCCCATACCCAGGATCGAGCCCCGATAACGACCTTGTATTTCTCTCTGACTGAGCCTCCAGATCAGCTCGCGATGTTTCCAGATCGCCTGGGGAAAATGAAGCCTCATGGTGGCGAGGCTACCCCACCCTCATCTCCAAGAAACTCAAGGATTTCTCGGTCCCTGAGGTTCTGGGCCCGTCCTGTGCAGGGTTCGGCCAGAGGCCGTCCCTCTGCCACCTCCCGCAGGCAGGCCTGGGTCCTGGCCAATTCATTCTCCAGAGCGTCGATGCGCTCCATCAGGTTGCGGATCACCCGGGCTTCCGCATCGGGGAGGGCGGAGTGGGCGAGCGGATCGATCCGCACGCCACTCTGGTGAACCACCCGGCCAGGAATGCCCACCACCGTGCTGTCCGGGGCCACGTCCCTGAGCACCACCGACCCCGCGCCGATCCGGGTGTTGGCCCCCACGGTGATGGCGCCAAGAACCTTGGCGCCGGCCCCCACCACCACGTTTTCCTCCAGGGTGGGGTGCCGCTTGCCGTGCTGCTTGCCGGTGCCCCCAAGGGTCGCACCCTGGTAAAGCAGGCACTGATCGCCGATCACGCTGGTTTCGCCGATCACCACGCCCATACCGTGGTCGATGAACACGCCACGTCCGATGCGGGCGCCCGGATGGATCTCCACACCTGTGAGCAGTCGGCCCAGCTGGCTGAGCAGGCGGGGCAGCAGGGGCAGGCCGAGGTTCCAGAGGCGATGGCTGAGGCGGTGCAGGACCAGGGCATGGAAGCCCGGGTAGCAGAGCAGGATCTCCAGGGTCCCCCTGGCCGCCGGGTCGCGTTCCCGGATGATCGCGAGATCGGCGCGTAGGGCCTGCAGCATGGACCGGACGGCTCAGGGTTCAGTATCGCCAATCGTGGGTGCCGGGTTGCCCAGGCAGATCACGCCGCCTGCAGTCCAATCTCCTTGCGCAGCTGATCGATGGTGGCACTTCCCAGGTAGCTCTGGGCGCAGTGCACCACCGGCAGGCGCATCAGCTGGGCCCTGTTCTGGCGAAGGGTCTGCTCCACCAGCGGCAGGCTGGGGCGATCGCAGAGCACATGGCTGGCAGCCCGCAGCAGGGCCAGGAGCCGGCTGCCCGTATCGGGATTCGCCGTCATCACCAGCAGCTCATTGCCGCGCATGCTGTGCAGGATCACCTCGGCGGCCCTGAGGATGCCGGGGCTGATGCTCACCAGGCCCACGCAGCTGCCGGCGCGCAGTTCCTTGAGCAGATCCAGTTCGTGGCGGAAGTCGTTGAGGTCGACCGCCACGGCGCGCACGCCGTGCAGCTTGGCGATCTCCTCCACCGGCTGGAGGAAGTAGCGGCTGGTCACCACCGTGCCCTTGCTGGAGCTTTCCAGGACGGCCTCGAGTTCCTCCATCGGCACCACCTCCACCGGCACCTCGAGGTTGGGGGTGAGCTCCTCGGCGATCAGCATCGAGGCGCCGATGTCCTCGCGGGGGGTGCTCACCAGCACGCGAGCGCCGCAGCGCAAGCGCCAGTCGATCTCGCGGGTGAGCAGTTCGCGGGCCTGCTGCAGGGTGCAGCCGGCGTTGAGCAGGCCGTCGACGCTCTGGCGCACTTCCCGATCGATGTCGGGCATGGCCTTGCTGCGCAGTCCCGGCGGCGGCTTGATCTCACGGGGCTTCTGCTGGTCGCGCACGTAGATGCCCGAGCCGGCCATCGCCTCCACCACGCCGTCGGTCTCCAGCTGGCGGTAGACCTTGCTGATCGTGTTGCGATGGAGCCCCGTCTGCATGGCCAGCTGACGGGTGCTGGGCAAGCGGTGGCCGGGTGGGTAGTGGCGTGCCGCGATCGCGAAGCAGATCTGGTTGTAGAGCTGTGTGGACGCCGGAATGTCGCTTTCCTGCTGGATATGAAATCGCACGCCGGGGGCCAGATGGGCTGCCGGCCACCTTAAGGAGCTTTGGGCGCGGTGACAATTCCCCCCCTGTCATAGGAGCGTGTGCCGGTTGCCCCCGAGACAATGGGGACACCCCTGCTGTTGCCAGCCCTTTGACCGCCTCCGTCCCCGACTGGCCCACCCCTGCGGCCCCCGTTCTGGCCCAATGGCAAACGATCCCGCCGCGGGTGGAGGCCCAGGCTCCCCTGCGCTGCTGGTGGGCCCGGCCTGCCGCCTCCACCCCCCGGGGCAGGGTGCTGGTGCTGCCGGAGGTGTTCGGGGTCAATGCCTGGGTGCGCAGCGTGGCCGAACGGCTCGCCGCTCAGGGTTATGCGGCTCTGGCGGTGCCCCTGTTCAGCCGCACAGCCCCGGATCTGGAGCTGCCCTACGACGATGCCGCCCTGCTGGAGGGGCGCTCCCACAAGGACCGCACCACCACGGCTCAGCTGCTCGACGACGTGGCCCTCGCGGCCGACTGGCTGAGGCAGGCGCTCGATCGGCCCGGGGCCGGCCTCGGCTGTGTGGGCTTCTGTTTTGGCGGCCATGTGGCGATGCTGGCGGCCACGCTGCCCGCCATTGCCGCCACGGTGAGCTTCTACGGCGCCGGTGTGGCCAGCGGCCGGCCCGGGGGCGGCGCTCCCACCCTCGACCTGGTGCCCTCGGTCCCGGGTCGTCTGCTGTGCCTGTTCGGAAGCGACGACCCCCTGATCCCCGCTGTCGATCGGCAGGCGGTCGCCGAAACCCTGGCACTGGCCAACCGAGGCCGTCCCCCCGGCAGGGAGCACCGCCTGCGGGTGCTCGCAGGGGGGCACGGTTTCCTGTGCGAGGCCCGGGCCGACTACCACCCGGCTTCGGCGAAGGAAGGCTGGAGGGAGCTTCTTGGTTGGTTGGAGGAAGGGCTCTGAGTCGTCGCCCGCGGGGGTCAGTCGGTTGCTGGTGCCGCCGAGGCTTTGGTCGCCGCAGCGGTCTTGCCGACAGCCTGCTTACGGGGACTGAGGAACATGATCATGTTGCGGCCCTCCCGCTTGGGGTGCTGCTGGATCTCGGCGTTTTCCTCGAGGTCCTTGGCCATCCGCAGCAGCAGCACCTCGGCCAGGGCCGTGTGCTGAATCTCGCGACCGCGGAAGATCACCGTGCACTTCACCTTGTCGCCGGCCTTGAGGAAGCGAACGGCCTGACCGATCCGCACCTGATAGTCGTGCGAGTCGATCTTGGAACGCATCTTGACTTCCTTGACCTCCGTCTGGTGCGACTTCTTCTTGGCTTCCTTGGCCTTCTTCTCCTGCTCGAACTTGTATTTGCCGTAGTCCATGATCCGGCAAACCGGCGGATCAGCCTTCTCGCTCACCAGGACCAGGTCGAGCTCTCGGTCTCGGGCGACCTCAAGGGCGGCTTCGCGGCTGATCACACCGAGTTGACTGCCGTCGGCGTCGACCACCCGCAGATTGGGGTAGGCGATGCGGTCGTTGATGTTCGGCAGCTCCCGCACGGGAGCGCGGCGGTCAAAACGGGGACGGGGAGGCATTCAGGACGGCAGGTTGGCTCTTACCTTAGACCTCCCTCGGCAGCAAGGACAGCCACCTGCAGCGGATCGTCCGGTGACAGCCACAGGGGTCGGTGCTGCCGCCGGAACCAGGTGCGCTGGCGCTTCGCGTACTGACGGGTGCGCCGTTCCGTAAGGCTGATCGCGGCGTGCTCCTCCAGCCGGCCGGCCAGCAGCTCGCGAGCCTCGCCATAGCCGATGGTCCCGAGCAGGGGGCAGTGGGTGCCATAACGGGCGATCAGGACCTCGGTCTCGCCCACCAGCCCTTCGCGGTAGAGGGCAAGAGTGCGCTGACGGATGCGCTGGGCGAGATCCGGTGGGTCGAGTCCCAGTTCCAGCACCCTCCAGGGGGGAGGGTCGCGCCGCTGCTGGCTGCCGAGGGGCCGGCCCGTGGCGTAGAGCACCTCCAAGGCCCGCTGGGTGCGCACGGCGTCGGCCGGGGCGATGCGGGCGGCGGCCGTGGCATCGACCGCCTGCAGGAGCCGGTGGCAGAGCGGCTGGCCCAGGGCTTCGAACTGGGCGCGGAGGCCGTGCTGGGGCGGTACCGCCGGCGGACGCATGCCCTCCAGCAGAGCCTTGAGATAGAGGCCGGTCCCGCCCACCAGCAGGGCGATGCCCCGGCGACGGTGTTCCGCCTCGATCTGCTCCGTGGCCAGCGCGCAGAACTCCTGCAGGTTGATCGGGTTGTTGGGATCGCGGAGATCGAGGAGCTCGTGCCGCACTCTGGAGCGCTGCTCCGGCGTGGGCTTGGCGGTGCCCACGTCCATTCCGCGGTAGAGCTGGCGTGAGTCCACCGACAGCACCGCCAGGTCGAGCGCTTCGGCCAGTTCGATCGCCAGGGCCGTCTTGCCGCTGGCGGTGGGCCCCATCAGGGCGATCACCAGGGGGCGGTTGGCGCTGATGGAGTCGATCAGGGCGTGCACGGGAGGAACCCCACTCTGCCGGGTGGGCCCTGGGAGGAATGCCGGTGATAGGCTTGCTTTCGGAGAAATCGAGCAGCCCTGGTACCGTCGAACCGGAGGCTCTTCTCGTCCAGCCCTTCATCGCCCAGGGAGTTCCCGTTGTTGCGTACCTCCCGGGGACTTCCGACCGCATGAGCGAAGCCACCAAGGTCCAGTCTGCCTACGGCGCCGAGCAGATCCAGGTGCTGGAGGGCCTGGAGCCCGTGCGCAAGCGCCCCGGGATGTACATCGGCTCCACGGGGCCGCGGGGCCTGCATCACCTCGTCTATGAGGTGGTCGACAACTCCGTCGACGAAGCCCTGGCCGGGCACTGCGACAGCATCGTGGTGGTGCTGCACCCCGACGGTTCCGCCAGCGTCACCGACAACGGCCGCGGCATTCCCACCGACATCCACCCCCGCACCGGCCGCAGTGCCCTGGAAACGGTGCTCACGGTGCTGCACGCCGGCGGCAAGTTCGGTGCCGGTGGTTACAAGGTGTCCGGAGGCCTCCACGGCGTGGGGGTCTCGGTGGTCAACGCCCTCAGTGAATGGGTGGAGGTCGTCGTTCACCGCCAGGGCCAGGAGCACCAGCAACGCTTCGAGCGCGGCGCCCCGATCGGCACCCTGGCATCGAAGCCGGCGGCCGATTCCGAGCGCACCGGCACTGCGGTGCGGTTCCTGCCGGACATCGAGATCTTCAGCGGCGGCATCGAGTTCGACTACCACACCCTCTCCGCACGCCTGCGGGAGCTTGCCTATCTCAACGGGGGCGTGAAGATCGTCTTCCGCGACGAGCGGCCGGCGGCCCTCTCCCCCGAGGGAGAACCACACGAGGAGATCTATCACTATGTGGGCGGCATCAAGGAGTATGTCGCCTACATGAATGCGGAGAAAGATCCGCTCCATGCTGACATCATCTATGTGAACTCCGAGAAGGACGGCGTGCAGGTGGAGGCGGCCCTGCAGTGGTGCGTCGATGCCTACTCCGACAGCATCCTGGGTTTTGCCAACAACATCCGCACCGTTGATGGTGGCACCCATATCGAGGGCCTCAAGACGGTGCTCACCCGCACCTTGAATACCTTCGCCAAGAAGCGGGGCAAGCGGAAGGAGAGCGATGGCAACCTTGCGGGCGAGAACATCCGCGAGGGGCTGACCGCCGTGCTCTCGGTGAAGGTGCCGGATCCCGAGTTCGAAGGCCAGACGAAGACCAAGCTCGGCAACACCGAGGTCCGCGGCATCGTCGACAGCCTTGTGGGCGAGTCGCTGAGCGAATACCTGGAATTCAATCCCTCCGTGATCGATCTGATCCTGGAGAAGGCGATCCAGGCCTTCAACGCGGCCGAGGCGGCCCGCCGCGCCCGCGAACTGGTGCGCCGCAAGTCGGTGCTGGAGAGCTCCACCCTGCCGGGCAAGCTGGCTGACTGCAGTTCCCGCGATCCGGGCGAATCCGAGATCTACATCGTGGAAGGCGATTCCGCCGGCGGCTCCGCCAAGCAGGGCCGCGACCGCCGCTTCCAGGCGATCCTGCCGCTGCGCGGCAAGATCCTCAACATCGAGAAAACCGATGATGCCAAGATCTACAAGAACACTGAAATCCAGGCCCTGATCACGGCCCTCGGCCTGGGGATCAAGGGAGAAGAATTCGACGAAAAGAATCTGCGGTACCACCGCATCGTGATCATGACCGACGCCGACGTCGACGGCGCCCATATCCGCACCCTGCTGCTCACCTTTTTCTATCGCTATCAGAAGGCCCTGGTGGAGGGTGGCTACATCTACATCGCCTGCCCGCCGCTTTACAAGGTGGAACGCGGCAAGAACCACGCCTACTGCTACAACGAATCCGAGCTGAAGAAAACGCTCGACGGCTATGGCGAAAAGGCCAACTACACGATCCAGCGTTTCAAGGGTCTGGGCGAGATGATGCCCAAGCAACTCTGGGAAACCACCATGGATCCCTCCACGCGCATGATGAAGCGGGTGGAGATCGAGGATGCGGCAGAGGCCGACCGCATCTTCACGATCCTCATGGGTGACAAGGTGGCCCCGCGCCGCGAGTTCATCGAAACCCACAGCGCTGAACTCGATTTCGCCCAGCTCGACATCTGAATGGCTGCCGCCACTTCCTCCAGGGTTGCTGCCGCGAATCACCGCCTGGGATGGGCCTCCCTGCGGCTCGCGGCCCTTCTCGGCTTCGCCATGCTGGCGCCTGCGGCCCTGCCCGCGGGCGGCGCTGATCGCCGGGCACCGGAAGTGCGCCGCCGTGAGAGCTTCCGCGATCCACTTCTCAGCTTGGGCTGTGAGTCGCTGCGTTGCGCTCCCCGGCAGGAAGCGCCTGCGCTGATCGCGCTGAAGCAAGGGGTTCCCCTGCGGGTGCTGCGCTCCTGGGGATCTGCCCGCGGCGATCGCTGGCTGCAGGTGGAGGCGGTCATGGCCGCGGGAGAACCGGCGCGGGGCTGGCTCTCGGTCTGAACCTGGGGTTCTTCTCCGCGGCCCCTGGCCCTCTCAGGCTGCCAGGGCCGCCTCGATCGCAGCCTTGAGCTCCGCTGAATCCGGCTCCACGTTGCTCTTGAAGCGGGCGAGCACGCTCCCGTCCTTGCCGATCAGGAACTTCTCGAAGTTCCAGGCCACATCGCCGGCCGGTGCGACCGTGTTGAGGGTGGTGTAGGGCTCGGTGGTGGTGCCGCTGGCATGCACCTTGTCGAACAGTTCGAAACTGGCGCCATAGGTGAGGGAGCAGAACTCCTTGATCTCCGGCAGGCTGCCCGGTTCCTGGGCGCCAAAGTCGTTGCAGGGGAAGCCGAGAACGGCGAAACCCCGCGATCCGTAGGTGTCCTGCAGGGCCTGCAGGCCGGCGTACTGCCGGGTGAAGCCGCAGCGACTGGCCACGTTCACGATCAGTAGAACCTGGCCGCTCCACTCGCCGAGCCGGCGTTCCTGCCCGGCGGCATCGCGGATCACCACATCGGTCACGTTCACGGACATCGGGACTGCTCAGGCGTTGTGCTGCCGGACCTTAACCACCTGCCCAATACACTCGTCGCAGCCACCGGATCCGAGCCATGAGCGAGGCCTCCGCCATTGCCCAGATGGTGGTCCAGCAACTGCAGAGTCTGCTGCAGGCGGGCCTTTACGACGGCGCCAAGCTGCTGCTCCAGCCGGTGCAGCCGGTGGACGCGGCCGAGGCGATCGGTGCCCTGCCCCGCACCCTCCAGGCCCTGGCTTTCCGCCTGCTCCCGAAGGATCAGGCGATCGAGGTGTACGAGTACCTCGACCCGGATGTGCAGCAGAGCCTGCTGGAGCGCCTGCGTTCCGGCGAGGTGCTGGAACTGGTGGAGGAGATGTCGCCCGACGACCGGGTGCGGCTGTTCGATGAACTGCCGGCCAAGGTGGTGCGCGGCCTGCTCTCGGAACTGAGTCCGGCCGAGCGACGGGTCACGGCCCAGATGCTGGGCTATGAGCCCGAAACGGCAGGTCGTCTGATGACGACCGAGTTCATCGACCTCAAGGAGTTCCACAGCGCCGCCCAGGCCCTGGAGATCGTGCGCCGCCGCGCCCGCGACACCGAGACGATCTACAGCCTGTACATCACCGATGCCTCCCGCCATCTCACCGGCATGCTCTCGCTGCGGGATCTGGTGACGGCCGACCCGGAGGATCGGCTGGGGGACGTGATGACCCGGGAGGTGGTCAATGTGACCACCGACACGGATCAGGAGGAGGTGGCGCGCGTGATCCAGCGCTACGACTTCCTCGCGGTGCCGGTGGTGGACCGGGAGCAGCGGCTGGTGGGGATCGTCACCGTGGATGACGTCATCGACGTGATCCAGCAGGAGGCCACCCGCGACCTCTACGCGGCCGGTGCCGTGCAGGCCGGCGACGAAGACGACTACTTCCGTAGTGATCTGTTCACGGTGGCCCGCCGGCGGGTGGTGTGGCTGCTGGTGCTGCTGCTGGCCAACAGCGGCACCGCTGCGGTGATCGCCTCCCAGCAGGACGTGCTCAACCGGGTGGTGGTGCTGGCAGCCTTCATCCCCCTGCTGATCGGCACCGGGGGAAACGTCGGAGCCCAGAGCTCCACTGTGGTGATCCGGGGCCTTAGCACCCAGCGTCTGCAGTCGCTGGGGCCGGCGCGGGCCATCGGGCGGGAGTGCCTTGCCGGAGCCTTGCTGGGAATCCTGATGATGCTGGTGGTGGTGCCCTGGTCGGCCTACGTGTCCCAGAACTGGGTGGTGGCGGGGGCGGCCGGGATCAGCCTGGTGGCGATCACCACGCTGGCCGCCACGGCCGGCGCGGCACTGCCGCTGCTGTTCGATCGCTTTGGCCTGGATCCTGCCCTGATGTCGGCGCCGTTCATCGCTACCGCCACCGACGTGGCCGGGGTGTTCATCTACCTGAAGACGGCCTCCTGGCTGCTGCTGCGCCTGGGTGGGCCCTGAGCCTCGGGCCCTTTCGACAGGCTGTGCCGCCCGGGATCGGCCCCGGATGAGAGGAATTCACACTTCTTCAGGTTAGGCTTTACACATCTTCAGATCCCAGGCCCGTGGTCGTCGCCCTCTCCCTCGATCCGGTCACCGATTCCGCTGCCCCCGAGGCTGCCCCCGAACCTGCCGCCGTTCCCGCCGTCGGTCGGCTGATGCCGTCAGTGGACGGCGATCTGGTGCGCTCCTACCTGCGCGATATCGGCCGGGTACCGCTGCTCAGCCACGAGCAGGAGATCACCCTGGGCCGGCAGGTCCAGGAGCTGATGGCCCTCGAGGAGCTGGAGGCGGAGCTTCAGGTGCGCCTCGGTTCCGCCCCCAGCCATGAGCAGCTGGCCGAGGCCGCCGGCCTCACGCCGCCGCTGCTGCGCCGACGGATCCAGGCGGGCCGGCGGGCGAAGGAGCGGATGGTGGCGGCGAACCTGCGGCTGGTGGTGAGCGTGGCGAAGAAGTACACCAAGCGGAACATGGAG
>JBKDPV010000017.1:0-55425 GCA_046342315.1 Cyanobacteriota bacterium
ATCGCCTCCATGGCGACCCTGGCCTTGAACTCGGGACTGTGGGTGCGGCGCTTGCTCATAGGTGGGAGCCCCCTTTCAGGGGTGGTGCCCCGCCTCAGAGGTTAACGATGGGGGCTGTCCAGGAAAGCCAGACCACCTCACACGGCCTGCTCACCGGCCAGCTCGTCTACTCGGTCGCCTTCGTCGGCGCCTGTGAGCTGCCGAACTGGCTGCTGGCCCCCGCCAGGTGAATGCCTGCCTGGAGAGGTGGATGACGGTCAGCGCCCTGTTCTTCCCCTCCGGCATGCAGCTGGTCGCCGCCAGCGCTCAGCCGGCCCTGACGCCCGGACGGCGGGGGGTGTTCCGATGAGCCGCCCGATCCCCACCCACGACTACGTGGCGCACTTCGATCCGGCGCTGAAGCGGCACCGGGCCTGGCTGCAGGCGGCGCTGGAGCGCCTGGTGGACCACGAACCGGAGGCGCTGGTGGAGGGCGGTCCCCTCTGGCGGCTCTGGAGCACCGCACCGCCGGAGGTCGCGCCGCCGGAGCTCGCCCCGGCCCTGATGGCCGACAACCCCGCCGCGGTGGCCCTCGCCCTGCCCCTGGTGCGGGAATTCGAGGGCTGCGAGCTCCTCGCCTATCCGGACCCCGAGACCGGAGGGGAGCCGTGGACGATCGGCTGGGGCAGCACCCGCTACGCCGACGGCCGCCCGGTGCAACCCAGTGACCGCATCGAGCAGCAGGAGGCCGATGACCTGCTCGCCACAAGGCTGGAGCGCGACGAGCAGCTGCTGGCCCAGCGCATCCCCGACTGGTCGAACCTCAGCTCCCACCAGCGCGCGGCCCTGCTGTCATTCACCTACAACTGCGGCCCGAACTGGTACGGCAGCGAGGGGTTTGCCACCCTCAGCCGCTGCCTGCGGGAGGGAGCGCTGGAGCAGGTGCCAGCAGCCCTGCAGCTCTACGTGAACCCAGGCGGGCCCAGCGAGGCGGGGTTACGGCGGCGCCGCAAGGGCGAGGCGGCGCTCTGGAATGGCGGGAGCAGCAGGCCCCAGGCCGAGGCCCTCGCCGGTGCCAGCGATAGCCGCCATCCCACCCCCCTGGTGGGGGTGCCCTACTTCCAGCAGCGGGACTGCGCCCAGCTGAGCCAGCGGGATCGCACCTGCTTTTCCTCCAGCTGCGCCATGCTTTTGGAGGCCCTCAAGCCCGGCACACTCCAGGGCGCCAACGGCGACGACCAGTACCTGGCGGTGGTGCAGCGCTACGGCGACACCACCGACGCGGGCGCCCAGCTCCAGGCCCTGGCCCACTACGGCGTCACCGCCCGGCTGGTGCAGGACGCGGACTACCAGCTGATCGAGGAGCAGATCGCCCGCGGCATCCCGGTGCCCTGCGGCTACGTCCACCGGGGCCCGGTGGAGCGGCCCACCGGCTCAGGGCACTGGCTGATCGTCATCGGTCACACGCCCACCCACCTGGTGGTGAACGACCCGTGGGGGGAGCCGGACCTGCTCAGCGGCACCACCCTGAACGCCAACGGCTTGGGGCTGCGCTTCTCCCGGCAGAACTTCGGCAGGCGCTGGATGGTGGGGCCCATCGGGGGTGGGGCCTACCGCTATGTACCCGGCAAGGGGTGGGCGGTGGTGGTGGATGGGGTGGGGTGAAAAGGTTGCCGATAAAAGGCTCATCGCTATATTGTGGCTTAACACCGTTGTTCCATTTGCTAAGCACAGAGGGCTTGAGTAGCTGGGAAAATCAGGCCTGGTCTTTTTGACTTGCAAGCTGATAATTGAATTGAGTGATCACTCATTAAGGCTGAATGTATTCACGTGTCACCAATCGGGCTCACGCATGCTGGACCTCTCTATCTCTGCGAGCAGGCTAAGCGGCACTCAGGCTAGATATGATGCAAAGGAGAAGTCTGGACGTTTCACATGGACCAAAAGTTTACGGCTAACTGCCAAAGAGTTGTCTGCGCGATCGAAAGATATATCTCAGCTGGCCTGGCAAACGACGGGATTGACTCTGATTCGTTTGCCCCCAGAACAGTTCGGACGACTGCAACATCAGAGTCGGCTACCATGCCGATCTCAGGGCTTCCAATAAGAGGAACTCTGGGAACCCAGATGACCTGGGAGCCTCACAAAACAGACAGATGGCTCGCACGCCAGCGCGTAATGATTGCACTAGAAGATAAAGGGAATCGGACCTATATTGCCCCAGCGGTGCCTTACCGGGCCATCGTTGAAAGTGTGAAGGCTGCGTATGCAGGACTAGCCAATGAGATTGTTTTCGATTGCAACTTGGCCAATAGGCTCTTTGAATCTGTGGGACGAAAATACCATGAACCATCAGAACTCATCAATCTGAAAGATCGTATTGCAGAATTGATTCGCGGAACCTATGGCAAGATCATCATGTCAGATCTTATCGGAGTTGCTCTCGTCGACGTAGGGTATGTCGACAGTGAAAGCCAACAGTTCTCGGCCTGGGGCCAAGCAGCAAGCTGCCTGGCCGAAAAGCTAGCCTCGCTTTCGGCTCGGACGCATCACGACTACTCTGTTGCTGTTTTTCTCAATGCACCGTTGTTGGACAGAGCTGAACCTATTGAGATAGCAGATATCTGCTTGAGTAATGCCCCTGTGACACTGCGACTTGGCTATGCAACTGATGACTTGATAAGTCATGCAAGTCCCGAAAAGGCACACACTAGGACTATTAACACTGTAATCACAATGCCAATTAGAATTGGAGTTGACGAACCGGTGGACAGATTTCTCTCGGAATATGAACAAGCGGAACGCATCGCCCAGAAAGCAGTTGACATCCTTCGACTCGTGTCCCCGGATGATATTGGTATTCTTGGCGTCGAAATGATTAGGGGTGATTCACTTACTCCATTCATTGCGAGAACATGGGAGAGTGCGTACGATCAAGAGCTCTCGGCCTTCTTCCCTAAGAGGTTCATGTTCCGCAGTCCGCATGGTAGCCCCCTGGCTGAACATAAGATTGACATCGTTCAGCGACTGACCAAGAAGCATATTGTGGATGAGGCAATATCTCCTGGCTGGAAGATAGCGATAAGGCGGTTTAGAGATATGTATGAACGCCATACTCCCGATGACCCTGAAATCATACTTACCATGGCAGTGGCATTTGAGGCGTTGTACCTGAACGACGCAGGAGATTCTAAGCATGAGCTATCTTATCGACTCGCCCTTCGGGCTGCCAGGTTTCTCCGCCGTTCGATAGATGAACGAGCAGAGGTTTTTGATATAGTTCGAGATCTATACACATTCCGCTCCAGGGTTGCCCATGGTATCAGCATGAAAAACTTGAAAAGTAAGGACAGCAAAAAATTGGATCGGGTCCTTGACAGATGTCCTGTCTACCTGAAGGAAACACTTCTTGCTTTCCTCGAAGGCAAGGGGCCCTGTGCTTCGAGTGATAAAGACCAGTGTCGGACTTGGCGCAATGTAGAGCTCGGGTGAGCACGCTAAGAATATCTTGCATTCTTAGTGCCGGATTGCATGGGATGCTCTCGCCAATGCTGCACAGCGTCTCTCATGCACATTGCCTCGTATCGAGGGACTAGGTAAATTACTCCCGATTGGCCGAGCTCTGATGCCCTACCAAGTCTATACAAATGTAGTCTGATTCGGTTGCATTGTCTTCCTGGGAATCTGATTGACTCCTTACAGCAAGACAACGACTCGGGCCAAGCGGACCAGATCATTAGCCCCTACCCCACCTCCACCTCCCCCAACGGCACCACCCCCACACTGCACGCCAACTCGATTTCCTCCCACCGGCTCTGATTCACCCCCAACCGCTGCGCCACAGCCTCACGGGGAACCCCACAGCTCTGCAGCTTGCGCCCCCTGGCATGCAGCTCCCGCCAGCTGGGCGGCACCTTGATCAGAAAGCCACGGTCCCGCAGGAAGTGGTGCACCTCACCGTTGGCGTAGCGGCGGGCAAAGGGCCGGAAGGACCCGCGCTCCGGCGCATAACGGCGTGCGGCCAGGATGATGCCCACCATGGCGATCTGCTCCAGGTCTTCCCGGGCATGGCCGGTGCGGCGCGAGAGGTTGGCGGCCACCGCTCGGGCGATGTCCTGATGCTGCAGCGCCAGGGCATTGGCGGCGGCATGGGGATGGTCGCAGCGATGGGGCCGGCGCCGGCTAGCCCCAGATACGCGGGCCGGGCCCCTGGAGCTGGTGCTCTGGTGTTGCCTGGCGCTGGGCCGATGGCTGGGGGTTTGGGTGACTTCGGCGCTGGTGTGTGGCATGAATCAACTCTCTCTTTCAAGAGTGTGCCGCAGCATCAAGCGGAAGGGAATTGGCTGCGGCGAATCTGCGGACGGCTGGAGAGTTGGAAGAGAGAATATGGCGCCATCTCAGCGGTTAATCATTAGCACCGCTCCGTGTCGCCGAGGAGGCGACCAAGGGCCACCGCACAACGCCAGCGTGATGGCAGGGCCGGGTTTCCTCTCTGGCAGCAGCGCGTTTCACGCGGTTTTCACCACTGATGCCACCCCAGATAAGTTGCGGCGTATGGCGTTTCACGGATTTCACGGTTTTCAGACCCCTTGAGCGAGCTGCGCATTCGGCAGACGCGTCTCGCTGGTCTGATGTGGCCGGCGGCAAGGCGTTCAGAAGCTACCGCTGAGGCCCTCCTCTCCTTTCCCGGCAGGGTGGATGTTGCCCGTCTGGAAAGAGCGAACCAGGTTGAGCGGTCTCTATTTGTGCATCCGCAATGCCGGAGCCGACTCGCTGGTGCCTTCGGGGGAAGTCGCTGCCAGCCATCACGCGGACAGCCTGCGCGCGGTGAACGCGATTGACACCCCACATCCTCAGCAATGCCGGCCTCCTTGCACTCCGTTTCTTGCACCTCGCTCCGAGTGGTTCCGCCCGTCTGGCTGCCTGGCTGGGGCCGCAGAAGCGCTCGGCTGGGCTCAAACGATGGCGCTCATCACCTCAGGAGTCTTGCTGGTCTTGATCCTCTTTCGCAGCTTACGGCTGTAGCTGAAGGCAGCTCCGACGCCGAGGAAGGGCAGGGGGCTGGGGACGGGGCAAGGCTGATTAACTTCGCCTCTGCAACTTGGGCAATCATAAACCTCGCCGCCAAGTCCAATTGCTTGGAAAAAGTCACCCTCGGACTCCCTGAACAGAAAACTAGAAAAACCCTCTTCACCGTTAATTGACTCGAGTATAACACTCGCCAAGTTGCCGGTAAATTCAGTAGTGGTTATGCCAGAGATATTCCCAATCAAGCCCGAAGTTAAATCCGTTAGGTCAAATTGGCCAATCTGGCTGAATGCCGGATTTAGATCAATGCGCTCGAGCTCCCATATTGATGGATCAAACTGGTAACTAGTTTTAAACAATAAACTTCCTACTTCCTTTATTTCGTCTGGGTCTGCTTCCCCTTCTGGGGACCCAAAGAAACTTAATCCGTAGTCACGCTTGGTTATCGTTTCTTTGCCAATTATTGGTGGGGGGCCTGGGTCCAGGATAATGTCTCTCTCAATTGTGAAGTTCTCGCAGGTAAAGCAAAATAGAAATGGGATCTTAACCTTTAATGCATGCGCGGGAGATGAAGGTATTGTAACTATGGCCCCGACAAAAACTACAGCTCGAAAAAGGGCTCCCAATCTAGACGAGAGAGCAGCAGAAACGGTATCACTGATGAGACCAACCCGAGAATTATTAAGTTGTCTCATTGAACTGTGTACGTAGCTGCTTGCCCATCATAAGCTTTCCACTTCAACTGTCAATGGAGATGACATCAAGGCTTGTAACTGTTCAGGGGCCGGGCAACCGGCCCCCCCCAATCAGCCCCTGCCCAGCTCTGCGGCTCCGTTGACCGGCGCTAGGAAGCCTGAAATCAGTTGCGACCTTGCCATGCCTCTGACGACCGCCGACATCGGCATCCAGCTGTTGATGTACAGCACGGTGAACCTGCAGGAGATCGAGGCCCGCCTCACGGCGCGGGTCTTTGCAGCAGTGCACCAGCCGGAGCGCGGCCCGGCGATGCGGGCAAGCGCTCCGCCGGGTTGCTCAACGCCAGCGGGTCCTCCCCCCGCCCTCTGCCCGTCATCCCCACACCAATAAGCCTGGCTGATGCCGCCTGGCGGGAAGAAGAACATGCCACCAGCGTTGTACGCCAAAAAATCGTGCGCGCTTCATACCCCCCAAAACGCGTGGAAACTGTGACTCACGTTCCAGCGCAGGGGCTCTCAGCCGTCGCCATAGGTGAAACGCGCCGAAAAACCGCCGTGAAACCTCCCTGCTTCGCCCTTCTCTGGGCCTCTGGAGCGCCGGAATCGAGCCATTCCCATCGCGTTGCCCTTGGTACGCGCCCGCAGTGCTCACAGGCCCTGGCCCAACAAAAAGGGGGCATCCCCGGGCCTTTCGGCCTGAGGATGCCGCCCCCTGGAGCCAGCCTGGGCTCCTGGCTTGGCTCAAGACCCGAGCACCTCCGCCAGCCACTTCGCGCCGGCCGTGCTCAGCGAGTAACGGAGGCTGTAGCCGCCGCCCTCCTCCGTCTTGCGGCTGCTCACCACAACGCCCTTCAGGTGGGTGAGCAGGCGGGCGAGGGTCTTGTAGCGGGTCAGATCCTCCCCTTCCAGATCCCGCATGCGCACCGCCGCCTCCGGCACCGCCCCCACCGCCTGGAGCAGCTGCAGCACCGGCAGGCCCTGTTCGCCCCGCTGGTGGCGCTCCAGCAGATGCTGCAGCGCCTTGTGCTGCTCATCGGTGGCCTTCTGCACCCGATCCAGCGCCTTCTGGCGCCCCTGCTGCAGCTCCTGCTCCTCCAGCACATCGCTGTAGGAACCGATCCGCATAAAGCGGCCGCCTGAGTCTTCCATCGTCACCACCAGATCCACCGGCGGCCCCGAGCGGGCCTCGCGCACCAGCCGCCGCTGGGGGGACTCCTTGACCAGCCGATTCTCCTGGCTCATGTAATGCAGCGTCAGGATCGTGTTCGCCGCCCCAGCGATCGCGTTGTGCCCCGAGAGGGCCTCGGTGCCGGTGGTCTCGTTCGCCTTGTTGCAGTGGTGCACCAGCAGCACGGTGCCACCGGCGTCGGTCATCTGGTGCTTGAGGTCGTAGATCATCGTCCCCATCTCCGGATCGTTCTCCCCAAAGCAGCAGGAGCGAGTGATCGAGCGCAGCGACTCGAGCATCACCACCGCACCGCCCTGGCTGGCGATGCCCTGCTCCGTCAGGCACTCGCGCAGGGCTTCCAGGTTCGACTCCGTCGCCCGGAACCGCCGGGACCAGATCAGCAGCGGGTGGCCCCACATCCCCGAGGCCTGCAGCATCTGGGCGGTGTCGCCATCCGCCTGGTCATCGCTGATGAGGATCACCGGCCGCGGCCTGCTCGGCGCGCCGAACCCCAGAAAATCCTCGGCGCACAGCAGGCAGCGCAGCAGGGCATGGGCCAACCGCGTCTTGCCCACCTTCGCCCGGCCGCCCAGGATCGTGAGGTCCCGGGCCGGCAGGCAGTCGGGGATCTCCCACTCCAGCTGCGGCACGCTCATCGCCAGCCGCTGCGGCGACCCCAGCCCCTGGAAGCGGTTGCCGTGGCGCCGGTCGTGGGCCTCGAGGATCAGCTGGCCGATCTCCTGATGGCGCAGCAGGGCCTTGAGCTCCAGCGCCGCCTGGGCATGCCGCACCCGCGCATGGCGCCGCAGGCTGTTGGGTTCACGCCCCAGCAGGGCGTGGATGCAGTGATCGAGCGCATCGAGGCGCCGGGCCAGGGGGAGGTATTTCGGGCCGCGGCGCGGGCCGGGGCCGGGGCCAGAGGCCCCTGCTGTTGGAGCCCCTGCTGCTGGGGCGCCTGCTGCTGAAATCCCTGGGTTGGGGCCCTGGTCCCCTGCGCTGGGTGCTGCGCTCCCGGCAGCGGGTCGATGGATCAGGGGTCTGTGCCGACCAGGGGGCTTCCGGTGCTTCGGCTCTCCCTCGGGCTGCCAGCCCCAGCGGCGGGCGTGGAACCAGAACGTCGCGGAGCTGATCTCTTCCCCGCCGGAATACGCCACCTGGCGCACATCCCAGCCGCTCGCGCCGCTGGGGCTGTGGGCCTCCATCAACGCAATCGCCTCCTCCTTGGCGTGCCCAGCTTCCTGGCAGGCGCTGATCAGGCCCCAGAGGATGTTGCGGTAGGTGGCGTAGCTGTTGCTCCCCGCCACCCGCGGCGGGATCGCGGCCAGGGCGGCGCAGATGTCGTCCCAGCTGGGCGAGGAGTTGTGGGAGGTGTTCATGGTGATGGCGGTGTTGTGGTTGGTGGGGGTTGTGGAGCTGCTCTTGCTGGCGGAGAGCAGGGCCGCAGGCGACAACGCCGCGGCCAGCTCATCGGCGGCGTAGCGCTGGCCGCTGGCGGCCTCGATCACCACCTGGGCCAGCGGCTGGCCGTGTTCATCGAGGTACCAGGAGCCGGGCAGACGCATCACCCGGGCGGCGTCGCCGCAGCTCGGGTCGCCACCGGCCACCTCGATCAGCTCCCGCTGCAAGGGGGTCCACTGCGCTGGCGGGATCGGCTCGCGCAGCACCCAGTAGCAATGCAGCGAGCGGCCACCGGTGGCCACCAGCAGGGTGGGCTCCGGCAGGCCCAGCTCCCGCCAGGCCTCCCGTTGCCAGGCGAGCGGCCGGTCGTCCCACTCCACAAACAGCGCCCGGCACCGGCGGATGGCGCTGTTGCGATCGCCGCCGTCGTTGATCACCACATAGAGGCCGCGGCCCTCCCGCTGCCAGCGCTGGGCCTGCCGCAGATCGAACGGGCCCTTGCGGGCGCCGATGGCGGTGCGGCGGGGATCGCGGCGGTGGGGGAAAGCCCGCAGGCGGGTTGTGGTGGGGTCCTTGCCCAGCAGCTCCAGGAAGCGACGGGCCGTCTGGCCATCAACAGTCCAGGGGGTGGTGGTGGGTTCCATCTCAGATCTCCTCGGTGGTGGTGGATGGGGTGCTCGACGTGATCTCCAGCTGGGTGTGGCCCGAACCACCCCGCTCCAGGGCGCCGGCCGGGCTGGCGCTGCCCTGCTCCTGCTGGATCAGCGCATCGAGCGCAGCCCGCAGAGCGGCAGACCGGGAACGGTCGCCGCGGTGGCGGCGGCCATCGAGCCACGCCAGTTGGCGCCGCGTGAGCTGAACGGAGATCGGCGGTGAAATATAAGCCATAGGACTTAGAAGGCTGAGGTCAACCTATAGCCGCTCCTGGCTCGCTAAGAGCTGAGCCGCTTGATCCATGGGATCCACGGCGCCTTGGGCGTTTGGGGGCTTGATCGCTGCAAAAGCCTCCCGGCACTGGGGAAACCTGCCCCGCATGAGCCGGAGACGGCTTTGGAACCCGAGAACAGAGCCCTGCACTCCCGCGCCTCCTCGCAACTCCATGGCTCTTGGCGCCATGCCCGTCTTAGAATCTGTCCATAGAAGCCGGAGCCGCTGCGGTGGACACGTTTCAGATCTATAAGCAGACCCATGCCGCCGCCCGGGAGGCTTTCGGTCGCATGCTGCGCCTCTGGCGGGAGCGCAACGGCTGGACCCAGTACACCGTCGAGCGCTGGGGCCGCGAGGCGGGCTTTGCCACCGTCTCCAGCGGCAACGTCTCGATGGTGGAGCAGGGCAAGGCGGGCGACCTGCGCGCCCAGGCCTACTTCCAGCTCGCTGACGTCAACCGCCGCCTCGCCGATCGCGACTGGGGGCCGCTGCACAGCCCCGAGCTGCGACAGGCGCTCGACGTGGCCGAACCGATCCGCGGCGACGACGGTGCACTCTGGGGACCCTCGGAGTTCTGGTGCTGCTACGTCGGCCTGCTTCCCGTTCCCGAGGCCTTCCGCCAGGCACCACCGGCCCCCGCTCCAAGCCTCGATGTCAGCCAGGCGGCTGAGCTCTCCGCCCTCTGGCGCCAGCAGGTGAGCACAGAAGCCAGCCGCCGCAGCCTCGATCCGATCGAAACCCTCCAAGGCGCCGCCCGCCAGGCGCCGGCAGCCGAACGCAAGACATTGCGGGCCGTGCTCGCCGGCTTCCGGGACTACCGCCCCGAGGAACTGGCCCCCCTGTGGCAGCAGGGCTGGCTGCCGGAGAAGTGGATCGAGGCCTGGCGGACTTCCCTGCCCGAGCTGGCTGAGGAAGCCGCAGTCTCCCCAGGCCCGCTGGTGGGGACGGGGCCGGCAGGGAAAGCCTGAATCCGCTGGCGGCCGGGCCCATCGCGCTGCTGTGACGCTCAAGCCCTGGAGAGTCAGCGGGACTGGGGCCATCAGCAGCGCGGGCGCCCTGCAAACCCCCGCCACCCTGAGCCGTAACACTCAGTGAATCTGCGGCCTTTTTTTCTGAGCCTGTTGCTTGGCCTCAGGCACCTGAGCCCCTAAGCTCCAGATCAAGCAAGCGTCCGGCTCGGCCATGGCTCCGGAGTTCTTTCCTCCCTCCGCCCCAACCCCGCCCAGGCGGGTGCGGCAGGACGGCTGGAGTGCTTCAGAAGCCGTGACGGCTGGACTCTTGCCCCTGGAGAGCGACGACAAGTCGGGAACTGGGGCGACCCCAGCGGGTGGCCCCTTTTTTCAGCTTTGTTGCTCAGCCACACAAGGCTGAGGGTGTTGGGCATTCGTTGATCGCCCTGCTCCTCCCCTCCGCTGCCCATCCACGTCTGTCCCCGGGCCTGCAGGCCCCCCCTGGAGATCCCTCGATGAACCCCGTCCCCACCGATCACCGCAAGAGCCATGCCCGCCGGCACCGCAGCTACGGCGAGCGCCCCACCATCAGCCAGGAGCGCCACTACCTGCAGGTGATGGTCTACGCCGATTGCCACCACAAGCTCCGCGAGCTGATGGAGCGCCACAACCTCTCCGCCAGCGGCGCCGCCCACCACCTGATGCGCCTCGGCGCCGGCCTGCCGCCCCTGCCGCCGCTCGATCAGCCGGCCAACGCCCACCGCCGGGAGGAGCCCACCCCATGAGCTCGACCCCTTCCGCCACCCCTCCCCGCAGGCCTGCCCTGCCCGCCTTCCTCGGCGGCGGGCGGCCGCCGCGGCACGCCCTGGTCCGCGTCCGCAGCCTGCGGGGCCTGCACCGCCTGCTGCTGCTCTCCCTGGTGGGGCAGCTGGTGATCATCGGTCTGCTGCTTGGTGCCGGCCGCCGCGGGGAGCGCCGCCTCCTGATGCTCCGGGATCCGGGGGCGGGGGCGTTGCTTCGGGGGGAGGGACCGTGATGGAGCCTCACCTCAAGGCGATGGAATCGGTGGTGGTGGAGCTGACAGCCCAGCTATCCCAGCTGTCAGCCCAGCTGAAGCTGCTTACGGCCCAGGGCCAGCCCCCTGCCCCGAAGAGCAGCCCCTGGCTGCCCCTGAGGGAGGCTGCCCCGCTTCTGCATTTCTCCTCCTCTCGAGCCCTGAAGAACCGCATCCTGCGCGGCAGCTTCCCGCCCGACTGCTTCCGGCAGGTGCCCTCGCCTTCTGGCAAGCGCCACTCCTACCTGGTGAATGTCGAGCGGTACCTCAAGAGGCTGCGCTGAGTTCCGCCTGCAGAGATTCCATCTCGTGGGCATCGAACCAGCGCTGGTAGACGCTGCTGTGCACCGCCAGGCTGTGGCCCATCGACTTGGCCGCCAACGAGGGCGAGATCCTGGGATTGTGGATCGCTCGTACCGCCCAGGCGTGACGTAGGTCGTAGGGCTGGAAGGGAGCTCCGGCACGACGGAACATTTGCCCCATGAGAGAGCCCACATCCCGGTGGCTACGTTCCCGGTTGAACGCGGGCAGCCTTTTGCTTTGCAGCGACCATCGCGAGATCCATTCAGGCGGTAACGCGATGGATTGCCGGGCCCCTGTCTTCCCATCCGTGATGCGAAGCAGGCCCGACGCCTGGACATCAGCAAACAGCAGCGCTTCATGTGGACGGCAGCCATAGGTGGCAGCTACGGCTGCAGGCCACTGCCAGCGCACCGAGAGACGGTCAATCAGAGCTTCGATCTCACTGTCCTTAGGAGTTTGCTGAAAAACCCGGCCACCTCTGCGAAAATGGTGCAACCGCCCATCTGAGATGCGAGGTCACCGGGAGTCCAGCGGCTCCCTGTTCTCCTACGTGTCGATCGAGGAGCGGATTCCTGCCAGTCATCCGCTGCGGCGGATCCGGAAACTGGCGAATCAGGCGCTCGATCGACTCAATCCCACCTTCTGTGCGCTGTATGCGGCAGAAGGCCGGCCATCGGTTCCGCCGGAGCAGCTGCTGCTGGCGTCGCTGCTGCAGGCGTTCTACGGGATCCGCTCGGAGCGGTTGCTGCTCGAGCAGCTCCACTACAACCTGCTGTTCCGCTGGTTTGTGGGGCTGAGCCCGGATGATCCGATCTGGCATCCCACCACATTCACAAAAAACCGGGAGCGGCTGCTGAACGAGCAGGTGATGGGGAAGTTCCTGGAGAAGCTGATGGGAGCTCCCGAGGTCAAGCCGCTGCTCAGCGATGAGCACTTCTCGGTGGATGGCACGCTCCTGCAGGCCTGGGCGTCCCATGCCTCGCTGGAGCGGATCGATGGGCAGGACGATCCACCGCCGCCGCCGTCAGGCCCTGGCGAGGGTTTTGGTGTTCCAAAGCCCGGCAAGAAGAGGGCGAAAGGGGATTTCAGGGGCATCAAGCTCAGCAACAAGACCCATCGCTCCACTGTCGATCCGGATGCGCTGCTATGCCGGAAATCCAGGGCCCATCCAGCAATGCCCAGCTACCGGGGGCACGTGCTCATGGACAACCGCCATGCCCTGATCGTCGACTGCCGCGTCACACAAGCGACGGGCACCGGGGAGCGGGATGCCGCCAAAGCGATGGCAGTGGATCGTCCCGGTGCCCACCAGAAGACCATCGGCGCCGACAAGAACTACGACACCAGGGGCTTTGTCGCTGAGATGCGCCGCATCGGTGTCACGCCGCACGTGGCGCAGAACTCAGCCCGCTCCGGTGGTTCGGCCATCGATGGGCGCACCACCCGCCACGAGGGCTACGCCAAGTCGATCCACTCCCGCCGCGGCATCGAGAAGGTGTTTGGCTGGATCAAGCAGTGGGGCGGCCTGCGCCAGTTCAAGCTGCGCGGCACCGAAAAGGTGCGTGCGGTGTTTGGCCTGCACGTGATCGCCTACAACCTGATCCGCCTGGGCAATCTGCTCAAACCAGCGATGGCGGCGGCATGAACAGCGGGTTGCCCAGAAGTGTGCCCAGGCAGCAGTAATCAGGATGCCCCAGAGGGGCAAAACACACCGAAACGAGTGCTCTGAACCGCTGAAACCCTGAAAACCAGCCCGATAGGAGCTCCGCCAGGTCTCAGGAGGGAAAAACGCTGCTTCTCAGGCGGTTTTTCCGCAAACTCTTAGGGAAGAGAAGGCGAGGATTGCGGTGTGTGCTCCTGACGTGACCCCCTTTATCGGTCCAGGCCTTATGAGAGTTGGTGGTCATGGTCATGCGGCAGCTCCCTGTTGAGCTGCCTCCAGGGGCGTACGCCCCTGGAGGGCCGAGTGCGGCCTGAGCGTGTTGTACTCCCAGCGCCAGCGATCGGCCAGGATTTGAGCTTCCGGAGCTGTGGTGAACAGCTCGGTATTCAGGAACTCATCCCTGAACCTGCCGTTGAACGACTCCGCAAAGCCGTTCTCCCACGGGGATCCCGGCTCGATGTAGGCCGTGGTTGTTCCACTGGCCCCGCACAAGCCCCGTAAGGCCTGGGAGATGAATTCCGGGCCGTTGTCGCTGCGGATGAACGTCGGTGCCGGGTAGAGGCTGGTGAGCTCTTCCAGCACCGCCACCACGTCCTTGGCCTGGCAACGCCTGCCCACCCGGATGGCCAGGCAGAGGCGGCTGTGCTCGTCAATCACGTTCAGGAACTTGAGCCTGCGGCCGTCGGCCGTGGCGTCGAACTGGAAGTCCATGGCCCACACCTGGTGGGGATGCTCGGCCCGGTGGCGCCGCACCGAGCCGTCTGCGGGCCGAGCCCGCTTGCGCTTCCTGGGAGTGGGCCGCTGCAGGCCTTCCTCCCGCCAGAGCCGTTGCACCCGCTTGTGGTTCACCGTCCAGCCCTCCCGTCGGAGCAGGCGGTAGGCCATGCGGCGGCCCCAGCGGATGTGCTCAGCGGCGATTTCGCGGAGACGATGCCTGAGCTTGGACTCCTCCAGGTCGACGACCTTGACGCTGTGGCGCTGGGTGCTGCGGTGCTGGCCCACCACACGGCAGGCCAGGCGTAGCGGCTGCGAATGGGTTCCAGCATCGCCTCCAACGCAATGGGCGCGCTGGCCGATGGCACAGGGGTGGGTGCCGCACCGGCGGGAGGAACAGCCGCCGCCACCATCTGCAGGCCGAGCAGGGCAATAGAAAAGAGCAATCAGGCGCTATAATCAATACGCAAACAATGTCGACCCAGTTCAAGTGTCTAAGTTTGCGCTGTATCAGTGCCTGAGACAGGAACAACAAACCCCAAGCCCCCTACCTGGCGGTAGGCGTCCGTGGCATCGATCCAGGCCACACACGCATGATCTTCGATACTACCAAGCTGTGGTGTTCATGTTCAAGGCAGTTTGTCTGCATCGAGGGCAGCGCATCAATGTCGCTCTTCGAGCGAGCCCCTGAAATGGGAGGCCCCCCGCGCTACAGAGCCTTGATTCTTCCATGCAGCTCTCCCGTGGCGATAGCCGATGCCCGTAGGGATCTTCAGGGATAGCCCACACGCAGCGCATCCACCCTGAAGCTTCCATTATCCTCGCCCGAACAAGATCTCTCGATCGCTGCTGTACAGACCTGATCAATTCCTCGATGGGCCCAAGATTTTCTTCAGCCACCACCGAAGTCGATCCCAGCGATGACCAACGACACAGGCTGAATGTGGTGGTGATTGGTGGCGGGCCAGTGGGATTGATGTTCGCCTGCAGTCTGGCTGAGCTGATGCCTGGACATGCACGGATTCAGGTGTTTGACCGCCGCTGGCGCCACAGCTCTTCCGGGATTGACTGGGACCCTGGAGTGCAACGGCGCCAGCAGGTGGTGACCCTGCAATCGCACGATTTCTGTCAGTTGCCTCCAGGGCTGATGCAGGCCGTATTTGAGACAACCTTCGCCGAGGTCTGGCCCCTCGGGCCGGGGTCGGTGCAGGGCCTGTACCCCCGCAATCTGCGCATCGCCCAGCTGGAGGATCAGCTCTTGCAGCAAACCAGGACGTTTGCCGAGATCAACCTGCATGCCAGCTGTGGCGATGTGCGACAGGCTCTGGGACAGACGCCGGTGCTGGTGATCGCCGATGGTGCACACTCCAGAACACGCCAGGAGCTGCACACCCACTTCGGTGTGGCGGAGGAACGCCTTTATCGCCTCGCCGATGAGCGTGTTGAAGAGAGCTGCCTTGGCCTGGCCTTGCACACGCACCTCTCCGACGCCGCCGCTGCGGTGTTGAGTGCATCGCAGCGGCGACTGCTGCTGAATCCGCTGCACGGTGAAGGCCACCTCAACATCCGGTTGACCCCTGCCGAAGCGAGCGGGCTGCTCCACGCTCTCAAGCGCCGGCCCGGGGATGGCGGCGTCGACGCGCCAAGCCGGATCAGCCTCGGCGCACTGCAGAGCACACACCTCTGGCCCCAACTGGAGGAGGAACTGAGCCTCTTCGCTGTCGACACCAGCAGGATTCGATCCTGCAACTTGTTTCGTCTGGGCATGGCCCACCAGCACCGTTTTGTGGCGCCGTTACTGGAAGCCAACCCAGCCCCGTGGCGCACCTACGGCTGTCTGATCGGCGATGCGGCCACTGCTCTCCACATCTGGCCCGGCCGCGGCATCAACGCCGGGGTGGTCGCCGCCGTTTCGCTGGCTCGTTGTCTGGCACGGCAATGGCCCGCTGCCGCCCGCCGACCCGGCGGCTTTCGTGACGCCGACTTCATCCGCCACGAGGGCGTGATGCAGATGCTGCAGTACCGGCACAAGTCGCGCGCCTGGCGGGCGATGGTCACCCCGGATGGGGCCGGCGGCATGGAACCGATCCAGAACCGGCTCGCTCGCTCCCTGGCAGAGCCGGTCGACCGTCACACGGCGGCTTCCGATCGGGAGACCTTCCGCCAGACGGTGCACCAGGTGCATGGGCGGCTGGCAACCCGTCTGCCCAGCCAGCCCCACCCCGGCGAGCTGGAGCAGGTGCTGACCAGGCTCTCAGCGCGCACCCTGCACACCCTGGTGGCCTCCGGAGCCTGGGACGGCCAGCTGATGGGCGGCGAGGAGGTGGATCTCGACTGGTTGCTGCCCTCCACCCCTGCCCCGACCAGGTGCCCCTCCACCCTGTTCAGCCGCTGAGGGATCAACAACGCATCGAGCAGATCGTCGATAACAACGATCACAGACGCTCGCCTGTCGCCTCCAGGTCGTGGCGCCGTACCTCCAGATCGCCCTCCCAGGCAGGTGTCCGGGGAACCACCTGATCCGCCACGATGTCGATGCGCACGGCTCCGCGTAACGACGACCATCCCGTTCCTACACACCCTCATGGATGCAGGTGTGCCCATGGCGAGATCCAGACCGGCCCCAGCAGACAGCGAAAGGGTGCTCGCCCCCATCGAAGCCTGGTTCGCCCGGCAGGGCTGGACGCCGATGCCTTTCCAGCGGCAGGCGTGGGAGGCCTATCTGGCGGGCGAGAGCGGCCTGATCCAGGTGCCGACCGGCTCCGGCAAAACCTATGCGGCCGTGATGGGACCGATCGCAGAACTGCTGGCCGATCCGGGCCCGGGCCTGCGCCTGCTCTACCTCACCCCCCTGCGGGCCCTCAGCCGCGACCTGGCCCTGGCGATCCGGGCGCCGATCGAGACCATGGGCTGGCCGCTGAAGCTGGCCATCCGCAACGGCGACACCTCCAGCCATGAACGCACCAAGCAGCTGCGCACGCCCCCCCAGATCCTGATCACCACCCCCGAATCCCTCAGCCTGCTGCTGGCCAACGCCAGGGCACAGGAACTGTTCGGTTCGCTGCAGGCGGTGGTGCTCGATGAGTGGCATGAGCTGATGGGCAGCAAGCGCGGCGTGCAGGCCGAGCTCTGCCTCGGTTGGCTGCGAGCGCTGCGGCCCGACCTGCGCACCTGGGCGATCAGCGCCACGATCGGCAACCTCGAGGAGGCGGCGCGGGCGGCGGTCGGAAATCAGCCGTCCGTGCGTCAACCCCGCATCATCACCGCCGACATCGAGCGCGAGACAGCGATCCGCAGCCTGCTGCCCGAAGAGATCGACGGCTTCCCCTGGGCCGGTCACCTGGGGCTGCGCATGTACGAGGAACTGGTGGCGGCCCTCGATCCCGCGGTGAGCACCCTGCTGTTCACCAACACCCGCAACCAGGCCGAACGCTGGCACCAGTGCCTGCGCTACGCCTGTCCCGAGATGGAGGACGCCCTGGCGCTGCACCACAGCGCCATCGACCGCAGCCGGCGGGAGGCGATCGAGGCGGGGGTGAAGGAGGGTTCGATCCGCTGGGTGGTCTGCACCAGTTCCCTTGATCTGGGTGTCGACTTCCAGCCGGTGGAGAGGGTGGTGCAGATCGGCTCCGCCAAGAACCTGGCCCGGCTGCTGCAGCGGGCCGGCCGTTCCGCCCACTGCCCCGGCGGCACCTCCCAGGTGCTGTTCATGCCCACCAACGCCCTCGAACTGCTGGAGGTGTCGGCGATGCGGCGTGGGCTGGCCGCGGGACTGGTGGAGGTGCGGCGCCCCCCCGAGGCGCCCCTCGACGTGCTGCTGCAGCACCTGGTGACCCTGGCCTGCGGGCCCGGTTTCGAGCCGCAGACGGAGCGGGAGGGACTGCGAAGCGTATGGAGCTACCGCCGGCTCGACGACGACGCCTGGCAGTGGTGCCTCGAATTTCTCGAGAAGGGTGGATCGTGCCTGGCGGCCTACCCGCGCTATCGCAAGCTCGAGCGCCAGCCCCTCGATCCGGAACAACCCGATGGCGCCTTCCGCTACGTGGTGCGGGAGAAGGCGATCGCCCGCCTGCACCGGCTGAACATCGGCACCATCACCGCCGACCGCTCCGTCACCGTGCGGGTGCAGCGGGGAGCGGTGCTCGGCCACGTGGAGGAGATGTTCGTGGCGCGGCTGCGGCCGGGGGATGTGTTCTTCTTCGCCGGCCGCTCGCTGGAGTTCGTGCGGCTGCGGGAGATGACGGCGCTGGTGAAGGCCTCCAAGCGCCAGAGCCGCACTGTGCCCGCCTGGGGGGGTGGCCAGATGGCTCTCTCCGATCTGCTGGCCCACCACCTGCGCGAGGAGGTGCACCGCTGCGCCGAGGGCCGGCTCGACTCGCCGGAGCTCAAGGCCCTCAAACCGCTGCTGGCCCGCCAGTCCGATCTTTCGGTGCTGCCCCACCGGGACGAAACGCTGCTGGAAGTGTGCCGCACCCGCGACGGCAGCCACCTGTTCCTCTATCCCTTCGAAGGCCGCTTCGTGCACGAGGGCCTCGGCTTCCTCTGGGCCCTGCGCCTGGCCCGCCACCACAGCGGCACCTTCACCGTCTCGGTGAACGACCACGGCTTCGAGCTGCTGGCCGCCAAGGGCTATCCCTTCGACGACCTGGTGGAGGAGCACCTGGAGGAGCTGCTCGACGACCGGGCGCTGGAGGCCGACCTGGAGCAGGCGGTGCATCTCTCGGAGCTCTGCCGCCGGCGCTTCCGCTCCATCGCCCAGGTGAGCGGCCTGGTGGCCAGCGGCATGCCCGGCCAGAAGCGCAGCGGCGGCCAGCTGCAGATCAGCGCCGCCCTGCTGTTCGATGTGTTCCAGCGCCACGAGCCGGACAACCGGCTGCTGGCCCAGGCCCGCCACGAGGTGATCGTCGAGCAGCTGGAGCTCCACCGGCTGCGGGCAGCGCTGGAGCGGATCCGCAGCAGCGAACTGCGGCTGGAGCGCACCCCGCGGCCGGGTCCGCTCGCCTTTCCGCTGCTGGCGGAACGGCTGAACCAGCGGATGAGCAACGAATCGGTTCTGGAGCGGCTGGAGCGGCTGCGTGGAGAAGCCCTGCGGGCTGAGAGCTTCTGAGAGGAGAGCCTGAAAAGTGCCTCATTCAACCGCTGCAGACTTGGATCGCCTTCGCTACGCGGATGCCATGGTGTCGGGCGATCCGCAGCGACGGCTGCGCCGGCAGGCCGGGGCGATTCCTCAGCTTCAGGACGAGCGCTTCTCCAGCCGGCGCACGATCAAGGCCATCAGCCCAAGGGAGCCGGCCAGCGCCAGCAGCAGAACAAGGGTGAGCGGCTGATCCACGGCGGGCTGGGCAAGAGCGCGCCGATCATGGCAGACCCCAGCCACTGCCTCTGCCGATGTCCGTCCCGAGCGAACGGGTCTTCGTCTACGGCAGCCTGCGGCGTGGCCAGGCCAACCATGGCCAGCTCCGGGAGGCCCTTGCCGAGGCGGAGGGAACCCTGGAGGGGGCGGATCTGCACGATCTGGGGCCGTTCCCGATGGCGGTGCCCGGCAGCGGCCGGCTGCAGGGGGAGGTGTTCGCCGTGACCCGCGAGCAGTTGCTGGCGCTCGATCGCTTCGAAGGCGTTCCCCGCCTCTATCGGCGCCAGCGGCGCCGGCTGGTGGATGGCCGGCGGGTCTGGGTGTACTTCGGCCGGGCCCATCAGGTGCGCCACTCGCCGCTGCTCCCGGAGGGCCGCTGGGACGGTCCACGCCGCTGAGCCGCCTGCCTCAGGCGGCCACGAGCCAACGGACGGCCCCACCGAGCAGGAGGGTGGCCAGCGAGAGCCCCACCCAGGTGATCCGGGCAGGCTGCAGCAGGCGGCGCAGCAGCACCACCGATCCCCCCACCCCCACCAGCAGGGCGAGGGTCTGGCAGAAGGCCACCACGTGGGGATCGGCGCTCCAGGCCGGCAGGCCCTCCACCGCAACCCCGAGCGGTGCGAGCGACACCGGCAGCACCAGCCCCGCCTCCCCCATCCCCAGGGGGAGGAAGTGGGCGAGCATCAGGGCCCAGAGCAGCGGCAGCAGGGCATACAGCAGCAGGCGCTGCCGCGGGGCCGGCCAGCGGGCCGGCGCCAGCGCGGCGGTGAGCCAGCGCACCAGCTGAAAAGCCACCGATGGCAGGGCCAGGATCAGCGTGGCCGCCGCCAGCCGAGGCAGCAGCGGTCCCGCGTGCAGGTTCTCCGGTGCCTGCGGCAGCCAGCCGAGCAGCTTTGGCCCGTGGTGCAGCAGCACGCCACCGGCCAGCACCAGGATCAGGCCGCTCTCCCCGCCGGGAGGGCTCATGTCGCGCTGCAGATCGGCGGCGGGCGGTCGCAGGCGCAGCTGCACCGAGCGGTGCGGACAGGCCTGGGCGCAGGTGAGGCACAGCACGCAGTTGCGGTTGTCCGTGAGGTGGGCGGGATGGGTGCCGAGGGGGCAGCCCGCGGTGGCAAGGCCCTCCCCCTCCGCCGGCCCGCCCTTGAAGCAGGCGTAGGTGGTGCAGCTGCCGCTGCAGGTGCCCACCTGGGCCCGCAGCTCGCTGATGGCCAGCTTGGCGAACAGCCCGTTCATCCCCCCCACCGGGCAGAGGTAGCGGCACCAGAAGCGCTTCTCGAAACGCAGCGAGCCGATCACCGCCCCGGCGGTGATCAGCAGCAGCAGCAGGCTGCTCAGGTGGGCCGTGTCCTGCAGGTCGGCCAGCTCCTCCCACAGCAGGATCGCCGCGAATCCTGCCGCCAGCAGCGGAGCCGCCCAGCGGTCGCTGTCCCCCCGCGGCCAGCGGGCGGGCTGCCAGCCGAGGCGCCGCGCCGTCCGCTGGACGATCTCCCCCCACACCATGAACGGGCAGAAGGAGCACCACAGCCGCCCCACCAGGGGATAGGCCAGCAGGATCAGCGGCCACCACCAGGCCCAGAACAGGTTGAGGGCGCCGTTGTGGGCCCGGTCCTGGGGGCCGAGCCACAGCCAGAGGTTCACCAGCACGAACACCCAGCTCACCAGGCCGAACAACAGGCCGTTCCACAGCCGCGGTGATCGCATCCACTCCCGGAGCCAGGGCTTCCAACGCCAGAGATCGAAGCGGGCCCGCAGGTTGCGGCGTTCCGTCCAGAACACGTCTTCCGGCAGTTCCGCCGGCCGGGTGGCGCTGCACTGGCGCAGGGCCCGCTCGATCAGCTGGCTCAGCTCACGCAGGTTGCCGGGGAAGTCGTAGGTCTGCAGACGCTTCACCAGCGTCTCGCCCACCAGCGGCGGCCGGGGCCAGCCGAGGCTGAGGGCCCGCTGCCGCACCCCATAGCGCAACCACTCCCCGAGGTCCTGCCGGCGCACCCGCAGGGGCGGCACCCGGATCTGGCGCACCAGAGGATCGAAGTCGGGAACCGTGGTTTCGGTGGTGAGGAACACCCGTCCCGGGAACCGCCTCTCCACCCCATCGCTGCCCGTCCAGCGCCCCGAACGCACCAGCTGGAGCAGTGCCGGGCGCAGTTCGTCCGGCACCTTGTCGATCTGATCGATCAGCAGGGCTCCGCGCCCCAGGCATTCGAGCAGGGGCGGCGCCTCGCCGCTGCTCCCCGGCCCGGCCCCAACGGCGAACAGTTCACCGCCGTCGGGGCGCAGCAGGGCCCCGTTGAGACGCACCATCAGCTGCTTGCGGGCCGCCGAGCCGAAGTGCACCAGGGCGGCGATGTTGTCCTTCTCCAGGCCCGGTTCGCCGCTGATCATCACCGGACGGGCGTCGGGGTCGGCGGCGGCGCTGCGGATCGCCTCCCGCAGCTGGCGGGCATAGCGGCTGCTGCCCACGATCCCCCTGCGTGCCCGGCCCAGCAGAAAGGGAGCCAGGCGCATCAGGGTGGGGGTTGCCTCGCCGGCCATGGCTGCCACCGCTCGCTGAGCCGATTCTGGCCGCCGATGATGGATCGTCCCCAGCTCCTCCCCGCACCTCCCCATGGCTCTCACCCTCTACGGCGGCGCCCGCAGCCGGGCCTCGATCGTGCGCTGGTACCTCGAGGAGAAGGGCATCGCCTACACCTGGCACCAGCTCGACATGGCCGCCGGCGAACACCGGGCCGAAGCATTCACCCCGATCAATCCGTTCGGGAAGGTTCCGGCCCTGGTCGACGACGGGCTCAATGGACCGGATGGCGGGCCGCTGAAGCTGTTCGAGAGCGGCGCGATCCTGCTGCATCTGGCCCAGGGGCCGGGCGGGGAGTTCAGCGATCCCGCAACCGCCGAGGCCAGGCGCTCGCTCACGGCCCAGTGGCTGCTGTTCGCCAACGCCACCCTCGGACCTGCCCTGATCGCCGGCAAGGACAAGCCCGAGGAACTCGATCGGCTGCTGGCGGTACTGGAGGAGCGGCTCGGCGAGGGCAGCTCCCTGCTGGCCGGCGTCTGGGGCGATCCGGGCTGGGGCGCCGCCGACTGCGTGATGCAGGCCTACCTCGCGTACATCCCGCTGTTCCTGCCGGAGCACGACCTGAGCCGCTTCCCCCGGATCAGCTCCACGATCGCCTCTGCCACCGCCCGGCCGGCCTACCTGCGGGGGATGGGGCGCTGATGGCGGCGGCGGCGGCGCCCGCGGCCAGCTCGAGACCGGAGGCCGCGGACTTCCTCTGGCGAGGCCACCGGCTGCAGCTCCTGGGGGCACGGGCCCTTCTCGATCCGGCTCAGGAGCTGCTGCTGGTGGCGGATCTGCACCTCGGCAAGGCCGAGGTGTTCCAGGCCCACGGCATCCCCCTCCCCAGCGACGGAGATGCGGCCACCCTCAACGCCCTGCTGGAGCTGGCCCACCGCTGGCGCCCCCGGCGCGTGGTGGTGCTGGGCGACCTGATTCACGGCCGCACCGGACTCACCGCGGAACTGCGCCAGAAGCTGGCCGCCCTTCCGGATCTGCTGGGTTGCCCGCTGGAGCTGATCGGCGGCAACCATGAGCGGGGCAGCTGGATCGAGGGGCTGCCCTGCGCTCCCTCCCGGGCCGCCGGCCCGCTGTGGCTCAGCCATGAGCCCGAACCCGGCCAAGGACGCCTCAACCTCTGCGGCCATCTTCATCCGGTGGCGCGGGTTGGTGGGGGCGCCGACCGCCTGCGCCTGCCCTGCTTCGCCCACGACCCCACCGCCGAGCGCCTGCTGCTGCCGGCGTTCGGAGCGCTCACCGGCGGCCATCCGGTGCCGGACCACTGGCGTTGCTGGCTGGTGGCCGAGGGGGCGGTGCTGAGCTGGCCGGGAGAAAGCCTCAGCCCTCGGCGGCCAGGGCGCGCACCACGTCGCCGCGGGTGAGCACCCCCACAGGCCGGCGACCCTCATCGAGCACGAACAGCCGCTGCACGCTGCCCTCGTGCAGCTGGCGGGCGGCCACCGGCAGCAGGGTCTGGGCGGCGCAGGTGTGAGGGCGGTCGCTCATGACGTCGGCGACGCGGCTGCCGAGCACCTGGTGCACCTGTCGGTCCCACTGCAGCGGGTTGCGCAGGTAGATCACCGCATCCAGCAGCATCACGTACGGGCCTGCGTCGAAGCCGCTCTCTCGCACCATCAGGTCTTTCTCGGTGAGCTCGCCCACCAGTTCGCCCTGCTCACCCACCACCGGCAGGCCGCTGATGTGGTGCTCGCTCATCAGCTTCACCGCCTCCTGGAGCGGAGTGTCCCGGCCCACCTGGATCACGGGGCTGCTCATCACCTCGGCGACGGGACGCTCGACGACCATGCGGATCTCCACGATTCCCTCATTCTGCTGCGGCGCCGGCCCGGAGAATGGCCCCAGCCGCCCTCCGGCCCTTGCGCCGCCTCGCCGATCTGCTCACCCTCGCCAGGGCCGTGATCGGCCTGCCGCTGCTGCTGGCGATGGGGGGCGGCCAGGAGGCTCTGGCCTGGGGTTTGCTGCTGGCAGGCGGTCTGAGCGACTGGGCCGATGGGGTGCTGGCCCGCCGCGCCGGAGGCGGCTCGGTTTGGGGCGCCCGGCTTGATCCGCTCACCGACAAGATCCTGATCAGTGCACCGCTGCTGGCGCTGGCGGCCAGGGGCGTGCTGCCCCTGTGGGCGGTATGGCTGCTGCTGGCCCGGGAGCTGCTGGTGTCGGGCTGGCGCGCCGGCCAGGTCAGCGGCGGTCCGGCCTCGCTGGGCGGCAAGGCCAAGACCGTGCTCCAGTTCGGCGCGCTGCTGCTGCTGCTCTGGCCCGGTTCGTGGCCCCAGGCCGCCCTGCTGCACCGCGCGGGCTGGGTGCTGTTCTGGCCCTCGCTGGCCCTGGCCCTCAGCTCAGCCTGGGGCTACCTGCGGCCTGGCCCTCAGGCGGCCAGCAGGGCAGCATCGCCGCTCAGGTCCGGTGATTCCGAACGCAGGGCGTAGTCGTTGGCGTAGCTGTCGGCCAGGGTGGCCGCAAGATCAAAGGCCGGCTCCCAGGCCAGCTCGCGCCGCACCCGGGTGGTGTCGGTGAGGAAGTGGGCCAGGCGCAGGGGGAAGGCCTTGCGTGCCTTCGGATCCAGGGAGGAAGGATCGAAAGGGCGAATCTGCACCGCGGCCGGATCCCGCCCGGCAGCCACGGCGGCGGCCTGCACCAGGCCCCGGAAGGTCACGCCCTGCGTGCCGGTGCAGTTGTAGATGCGGTTGGCGGCCGTCTCCACCTCGATGCAGCGGGCCATCGCCGCCGCAAGGTCGCTCACATGCCCCAGCTGGGTGATGGTGCTGCCATCGCCGGGTAGCGGCACCGGATGGCCGTGGACGATGCGATCGAAGAACCAGCGCTCGATCGGGTTGTAGTTGCCCGGTCCCACGATGTAGGTGGGCCGGAAGGAGGTGAACGGGATCCCCTCGGCCCGCAGCCAGTTCTCGGTGTCGGCTTTGCCCGCGTGGCGGCTGGCCGGATCGGTGGGGGCGTCCTCGTCCAGGGGCCAGAGCTCGCTGTCGGCGTAGACCCCCGCCGAGCTCACATACACGAAACGGTGGGAGGGGGCGCCGGTGCGCTCCACCACCCGCCGGCTGTCCTCCTGGGTGCGGCCGGAGCTGTCGATGATCACGTCGAAGCGGCGACCGTCCAATGCCGCCAGGCCCTCGTCGCTGCTCCGGTCGCCGGCCAGGTGCTCCACCCCGCCGGGCACGGGCTGGCGGCCGCGGCTGAACAGGGTGAGGGCGTGGCCGGCGGCACGTAGGCGCTCCACCCGGGGGCGACCCACGAAACGGGTGCCGCCCCTCACCAGGATGTCCATCGCCAAGTCCCTTGCTGCCGGGCCATTCCAGCAGGAAGGCCGACCGCCATCGCCGCTTGCGGCCCCTCCCGATGGCGCCGCGAGGCCCTGACGAAGCCGGTCGCCACCGGTAGCGTCGGACCGAAGCGCGCGGCAAGGAGCCGGGCCTTCCTTCGAGGCCGCCCATGCCGCCGCCGTCCTCCCCGTCCGCCGCCACGCCCCGGGTCGCGCATCCGCGGCTGGGCCGGGCTCAGATCGCCGGCCTGCTGATCGTGGCCTCCATGGCGGTGCTGGTGGGTCACTGGCTCAGCCGTATCGATCCCACCTGGCTGGGGCCGCTGGGTTTTGATCCCCGCCAGCTGCCCGCCCCTCCCCCTGCCTGGGGCCTGGACGATCCCTGGCGCAGCCTGTTCGCCCCCCTCGGCCTGGCGAGCGCCCTGGCCCTGGTCCTGCGGGGACTGCCGCGCCGCCCCTGGACCCAGGCCCTGGCCCTCAGCCTGCTGCTGGCCTTCACCCTGCGCTATCTGCTCTGGCGCCTCACCACGCTCGACGGCGCTGATGGCCTGGCCCGGATGCTGGCGGCGCCGATGCTGCTCACGGAGGTGGTTTATCTCATCCATCGCCTGTTCCCCTTCGCCCCGGCCCTGCTGTTCGATCCCCGCCACCGCCGCCAACAGGCCGACCGGCTGATGGCTGATCCGCTGGTGGGCCGCCTGGCTGTGGACGTGTGGATCCCGGTGGAGAACGAACCCGAACGGCTGGTGCGGCGGGCTTTGCTCACCAGCCGCCAGCTGGAGCCCGCTCCGGCATCGGTCACGCTGATCGATCTCGCGGGCCGCCCGGAGATCGTGGGGCTAGGGAGGGATCTCGGGGTTGCCGTGCTCAGTGCCGCCCCGGGTGAATCAAGGGTGTCGCTGTTGAACCGGATGCTGACCGCCGGTGGCGCTCCGCTGATCGCGATGTTCGATGGCAACTTCATGCCCCTGAGGCCCTTCCTGCGCCGCACCCTGGGGTTCTTCGGCGATGAAAAGGTGGCGATGGTGCAGACGCCCCAGCGCCATTTCCAGTCGGAGTTCTGGAACCGCAACCTCGGGGTCGATCTGGTGATGCCCGGCAACCGCGACACCTTCTTCCACTATCTGGAGGTGATCCGTGACCGCTGCAACGCAGTGCTGGGCTGCGGCACCTCCTGGGTGGCTCGCCGCAGCGCGCTCGTGGATGCCGGCGGCTTCCTGGGTGCCGCCGGGCGGATCGAAGATCAGCAGACCAGCGCCCGCCTTCTCACCCGAGGCTGGCGACTGGTGTATCTCGACGAGATCCTCAGCCTCGGCGAGCCCCCCCATACCTTTGCCGCCTACCTGCAGCAGCGGCTGCAGGGAGTCCAGGGCGAACTGCAGACCTTCCTGATGCCCCGGCGGTTGCCCATCTGGCGGCAGCTGGGGATGTGGCCCCGCTGCTTCTACCTCGATCAGGCGCTCGATCTGCTCACGCCGCTGCTGCGCTCCCTCTACCTGGTGCTGCCGCTGCTGGCCCTGATGCTGTCGGTGCCGTTGATCAACGCATCCCTGCCCGCCGTGATCGCCTATGTCCTTCCCTTCCTGATCCTCTATCACTCCGTTCCCTCCTGGCTCTCGAACCACCACTTCAACCCCTTCTGGCATGAGATCCACGAGGCCCTGTTCGCCTTCCCCGCCCTGGCCCGACTGCCCCTGCTGCTGCGCCATCCCTTCCGTGCCCTACCTGATCCGCACCCCGCCAGCTCCGAACGCCGCTTCGGCCAGAGCCTCAATCTGCTCCTGGCCTGGCCGTTCCTGCTGCTGCTCCTGCTGCTGATCGCCACCCTGCTCGCCCACTACGCAGCGGCGATCCTGCCCGGCGCCTCCCTGATTCCGGCCCCGCCCTACCAGGGGGAGAGTGCGAACCTGCTCTGGAACCTCTACAACGGCTGGGTGCTGCTGGTGTGCCTGCTGTGCTGCATCGACCAGCCGGTGCGGCAGGGCGGTGACCGTGTGCCCCTGCATCAACGCGGCCAGCTGGAGATCGGCGGCCCGCCGCTGAGCGGCCGCACCGGCGACGTTTCGGAAAGCGGTGTGTCCTTTCTGATCGACGGCGGCGGGCCATCGCCGGCCAGCGGCGATGGCTGGCTGATGCTCGAGCAACCCCACCTGCGCCTGCCGGTGCGGCTGGTACGGCAAGGCCCCGGCGGCCTGGCGGGTCTGGTGTTCCGTCCCATGGACGCGGACACCAACCTGGCCCTGCTGAACCTGCTCTATGGCAGCGGCATCGATCTGCCGGCTCCGCGCCGGCCGGGTGGGCTCACGGCGCTGCGCAGCCTGGTGGGGGGCCTCTGGCAGGCGGAGCCGATCCTCCGCCGGTATTGAGTGAGGAGACGGCAGCCCAGCTTGAGGTTGAGCGGCCGGCGAACAGCGGAAGCCGATGATGGAACGGCCCCAGACCCAGTCCATGGAGATCATCCCCGCCATCGACCTGCTCGACGGTCAGTGCGTGAGGCTGCAACAGGGCGATTACGACCAGGTCACCCGCTTCGCCGACGATCCGGTGGCCCAGGCCCGGGCCTGGCAGAGCCAGGGAGCCCGGCGGCTGCATCTGGTGGATCTCGACGGCGCCCGGCGGGGTGAACCGGTGAACGACGGCGTGGTGCGGGCGATCACGGCGGCGCTGGAGATCCCTGTGCAACTGGGTGGCGGCGTCCGCAGCCTGGAGCGGGCCGAGGACCTGCTGGCCTGCGGGCTCGACCGGGTAATCCTCGGCACCGTGGCGATCGAACAGCCCGAACTGGTGGAGTCCCTTGCCCGGCGGCATCCCGGCAGGATTGTCGTCGGCATCGATGCCCGCGACGGACGGGTCGCGACCCGCGGCTGGCTGGAGAGCAGCACGGTGGAAGCCACCGAGCTCGCCCGCCGTTTCGACGGCTGCGGCCTGGCCGCTCTGATCACCACCGACATCGCCACCGACGGCACCCTGGCCGGTCCGAACCTCTCGTTCCTGCGGGCCATGGCCAACGCCACCACCACACCGGTCATCGCCTCGGGCGGCGTGGGTTCCCTCACGGATCTGCTCAGCCTGCTGGCCCTCGAACCCCTCGGGGTGGAGGGGGTGATTGTGGGTCGAGCCCTCTACGACGGCAGCGTGGATCTGGCGGAAGCCCTGCAGGCGGTGGGGCCGCAGCGCTGGCAGGACGTCGGCGGCAGCCTGCCAGTGGCCTGAGCCCGGATCACAGAATCGGTGCTGTTGGCCTATAAGAGAGGCATTGCCTGCGAACGCGCCTTGACACGCGCCCTCGCCACGCCCGCCCCCTCAACCGTCACGGCCGAACGCGCTGCTGACGACATCGCCCGGAGTGTGGAGGATGTCTATCGGCGCTGCCGCGATCTCGGCATGCGGCTGAGCCGCCAGCGGCGCATGGTGCTCGACCTGCTGTGGGAGGAGAAGAGCCATCTCAGCGCCCGCGACATCTTCGAGAAGCTGAATGATCTCGGGCGCAATATCGGACACACCTCGGTGTATCAGAACCTCGAAGCGCTGCAGTCCGCCGGTGTGATCGAATGCCTGGATCGGGCCAGCGGCCGTCTCTACGGCTATCGGGCTGATCCGCACAGCCACCTCACCTGCATCGACACCGGCCGCATCGAGGATCTCGATGTGCGCCTGCCCGAGGATCTGCTCCGCCAGATCGAGGAGCGCACCGGCTACGCGATTGAGTCGTACACCCTCCATCTCTCCGGTCGCCGGCGCTGAGCGCAGCACCTGAGTCCTGCCCAGCCCCGTCCGCCGCGAACTGGCTGCCGCTGCATCGGCCCGTTACCGTGGAATGCCGTGCGCCTTGCCTCCGTGGGCCGACGCCAGGATTCCTCCCTGCCGCCGCTGCTGCTCTTCGCCGAGCCTCTTCAACGGGAAGGACTGGTGCGCTGGCTCCAGCAACCTCCCGCCGTCGGCCAGGTGGTGGTCGCGGACGTTGACGGTCCTGCGGAAGCAACCGGATCGGTGAAGCTGGTGATCTGGGCTCTGGATGGCGCGCCAGCAGCTGAAGCCCTGATCCCTGAACTGCGGGCGCTGCAGGATCGCTGGCAGCCAGCCCCCGTGCTGCTGCTGCTCCCCGGCCGCCACGCCTACCCCACCGACCTGCTGCTGGCGCTGCCGGTGCAGGGACTGCTGGTGAATCCCGGGGCCGACGAGCTGCGCGAAGCGGTGGACACGCTGTTGGCAGGCGGCCGCCTCGTGAACATCCTCGCCGGCACGGCGGAAACCACCAGCACAGGCTCCGGCGGCGCTGCCGTGCCCCTCGGGCTGGGTCAGTGGCTGCTCGTGAGCGGTCTGCAGCAGATCGATGACGAGTTGGCCGGAATCCGCCGGTTGCTGGACTCAGGGCAAACCGGCGACCTGGTCGCCCTGCTGCTGCGGGGCAGGCTGCGCGAGCTGCGCATGGCCCGCCATCTCCTGCTCTGGCTCTGGGGGCCGATCAGCATGGCCTGGAGCCCCGACCATCACGGGGACCCTGCTGTCACCATCCAATCGCTGGCACCGCCCCCCTCAAGCACCCAACCGGCAGCCGTGAGCCTCACGCTGCGCGATCGCACGGCCGAAGGGATCTGGGCTGCTCTGCGTCAGCGGCTGCTGGAGGCGGCCGGCAACGGGCCCAACAATGGCAGCGGCCGGCTGCTGGCGCTCGACGGTCTGCAACCGGAGCGGCGACGCGATCTGTTGATCGCCCTGCTCGAGCAGTTCAGCCGGCTGCGCCAGCAGCTCCAGGGCGATGGCACCGCACTCGAGAATCTGATCAGCCGCTGGCAGGAACGGCAGCCGGAGGTGCGCCGCGAGGCCCTGCGCCAGATGGCCGGCTCCTACGTGCAGTTGCCCTGGGAAGGGGGGTTGCGGCCGGTGGCCGACAGCCTGGTGCGCAGCAGCGACCTGGAGCCGGAGGATCCCGAGCTTCCCGATCCCCGGCCGATGCTCGCCACCCTGCTGCTGGCACGGCCGCTGCTGGTGGACGGCCGTCTTCTGGCCCCGGACGAACCCCAGGCCGTTCTCTACCTCGAACGGCTGCTGGCCAACTGGCTGGTGCGCAGTGCCGAGCTGGTGAGCGCCGAGGTGCTGGCCGCCTGCGCCGACTGGCCGGAGCTGCGCCGCTACCTGCTCCATCCGGAGTATCTGCCCACCCGCAACCTCGAGCGGCTGCGCAACCGTCTCAATGCCCAGCAGCGCTGGAGCGAGTGGTTCGAACGTCCCATCCATCTCTATGAGAGCCGCCGACCGCTCTATCAGCTCGAGGCCGGCAGGATCCGCAGCATCGATCTCACCGAACCGCGCGACGCTGAACTGCGGCGGCTGGGATGGCCCCAGCAACTCGTCACCCTGATCCTGGAGGCCCGTGATGCCCTCGCCCCCCAGCTGCAGAACCTGGTGCGGGGTCTGGGAGATCTGGTGGTGGTTCTGCTCACCCGGGTGGTGGGGCGGGCGATCGGGCTGGTGGGACGGGGCATCCTGCAGGGGATGGGCCGGAGCGTGGGGCGGGACGCACGGGCACAATGAGGCCAATCGCACCCCAACGTTGCCCACGCCCCGTCTCCGCTTCAGGTACTCCGCCCTGCTCGGGGCCCTGCTGTGCCTCCTGATCGGCTGGGGCGGCTGGCCGGGTGCCGCCTTCGCCGCCCTCGACGACGACCGCTACGACGGCAACATCTTCGCCCTCTACGCCGGCAACGGCTCCCTGGTGCCGCCCCGCACCACCCTCGCCGAAGCTCGGGCTTCCGGCCGTGTTGCTGTGATGGTCTACTACCTCGACGACAGCGCCGCCAGCAAGCGCTTCGCGCCGGTGGTGTCGGAACTGCAGCGCCACTGGGGCAATGCGATCGAACTGATCCCTCTGGTCACCGATCCCCTGCAGAACCGCCCCGTGAGCGGTGACGACGATCCTGCCCGTTACTGGAAGGGGGCGATCCCTCAGGTGGTGGTGATCGAGCCCAGCGGTCGGGTGGTGTTCGACGGCCAGGGTGCCGTGGTGATCGAACGGATCGATGCGGCAATCAGCAAGGCCACCGGCATCCCCCTGCCGGAAGGGATGCCGGGCTCCGACCTGCAGGCGTTCAACGAGCTCAACCGCGAGGTGGTGAGCCGCTGATGGCCGATGCTCTCTCCACACCCCCCGGCGATCCCGGCAGAGCCACCCGCACGGAACGCGACAGCCTCGGTCCGGTGGAGGTGCCCGCCGAGCATCTCTGGGGAGCCCAGACCCAGCGCTCGCTCCGCTACTTCCCCTTCGGCGTGCGGATGCCGCTGGCCATCGTGCACGCCTTCGGCGAGCTCAAGGCCGCCTGCGCCGAGGTGAATGCCCAGAAGGGGCTGCTCGATGCCGAGCGGGCCGCGGCGATCGTGGCCGCCGCCGAGGCGGTGGCCCGGGGCGACCTTGATGGCGAGTTCCCGCTGCGGGTGTGGCAGACGGGCTCCGGCACCCAGACCAACATGAACGCCAACGAGGTGATCGCCAACCGGGCGATCGCCCGCGCGGGGGGCGTGCTGGGCAGCAAGAGCCCGATCCATCCCAACGACCACGTCAATCTCAGCCAGTCGAGCAACGACACCTTCCCCACGGCGATGCACATCGCGGCGGCCGTGGGTCTGGAGCGGCGGCTGATCCCGGCGGTGGAGGCCCTCTCCGAGACTCTTCGGCAGCGGGCCGAGGAGTTCGCCGACGTGGTGAAGATCGGCCGCACCCACCTGCAGGATGCGGTACCGCTCACGCTCGGACAGGAGTTCGGGGGCTGGGCGGCGCAGCGGGAGCTTGCCCTGGAGGGGCTGCGGCTGCGGCGGCGCCCGGTGCCCCGGCTGGCGATCGGCGGCACAGCGGTGGGCACGGGCCTCAACGCCCCCACCGGTTTCGGGGAGGCGGTGGCGGCGCGGCTGGCGGAGCGGATCGGCCTGCCGTTCACCAGTGCCCCGAACAAGTTCCAGGCCCTCGCCGGCCATGAGCCCCTCGCCGCCGCCCACGGCGCGCTCACGGTGCTGGCGGGCAGTCTGATCAAGATCGCCAACGACGTGCGCTGGCTGGCCAGCGGCCCCCGCTGCGGCCTCGGTGAGCTGATCCTGCCGGAGAACGAACCCGGCTCCTCGATCATGCCCGGCAAGGTGAACCCCACCCAGTGCGAGAGCCTCACGATGCTCGCCGTGCAGGTGATGGGTCACAACACGGCCGTGCAGATGGCCGCCAGCCAGGGGAACTTCGAGCTGAACGTGTTCAAGCCCCTGATCGCCCACAACCTGCTGGAGAGCATCGAACTGCTGCGTGGCGGCTGCCATGCCTTCCGCGAGTTCTGCATCGAGGGGTTGTGCGCCGACCGGGTGCGCATCGCCGAGCAGCTCGAGCGCAGCCTGATGCTGGTCACGGCCCTCACACCGGCGATCGGTTATGACCGGGCGAGCGAGATCGCGCGCCATGCCCATCGGGAGGGCCTCAACCTGCGGGAGGCAGCCCTGGCCCTGGGGGTGATCGATGCGGAAACCTTCGATCGCTGCGTCAGGCCGGAAACGATGGTGTGAGAGGAGAAGGAGGCAGGAGACAAGGCTCCCGATGCCGATAACGGCGGTTGATCAAGGGCTTCCGGCTCCAATCCCACGCCGTTGAGCCCGGATGGCATCGCCATCCCACAAAAGACGGCGACATGGCTGACTTGTTGGTGCGTGGGGTTGGGGGCCGTTTCGTTCCCCACCATCCGTGACGTGACCCCGTCGCCGAGGCTCCGCGCCAGATGGGCCAGCTTCTGAGCGGACTGGCAGCCCCGCAAGCTCTGGCGCAGATCGGCGCGGACGATGGAGCCACGACCAGTACTCCCGCAGGCGGGCCCCAGCCTCTGCGGGCAGCCATCGCCGACAACCCTTCGTGAAGGTGGTCGACTACTTCCGGGCGGTGCTCACCCTGTTCATTGCAGCCGCAATGCTGGCGGTCCTCCTGGATTTACCAGTACGAAGATTAGTACGCCTGGGTTGCGGGAGAGGCCTGGCGATCCTGCTCACCGTGCTGGGGGCCATCGGTGTGATGAGCCTGTTCGTGAGGGTGCTTGGCATTCCGTTGGTCAGTCAATGCAGCATCCTGCTCAATGATCTGGTTCTGGCCTTTCAGCGTCCTGATCTTCCTTTTCACAGTGTCCTGAAAACGATTGGGCCCTCGCAGCTGATAGAGCTGTTGCGCGCCAGTCTCGACAAGGGCCTTGGGGTGGTCGGTGGAGCCTTTACCGGCGTCTTTGGGGGCGTTTTTCTGGTGGTGATCGTGATCTATATGCTCCTCGACAATGGCGCCACCTGGAAACAGCTCTTACACCTTGTGCCGGATGACGTGCGCGACCGCTTTGACCGCAGTGTTCAGAAGAACTTGCTGGGCTTTCTGCGTGGGCAGATCACGCTGGTGCTCTTTCTGAGCCTGGCAAGTTTGCTGGTCTTCGCTCTACTGGGGGTAAAGTTCACCTTGGTTCTGGCCATCGTTGTGGGTGTGCTTGATGCCATTCCAGGCATCGGTGCCACCCTGGGGGTGATCGTGGCCGGCACCTTGGTGTTCCTTACCCAGGGCCAGTGGCTGGCCCTGCAGGTGGTGATCGCCTCGGTGGTTCTTCAGCAGATCCAGGACAATCTGATCCATCCGCGGGTGATGGGACGGGCGCTTGAGATCCCGCCGGTGGTGCTGTTCTTTGCCCTGTTCGTGGGCGAGCGTCTGGCGGGGCTGCTTGGAGTGTTCCTGGCCATTCCAGCGGCTGGCATGATCCTGGGCTGGGGTAAGGATAAGGAACAGGATCAACGGAGGCTTAACAGACCGAATGGTGAGGATGCTGTGGGGAGTTAATCAGTGACGTTGGTGGCTGGATTGTTCACCGAAAGCTCAGGGCTGCTCGTACATCCCCGAACCCACAATCAGGGTTTCGCCGTCAGGCGTGATCACCTTGCGCACATAGGCCACCTTGCGCAGGGGCAGCCGAGAGGCATCGGGCTGCGGCCACCAGTACGTGGTCCAGCCCGACCCCTGCTGCAGCGCCAGATCGATGTACTGCCGTACCATCGGCTGGCCGGAGGCGTCGCGCAGATCGATCAGGTTGCGGCCCTCGAGCTCCGGGAAGCCCGGATTCACCACCTCCACACCCTTGGGCGTATCCACGAAGACGTAGGTGTCGCGGAAGCTGAAGCGCTCGCGCCGATCGCGCAGCAGCGGGAAGGCCGCCCGTCCCTGGCGTTGCAGCAGCTCCGCCGCCGCATTCACCTCCTGGATCACGAACGCCCGCTCCATTGGCGCCTCGTACAGGCCGCTGCCCACCAGATAAGTGCGGCCCGACGGCGCCTTCACCCGCACCACGTAAGTGCTCTTCCACACCGGCCGCCGCTCGTTGGCCCCAGGACGCCGCCACTGGTAGTGCACCCAGCCCCGGCCCCCGGGGTCGCCGGCGCGTTCCACCAGCATGCGGCCGAAGGGCTTGCTGGCGATGTCCATCTCGCGGGCGAGATTGTTGCCTTCCTCCTTGGGATCCGGCGGGTAGACGATGCGCTGGCCTTCCGGGCTCAGCACGAACACATAGCGCTCACCCTGGAACCAGGGCCCACCCCTCTGGCGGAACGCCGGGAAGGCCTGGTCCCCCTCGCGGGCGACAGCGGCGGCAGCCGCCTCCACGAACGCCACCAGCTCCCTGGTGGCGGGGTTGGTGTAGGTGAAGGCTGGATCGCCCGCCGCCGGGGTAGCGGGTGTGGCGGTGGAATCAGCCTGCGGCGTCGGCGTCGGCGTCGGCGTCGGCGTCGGGGCAACGGGGCCCGCCATGGCCTCCGGCAGACAGGGGAGACCCAGGCCGGCAAGCACCAGAAGGACAGGCAGAGGAGAGCGAACCATCGAACGCAAGGGAAGGAAGGGGTGCAGAAGAAAGGGAAAGAAGCAGCGGTTCAGAGCAGGTTCGCCGCCAGTTCGGCCAGTTCCGAGCGCTCACCCCGCATCAGCGTCACATGACCGGCCAGGCCCTGGCCCTTGAAGCGCTCCACCAGCCAGGTGAGGCCGTTGCTTTCCGCATCCACATAAGGATTGTCGATCTGATACGGGTCACCGGTGAACACGATCTTGGTGCCCTCGCCCACCCGCGTCACGATCGTCTTGACCTCATGGGGGGTGAGGTTCTGGGCCTCGTCCACCACCATGAACTGGCGGGGGATCGAGCGGCCGCGGATATAGCTGATCGCCTCCACCTCCAGCAGCCCCATTCCCTTGAGATCGGCCCAGCTGCTGCGCGGTGCGCGGTTGCTGCTGCGCGCAGGATGGGGCGCGTCCTCGCCCCCCAGCAGATAGTCGAGGTTGTCGATGATCGGCTGCATCCAGGGGCCCATCTTCTCCTCCAGGTCGCCGGGAAGAAAGCCGATGTCCTTGCCCAGGGGGATCACCGGCCGGGTCACCAGCAGCCGGTCATACAGACGCTCATCCGCCACCTGGTGCAGGCCGGCCGCCAGGGCCAGCAGGGTTTTGCCGGTGCCGGCCTTGCCCACCAGAGTCACCAGCTGCACCGCCGGATCGAGCAGCAGGTCGAGGGCGAAGGTCTGCTCCCGGTTGCGCGGCTGGATCCTCCCCAGCCGCACCTTCGGCACCCGCTGCAGGGGCAGCAGGGCACCGCTGCGGGCGTCGAAGCGGGCCAGCAGGGTGTGGTTGGGCTGCACCTGGTCCACCAGGGTGACCCCCTCGTTGGCCTGGAGGCCGGCGGCTCCACCACTGCCCTCCGGCAGTTCCAACAGCGGCAGGCCCCCATCGGCCTTCACACGGTCGATCTGCTCGGCGCTCACCCACAGCTCGCAGAAGCCGGGATAGAGATCGGCGAGATCCACCTTGTCGGTGGTGTAGTCCTGCGCGGTGAGCCCCACCGCATCGGCCTTGATGCGCAGGTTGGTGTCCTTCGTCACCAGCACCACCGGCGGCTGACTACCCATCACCTCGTGCATCCGCTGCTCGAGGGCCACCGCCAGGATGTTGTTGTCGCCATTGCCGGCTTTCAGCTCGGGCGGCAGCTGGGCAAGGGTTTCACTGCGGCAGAACACCACCTGAAGGGTGCCGCCGCTGCTCTCATCGATCGGCACCCCCTCCGAGAGATTGCCCCGCTCCCGCAGCTCATCGAGCAGGCGCGACACCTGGCGGGCATTGCGGCCCTTCTCGGAGGGATCGCGCTTGAAGCGGTCGATCTCCTCCACCACCTCGATCGGCACCACCACGTGGTTGTCCTCGAAGCGGGTGATGGCCTGGGGGTCATGGAGCAGGACGTTGGTGTCCAGGACAAAGGTCTTGCGCATGCCAGTGGCCGCTCCGGTGCCATTCAGGCGAACCTAGGGCCATCCCCCCATCTACGCTCCGGCCGTTCGCGCCCTGTTGGGTTTCAGGCTTGCCGTTCCTCGCCTCCCTCCTGCTGGTCCTGCTGCTGCTGTTCGGCCTCACGCTGCTGTGGCTGGAGCTTCGACACCGCCTGAGGCCCGCGTCTCCCCTGCAGCTGATCCCCGGCCCCTTCAGCGTGCGGCGCCGGGCCCAGGGACTGGAGGTGACCGGCGACATCACCATCCGCAATCCCCATGCCCGCATGGAGGTGATGGTGCCCGAGATCCGGGTCGAACCCGTGCTGCTCGGCCGCAGCGATCTGGCGGAACTGCGCACCCTCACCCGCATCACCCCGCTTCACCCCGATGAGGAGGCCCGGCCCGACGGCTACTGGGCCGCCTACATCGTGAAGGGAAGGAAATCCACCGGTGCCCGGCTGCGTCTGCAGCTCAGCGGTCCGGCGGGGGTGGATCTCGAAGGCCTGATCGATACCCTCTGGATCGACCTGCACTGGGTGAACTACGGCCCCTTCGGCCGCCTGCACCGCCGCCATGGGCTCCTGGTGCCGGTGCAGAAGCCCGAACCGCTCGATCCCGCGCAGGCCCCATGGCGCGAAGGCGATGCCTGCCGGGTCCTGCCCCTGCGCACCCACCTGCTGGGGGTGCTCGACGATCCCTTCGACGTTCTGCGCCGTTATGGCGGCGATCTGCTGCAGAGCGGCGACATCCTCACCATCGGCGAGACGCCGCTGGCAGTGATGCAGGGCCGCTACCACCACCCCTCCACGGTGGAGCCCTCGATGCTGGCCCGGCTGCTGTGCCGCGTCTTCCATCCCACCAGCAGCCTGGCCACCGCCTGCGGTCTGCAGAGCCTGATCGACATCGTCGGCCCGGCACGGGTGCTCTGCGCCTGGCTGGCCGGCACAGCCCTCAAGCTGGTGGGCAGCAAGGGCGGCTTCTATCGCCTGGCCGGCGATCAGGCCCGTCTGATCGACGACATCACCGGCACCACCCCCCCCTACGACCAGACCATCGTGCTCGGGCCCGCCGATCCGGAAGCCTTCTGTCGCGAAGCCGCCCGCGACCTGGGCGTCGCGGTTGCCGTGGTCGATGTGAACGACCTGGGCCGCGTGAAGGTGCTGGCCTCCAGCCCCGGCTGCGACGAGGATCTCCTGCAGCGGGCGCTGCGCCCCAATCCAGCCGGCAACGCCAACGAACGCACGCCCCTGGTGCTCGTTCGTCCGGCCTGATTCGCTGCCTAGGATGGCAGCGTCATCGCTGTCCTCTCCGTTCCCGACCTCCCCGTGCCCATGCCCTCGGCGACCACGCCGGCACCGACACCGGCAGGAGCAGCAGAGCGAGCTCCCGGCGATGGGGCCCCTCCGCCTGAGTGGAGCGTGGAACCGCTGCAGGGCTGGCACCTGCCCCTGCTCGATGATCCTGCCCTGGTCCCCCTGCAGCCGCTGGCTCAGAGGGCCCTGCTCCTGGCTCTGCCCGACCGGCTGATGAGTGCTGTTTCACCGCGGCGGCCTCGGGCTCCGCAGGTGCTGCTCGCTCTCTGCCGCGATCCGGAGCATCGCAGCCATCCTCTGGGGCTGATCGGCAGTCGCCGGCTCAACCGCAGCGGCAGTTGCTGGCAGGTGGAGCACCTTCTGTTGACCGGGGAAGCCACCAACCCTCGCCTCTCCCCCGGCCGTAGGGCCATCACCATCGGCCTGCTCCAGGAAGCGATCCAGCGGGCGCGGGGAGCGGCGAGCTGGATCACCACCGTCGACGCCACCGACACCGCCCTGCTGGCGGCGCTGCGGGAACAGGGTTTCCAGCCCCTGCGCACCGACTGCCTGTGGCGCTGGCGGGCTTTTGGCGCCGAGGGGGCGAACGCTCACGAGGCGGCAGGCGCTCTGCCCTACGACCTGCAGCTCCGCCCCCTCAACCGCCGAACGGCCGCCCTGCTGTGGCATCTGGAGCAGGCTGCCTGTCCCGCCCAGCTGCGCCAGTTGCTCGATCGCCGCGTGGAGGATCTGCTCGACCAGAGCCAGGGATGCGGCTGGATGCTGGTGGATCCCAACCGCAACCAGGCCGTGGCCGGCGTGCGACGGCTGGAGGAGCATCCGGGCGGCGGACACCGGGTGGAATTCAGCCTGCATCCGGGCTGGAGCCATCTGCTGGGGCCCGCCACCGAGCGGTTGCTGCGCCAGATCGCGGCCCACTCCCCCGAGGCGCTGTGGCTTCAGGCCGAAGCGGCCGATGACGCACGCCGCAGCTGGCTCTCCGGTCTGGGCGCTGAACCCCAGGGTGAGCAGGTGCTGATGGCCCGCAGCGTCTGGCGTCGGCAGGAGGGACAGCCCGCCCGGGGCGCCGCCCGCCGGATCGAGGCAGTGCTGGAGCAGCTCCAGCCCCGCCGCCGCCCCTTGCCCACGCCGGTGGGTCCGCGCTAGGTGGCCCAACCCCTCCCCTGTTCCGCCCTCGCCCTCGACGTGGGCCGGCGGCGCATCGGCCTTGCGGGCTGCGACCCCCTCGGCGTGGTGGTCAGCCCTCTTCCGGCCCTGGCCCGCGGGCCGTTTCCCCAGGACCTCCAGCACATCCTCACGCTCGTGCGGCAGCGCCGGATCGAGGCCCTGGTGATCGGCCTGCCGCTCGATGCCCGGCAGCAGCCCACCGCCCAGGCCGTCCACTGCCGCCGTTACGGCCTCCGTCTGGCGGCAGCTCTGGCGGAAGCGGGGTGCCCGCTGCCCCTGGCCTGGGTGGATGAACATGCCAGCACCTGGGCTGCGGCGGAGCGTTTCGGTCTGCAGGGTGACCGCAGCGGCCGCCTGGACAGTGCCGCCGCAGCCCTGCTGCTGGAACAATGGCTGCAGGACGGTCCGTGCCCGGCACCGGCCGCTGATCCCCCCTGAGTCCCACCGCCTGGCTTTCATGAGTGCCGATTCCCCCACCCTGCCGGGCTCCGGAGAAGTTCCCACCGTTCTGGTGCGCGATGGTCACGGCCGCCAGCTGTTGTGCTTCCTCGAGCAGCTGATCCCGCTCGACGGCCACGACTACGCCCTTCTCACCCCCGTCGATACCCCGGTCTGCCTGTTCCGCCTCCGCGACGACGAGGATCCGGAACTCATCGAAACCCTGGAGGCGAGCGAGCCCATCCTCTCGGTGGCCGATGTGGTGCTGCAGGAACACGACCTCACCCTGGTGCGCTCGGCGGTCACACTCACGGTGAGCGGTGAGCTGGAGGAGCCAGATCCCGACGACCTGGAGGACGACGAGGACGGTGATGAGGACAGCGAAACCTACGAACTGCTGGTGAGCTTCCTCGCCGACGAGCAGGAATACGGCCTCTACATCCCCCTGGATCCCTTCTTCGTCGTCGCCCGCATCGAGGGGGGCGAAGGGGTGCTGGTGGAGGGTGAGGAGTTCGAGCGCGTCCAGCCCCGGATCGAAGCCGAGCTGGATGAGCGGGAGTCCGACAGCTGATGCTGCTCAGCGAGTTGCTCGTGCCCGACTGGATGCCAGGCACCACCCTGGCCCACCTGCCGCTGGAGACCTTGCGGGAGCGGGGAATCCGCGGGTTGGTGCTCGATGTCGACCGCACCCTGCTGCCCCGCCGTCACGCCACCCTGCCGCCGGCAGCCGAGCAGTGGCTGCGGCACGCGGCCGGGCAGATGCCGATCCACCTGCTCAGCAACAACCCCTCCCGTCAGCGGATCGGCGCGGTGGCTGAACTGTTGGGGCTGCCATTCACCACCTCGGCCGGCAAGCCACGCCGCAGCGCCCTGCGCCGGGTGCTGGAGCAGCTCGAGATCCCTGCCCCCCAGGTGGCCCTGGCCGGCGATCGCGTGTTCACCGATGTGCTCGCCGGCAACCGCCTGGGCCTCTACACCGTGCTGGTCAAGCCGATCGACCCCCACGGCGATCCCTGCCAGCGCGACCGGCTGCAGAAGCTGGAACTGCGCATGGCCCGCTGGATGGGCGGAGTGCGGAGCTGATGGCGATACGGCGGGTGATCAAGGTGGGCACCAGCCTGCTGCGTGGCGATACCGAGCGCCCCACGGCGGCCGTGATCGCCGATCTGGCGGCCACGATGGCCCGCCAGCAACGGCTCGGTGACACCCTGGCCCTGGTGACCAGCGGCGCGGTGGGTCTGGGCTGCGAGGCGCTGGGTCACGAGCGCCGTCCCACCGAGGTGGTGGCCCTCCAGGCCGCCGCCGCCGTCGGCCAGGGACGGCTGATGGCCCTCTACCAGGACGCGTTCGCCGTCCGCGGCCTGCCGGTGGCCCAGGTGCTGCTCACCCGCGGTGATCTCGCCTCCCGCCGCCGTTACCGCAACGCCGCCCGCACCCTGGAGCAGCTGCTGGCCTGGGGTGTGGTGCCGGTGGTCAACGAAAACGACACCCTCGCCAGCGATGAACTGCGCTTCGGCGACAACGACACCCTCTCGGCCTTGGTGGCCGTGGCGGTGGGGGCCGACGAACTGATCCTGCTCACTGACGTCGACCGGCTCTATTCCGGCGATCCCCGCACCGACGCCGATGCCCGGCCGATCGCCGAGGTGCGCGACCTGGCCGAACTGGAGCGACTCAGCCATGGCGCCGGCGGCGGCGGCCGCTGGGGAACCGGCGGCATGACCACCAAGATGGCGGCCGCCCGCATCGCCACCACCAGCGGCATCCGGGTGCGGCTGGCAGACGGCCGCGATCCGGCCGTGCTGGCGGCCCTGCTGGCGGGTGAACCCGTGGGCACCGTGTTTCACGCGAGCACCCGCCCCCTGCCCGACCGCAAAGGCTGGCTCGCGCATGCCCTGCTGCCCAAGGGCAGCCTGAAGGTGGATGCGGGCGCTGAGCGGGCGCTGCTGGAGCGCGGCGCTTCGCTGCTGGCGGTGGGTATCGCCGCCGTTGAGGGAACATTCGGACGCCGCGAGCCGGTACGACTGCTCTCCAGCGATGGCCGCGAGCTTGGTCGCGGCCTGTGCGCCCTGAGCAGCGAGGAGCTGCGAAGGATCGTGGGGCTCAGCAGTGAGGAGGTGCGACGGCAGCTGGGCACGGAGATCGAGGCGGTGGTGCACCGCGACCAGCTGGTGCTCACCTGCCTGCCGTCCTGAGCCGGGCGCGGCACCCAATGGAATCTGAGGTGCAGAAATCTGCATCAAAAGGGACCTTGCGCACCACGCTCGATCGGAACGACGACCTGCTGGCGGAAGCGAAAGCCCAGGCAGCCCGTGAGCGGCTCACCCTCAACAGGCTGATCGAAGAAGGCCTGGCCCTTCGCCTGCGTCAGAACTGCCCGCCCGCGCCTGCAGCCGCCGCGTCAGCTGCTGCTTCTTCAGGCCTGAGGGGGCGGGCCCTACCATCCGCTCCGTTGGTGCTTGCCACATGCGCTTCAGCCTCCTGCTCAGCCGGATGTCCGCGGTGGAGCAGGACAGCCCCCGCCATCTCGAGGCGGATCCTGAGAGCAGGGGTGCCGAGGCCCTCGACCGCGCCAGCAGCGGTCAGCTCACCTTCCTCGAGGCCGGCAACGCCCTCGCCGGAGCGCTGGCCGCCACCAACGCCAGTGCTCTGCTGCTTCCCCTCGACGACGAACTGCAGGCTCTCGCCAGTGAGCGCGGCATCGCCTGGGTGGCGCTGAAGAATCCCCGCCTCGGCTTCGCCGAGGCCCTCGCCGCTCTCCACCCCGTCACCCCGAAACCTCCGGGGATCCACCCCAGCGCGGTGGTGGATTCCGCCGCCACCGTGTCTGCCGAAGCCCATGTGGGCGCCCACGTGGTGGTCGGGGCCGGCAGCATCGTGCCGCGTGGCTGCGCCCTCCATCCCGGTGTGGTCCTCTACGAGGATGTGCAGCTGGGCGAGGGCTGCGAGATCCACGCCAACGCCGTGCTCCATCCCGGCAGCCGCCTCGGGGCCGGCTGCGTGGTGCAGTCGAATGCGGTGATCGGCGCCGAGGGGTTCGGCTTCGTGCCCACCGCCAGCGGCTGGGTGAAGATGCCCCAGACGGGCCAGGTGGTGCTGGAAGACGGCGTGGAGGTGGGCTGCGGCTCCACGATCGATCGGCCCTCGGTGGGCGAAACCCGTATCGGCGCCGGCACCAAGATCGACAACCTCGTGCATGTGGGCCATGGCGTGGTCACCGGCCGGGGTTGCGCCCTGGCGGCCCAGGTGGGCATCGCCGGCGGCGCGGTGCTGGGCGATGGCGTGATTCTCGCCGGCCAGGTGGGCGTGGCCAACAAGGCCGTGATCGGCGATCGCGCCATCGCCTCCTCCAAATCGGGCATCCATGGCGAAGTGGCGGCAGGTGAGGTGGTGAGCGGCTATCCCGCCATCCCCAATCGCCTCTGGCTGCGCTGCTCGGCCGCCTTCAACAAGCTGCCGGAGATGGCCCGCACCCTGCGCCGCCTCAGTTCCGACGGCGGCTGAAGTCCAGCACTCGGGTCGGTAGTCTCGCGGCGCCGCCACCCGCCCGCGATGACCACCCACCGGATCACCCTGCTCCCCGGCGATGGCATCGGCCCGGAGATCACGGCCGTGGCCCGCCGGCTGCTCGACGCCGTGGCAGCACGGCACGGGTTCAGCTTGGTCTACGACGAGCGGCCGATCGGCGCGGCGGCGATTGACGCCAGCGGCGTTCCCCTGCCCGAGAGCACCCTGGAGGCATGCCGCGCCTCCGATGCGGTGCTGCTGGCCGCCATCGGCGACCCCCGCTGCGACAGCCTGCCGCGCGAGCTGCGGCCGGAGAGCGGGTTGCTGGCCCTGCGCGCCGGCCTCGGACTGTTCGCCAACCTGCGCCCCGTGCGCATCATCCCTGCCCTGATCGACGCCAGCAGCCTCAAGCGGGAGGTGATCGAGAACGTCGACCTGCTGGTGGTGCGCGAGCTGATCGGCGGTGTCTACTTCGGCACTCCCAAGGGCCGGATCGAGGCCGAGGGTCGCGTGCGGGCCTTCAACACCATGGCCTACTTCGACGACGAGATCGACCGCATCGCCCGGGTGGGCTTCCGCCTGGCCCGGGAGCGCAAGGGGCGCCTGTGCTCGGTCGACAAGGCCAACGTGCTCGATGTGAGCCAGCTCTGGCGCGACCGGGTGGAGGCCATCCACGCGGAGTTCCCGGAGGTGGAGCTGAGCCACATGTATGTCGACAACGCCGCCATGCAGCTGGTGCGCGCGCCGCGCCAGTTCGACGTACTGCTCACCAGCAACCTGTTCGGCGACATCCTCAGCGACGAGGCGGCGATGCTCACGGGCTCGATCGGCATGCTCCCTTCGGCCTCCCTCGGCGCCGAGAGTCCGGGCCTGTTCGAACCGGTGCACGGCTCGGCTCCCGACATCGCCGGCCAGGACCGTGCCAATCCGATGGCGATGGTGCTTTCCGCCGCCATGCTGCTGCGGGTGGGTCTTCAGCAGGAGGCCGCTGCCGACGATCTCGAGGCCGCGGTTGACCGGGTGCTGGCCGCCGGTTTCCGCACCTCCGACCTGGCGGCCGAGGGTTGCACCGTGCTCGGCTGCCGCGCCATCGGCGAGAAGCTGCTGGAGGCCCTCCCGGCCTGAGCGCCTCCCGGCAGGGAGAGTGGACCGGCGATCTGCGAAACTCGCAGGCGTGTTCCCCCCCAGCGTCGATGTCGAAGCGTCACCCGGTCGTGGCCGTCACCGGTTCCTCCGGCGCCGGAACCAGCACCGTCAAACGCGCCTTCGAATACATCTTCACCCGCGAGGGCATCACCCCGGCGGTGGTGGAGGGCGACAGCTACCACCGCTACGAGCGCGGCCCGATGAAGGAGGCGATGGCGGCGGCGCTGGCCAAGGGCGAGAACTTCTCCCACTTCGGTCCCGAGGCCAACCTCTTCGACAAGCTGGAAGAGCTGTTCAAGAGCTACGGCGCCACCGGTGGCGGCGAGAAGCGCTACTACCTCCACTCCTTGGAGGAGGCCGCCGAGCACAACGGCCGCCTCGGCACCAGTCTGGAGCCTGGCCAGTTCACCCCCTGGGAAGCGATCCCCACCGGCACCGACCTGCTCTTCTACGAGGGTCTCCACGGCGGCGTGAAGGGAGACGGCTATGACGTGGCTGGCCTTGTCGACCTGCTGATCGGCGTGGTGCCGATCACCAACCTGGAATGGATCCAGAAGATCGCCCGCGACAACGCCGAGCGCGGTTACTCGGCCGAGGCCACCGTGGACACGATCCTGCGGCGCATGCCCGACTACATCAACCACATCTGCCCGCAGTTCAGCCGCACCGACATCAACTTCCAGCGGGTGCCCACGGTGGACACCTCCAACCCCTTCATGATCCGGAACATCCCCACTCCGGACGAAAGCTTTGTGATCATCCACTTCCGCAAGGGAGCCCGCGAGAAGTGGGGGATCGATTTCCCCTACCTGCTCGACATGATCCACGACTCCTTCATGTCCAGCCCCACCTCGATCGTGGTGAACGGCGGCAAGATGGGTTTCGCCATGGAGCTGATTCTCACCCCGATCATCCACCGCATGATCGAGGAGAAGAAGAAGCTGGCCTGAGCAAGGGCCAACGTCTCCCTGCACTCGTACACTGGCGTCAGATGATTCGGTGATGGCCTTCACCGAGGTGCCATCGTCCGTGCCGCCGCCGACAGCAGTCCCTCTTTCCGGATCCGCGGTGCCGGACGGAATGGAGGACTGTCGTCAGCGGGCCGCTCTGGTGGCGTCGATCCTCTGGCAGCCCTTCGGCTCGATCGGCTCGACAGCCGCGAAGTTCTGCGCGACGCCCGCCAGATCTATTTCCGTTTCCTGGAAAGCGGCTGGGGGCATGGTGACCCTCTTGGCGTGGTGATCGGCGGCGGTGATGGCAGCGGCGGGCGGGTCGTCTTCGATCTGCCGGTCCTGCTCCCCCACGAGAGCTTCGTTCCCCTCGAGTTGCTGCGCCTTCGTCCAGGCAACCGCAGCCGGGCCAGCCGCGCCTCGGCTGCCCGTCCGGCTCCGCCGCCGGCCGCCACTCCTCTCCGTTCTCCCTCCCCGGTCCGCGCCGCCGGCGATGTCTGAGTCGTCGTTCCCCATCCTGATGGCCACCGCCCCGGCAGCCCTGGCGGTGCCTGCCCTGGCGCTTGGGGCCTGCATGGGCAGTTTTCTGAACGTGGTGGCCTGGCGCCTGCCGCGCGGCCAGTCGTTCGTGCGGCCCCCGAGCCACTGCCCCCGCTGCGGCACCCGCCTGCGCTGGCACGACAATCTGCCGATCCTCGGCTGGCTGTTGCTGGGCGGCCACTGCCGCCACTGCCGCACCCCCATTCCCGTGCGCTACCCGGCGGTGGAACTGCTGGCGGCGGGCCTGTGGGTGGCCCTTCTGTTCGCCAGGCCCGAGGCCATGGGCAGCGCACCCAACCCCTGGCTGGTGGTGCTGGCCGGTTGGACGCTGGCGGCCTGGCTGATCCCCCTGGTGCTGGTGGATCTGGAGAGCATGCTCCTGCCCGAACCCCTCTGCCGCTGGGGGCTGATCTCCGGTCTGGTGGCGACGGCGGTCCTGGGCTCCCTGCAGGGCGACGGCACCGCCCGTGCGCTTCTGCTCTCCCACATGCTGGCAGCCGCCTTGGGATTGCTGGGTTTTGAAGCCCTCTCGGCCCTCAGCGAGAAGGCCCTGGGACGACCGGCCCTGGGGCTGGGAGATGCCCGCCTCGCCGCCCTGATCGGGGCTTGGCTCGGCCCTCTCGGGCTGGCGGTCACGGTGGCCCTTGCCGTGTTCGGCGGCGCCCTGGTGGGCGGCGTGGCGCGCCTGAGCGGCCGGCTAGGCCCCAACCAGCCCTTCCCCTTCGGCCCCTTCCTCGCCGCCGCCGCCCTGGTGGTGTGGATCGGGGGAGCCCTGCCCTGGGTGGCCCTTACGGGACTGGGACCCCTGCTGGCCCCCGGCGTTTAATGGGGGGGTCGTCCTCCCGCTGCCGCGGGTCGCCCATGTCCCTGTTCGACTGGTTCGCGGATCGCCGCAAGAACGCCCCGGTGGTCCGCAACAGCCAGGGACCCGACACCGAGGAAGGTGACGGGCTCTGGAGCAAATGCCCCGAGTGCGGCCAGGTGGTGTATCGCAAGGATCTGATTGCCAACGCCAGCGTGTGCCGCGGCTGCGGCCACCACAACCGCATCGACAGCCCCGAGCGCATCCGCCTGATCGCCGATGAGGGCAGCTTCGAACCCCTTGACAGCGACCTGTCCCCCACCGATCCTCTCGCCTTCAAGGATCGGCGCAGTTATGCCGACCGGCTGCGGGACAGCCAGCAGAGCACGGGGATGCGCGACGCTGTGGTCACCGGCCTCTGCCGGCTGGAGGGTCTGCCCCTGGCCCTGGGCGTGATGGACTTCCGCTTCATGGGCGGCTCGATGGGCTCGGTGGTGGGGGAGAAGCTCACCCGCCTGATCGAGGAGGCAACAGCCCGCCGCTTCCCGGTGCTGATCGTGTGTGCGTCCGGTGGCGCCCGCATGCAGGAGGGGATGCTCAGCCTGATGCAGATGGCCAAGATCTCCGGCGCGCTCGAGCGGCACCGCCGGGCCGGACTGCTCTACCTGCCCCTGCTGACCCACCCCACCACCGGGGGCGTGACTGCCAGCTTCGCGATGCTGGGCGATCTGATCCTGGCCGAGCCCAAGGCCCTGATCGGGTTCGCTGGCCGGCGGGTGATCGAGCAGACCCTGCGCGAGAAGCTGCCGGAGGGGTTCCAGACGGCGGAATACCTGCAGGAGCACGGCTTCGTCGACACGATCGTGCCCCGCACCGAGCTGCGCAGCACCCTGGCCAGCCTGCTGCGCCTGCATGGGACTGTGCCCGCCCCCCAGCTCGTGGCCTCATGACCCCGCACCCTCTCTCCGCACGGGCGTACGGGCTGGGCCGTCGCCTCGTCCCCCTGCTGGCGCTGCTGCTTCTGCTGGTGTCCCCAGCCCTGGCCGGGGCCGGTTCTGTCGAGTGGCACGAGGTTCCCGCCACCGCCGAGGGGCGGCAATGGTGGGATTCGGGCAGCCTGCGCTTCGATCGCCAAGGGCGGCTGTCGGTGCTCAGCCGCTTCCAGCCCCCCTCCCCCGCCGGCGAAGACGGCGAGACGTCCGCCACCAGGCCCCCCATCGGCACCCTCTACGTGATGCAGCTCGACTGCGACCAGGCCCTCTACCGCGACACGTCGGTCAACGGCCTGCCCCAGTGGCAGGCGGAATGGCGCCCTGTGGCCGGCGATGGGCTGATGACCTCCGTGCTGCAGGAAGCCTGCGCCGCCGCCACGGCGAGCCGTTGATCCCCCTGTCCTTCCCATGACCCACCATGCCCTGCGGGTCGCCGTCGCCGGCCTCGGCTTCGGCGAGAAGGTGCACCTGATCGCCCTCGGCGACTGCCCCACCACCGAGCCTGTGGCCCTCTGGCATCCGCGGCCCGAGCGGCTGGAGCAGGCCACCCGCCACAGCGGACTGCCGGGGTTCAGCAATTTTGATGCCCTCCTGGCCGATCCAGCCATTGAAGCCGTGGTGATCGCCACGCCGCCCGGTCCCCGTTTCGCCCTGGCCCGGGCCGCCCTGGAGGCGGGCAAGCATCTGCTGCTGGAGAAGCCTGTGGCCCTCGATGCGCAACAGGTAGAGGAGCTGCAGCGCCAGGCCCTGCAGCGCGGGCTGACGGTGGCCGTGGACTTCGAGTACCGGGCGGTTCCCCTCTTCCAGCAGTTGCATCAGTTGCTCGAGGAGGGGGTGCTGGGTGATCCCTGGCTGGTGAAGCTCGACTGGCTGATGAGCAGCCGGGCCGATGCCAGCCGCCCCTTTACCTGGTATTCCCAGGCAGCAGAGGGCGGCGGGGTGCTGGGGGCCCTCGGCACCCATGCCTTCGACATGCTGCACTGGTTCGTCGGTCCGAGCCGCAGCCTGCGGGCCCAGCTCTCCACCGCCATCGGCGAGCGGCCTCTTCCAGATGGCAGCGGTTCAGCGGCGGTGGACGCCGAGGACATCGCCCTGATTCAGATGGAGCTGGAGGGACCGGACGGCCGCTCAGTGCCCGCCCAGGTGAGCCTGGCCTCGGTCACGCGCCAGGGCCGGGGCTGCTGGATCGAGCTCTACGGCAGCGAGGCCACCCTCGTGCTGGGCTCGTCGAACCAGGCCGACTACGTGCATGGGTTCCAGGTGTGGATCGCGCCGGCGGGGGAACCGCTGCGGCCCGTGGCGGCGGATCCCGCCCTGGCCTTCGCCCGCACCTGGGAGGACGGGCGGATCGCGCCGGTGCGGCGGCTGATCGAGGGATGGGCAATGGCGATCCAGGAGCGGCGACCGATGGTGCCGGGGCTGGCGGAGGCGGCGGCCAGCCAGCGCTGCTGCGACCGAGCCCGGGAGGGCGGAGGCACGGTCGACGGCTGAACGTGACCGGGTATCACTGCAAACAATTCACTTCAGTAGCAACCGCTACAGTTGCCTCAATCGTTGGTCGAGGGAGGGTCCGCCCTGCCTCGGTGGAAGTAGGGGATCCCCCGAAGCAACGCGCCATCCACCCCGCGGCCCATCCAGGCCCGGGAATCCCGAACGGAGGCACCGATGACCATCACCACTGCCAAGCAGATGGCCCGCCAGGCCGAGGAGGCCCGTCGCGCCGCACGCCAGGACGCCTTCTGCGTCCAGGCCCTGCGCCGCCAGCACCTGATCGACTGAGCCGAGCTCCTTAGCAGGGCTCAGCGCCCTGCGGAGGCCCCGCCCGCCGGCGGGGCCTTTTTCGTGCCCTGGCATCGCCTAAAGTCGCCGCCAGGCCCGGCCCTGACGGGGACGGTTTCGTGGATTCTCCTCCCGGCGTCCCCTGTCACGGTCCGTCACCCGGTCGCTCGTCGACCACCCTCGACCACCGTCGAGGCCCTTCCGTCCCCACCCCTCCGCGAGGTTTTCCCATGGCGCTCGTTCCGCTTCGGCTGCTGCTCGACCACGCCGCCGAGAACGGCTACGGCATCCCTGCCTTCAACGTGAACAACCTGGAGCAGGTGCAGTCGATCATGGAGGCGGCCTACGAGACCGACTCTCCGGTGATCCTGCAGGCCTCCCGCGGCGCCCGCCAGTATGCCGGCGAGAACTTCCTGCGCCACCTGATCATCGCGGCCGTGGAGACCTACCCGGACATCCCCATCGTGATGCACCAGGATCACGGCAACAGCCCCGCCACCTGCTTCGGCGCCATCACCAACGGTTTCACCTCCGTGATGATGGATGGCTCCTTGGAAGCCGACGCCAAGACGCCCGCCTCCTATGAGTACAACGTGGCCGTCACCAAGGACGTGGTGGATGTGGCCCACGCCGTGGGCGTGAGCGTGGAAGGCGAACTGGGCTGCCTCGGCTCCCTGGAGACCGGCAAGGGTGAGGCCGAGGACGGCCACGGCTTCGAGGGCGCCCTCTCCCACGACCAGCTCCTCACCGATCCCGCCGAAGCCGCCGACTTCGTGGCCAAGACCAAGGTCGACGCCCTGGCGATCGCCATCGGCACCAGCCACGGCGCCTACAAGTTCACCCGCAAGCCCACCGGAGAGGTGCTCGCGATCAGCCGCATCGCCGAGATCCACAAAGCCATCCCCAACACCCACCTGGTGATGCACGGCTCCTCGTCGGTGCCCCAGGAATGGCTCGACATGATCAACAAGTTCGGCGGCGCCATCCCTGAGACCTACGGCGTGCCCGTCGAGGAGATCCAGGAAGGCATCCGCAACGGCGTGCGCAAGGTGAACATCGACACCGACAACCGCCTGGCTTTCACCGCTGCCGTGCGTGAAGCCGCCGCCAAGGATCCCGCCAACTTCGATCCCCGCCACTTCAACAAGCCTGCCCGTCAGTACATGAAGCAGGTGTGCCTGGATCGCTACCAGCAGTTCTGGTGCGCCGGCAACGCCAGCAAGATCAAGCAGCGCGACATCAACTACTACGCCGTCAAGTACGCCAAGGGCGAACTCGACCCGAAGACCGCTGTCGCAGCCTGATCCGCCATCGCCAGCTCCGCTGCGCTTTCGAGCCAATCCACAGAGAGGGCCCTCACGGGCCCTTTTTTCTTGCCAACCGCTCAGGGTGTGGTGGCTGCGGGAAAGCTGGAGGGCCCGGCCACCGGCGTAGGGGCTTCAGCCGCCAGGGAGCGTTTGGGGTCGAGCAAGGCGTCGATGGCCTGCCGCAATGTCGGCTCCATGGCGATGCGGGTGCCGTCGCTCACCACCACCCGCGTCAGGGTAGGCAGTCCACCCTTGCGGGCACGGAGGTAGATCGGTTCCACATACAGCAGGCCCCTGCCCACCGGCATCACCAGCAGATTCCCCTGCACCACCTCGGCACCGGAGCGGTTCCACAGGCCGAACTGCTGGCTGATGCGCGGGTTCTGATTGATCAGCGCCGTGATTTGCTCGGGGCCAAGGATCGGCGTCTGGCTGGGGAAGCGCAGCAGCTCCAGCTGCCCGTAGTTGGGGTGGTCGCTGCGGGCCGCCAGCCAGGCCACCAGATTGGGCCGCGCCAGGGGCGTGAGCGGCTGCAGCAGCAGGAACTCGGGGGCCAGCTCCGGTGACAGCTGGGCGCTGATGTGATAGGGCTCCATCGGCACCTGCTCAGAGCCGTAGATCTCCTTGGGGATCTGCCAGACATCATCGCCGCTGTAGAAGATCGATGGATCGGTGACGTGATACCGGAGCAGCTGCCGGGTCTGCAGTTCGAACAGAGGGATCGGGTAGCGGATGTGGGCCCTCAGCGGCGCGGGCATGGCGGCCAGTGGCGCGAACAGTTCCGGAAACAGGCGGCGCCAGGCGCTGATCAGCGGATCGCCGGGCTCGGCGACGTACAGCGCCACCCGGCCGTTGTAAGCGTCGACGACGGCCTTCACCGAATTGCGGAGGTAGCGCAGATCTTCACGCCCAGGTACCGGTGCGCTGTACGGATAGGAGCGACTGGTGGTGAAGCCGTCGACGATCCAGAACTGATGCTGGCCCGCAGGGAAGGGACCGCTCTGGCGTTCAAGGCGCACCGACACCAAATAGGGCTCGGCTTCAAAACGCACGAACGGCACCAGCCGGCCCACCCGCTCGCGCACCTCCCGCCGCAGCAGGAGTCTGGTCCTGGGCGTGAGCGAGCCCTCCACCAACAGACGGGGTTCACGCAGGTAGAGGGCGGCGGCCAGCCGCCCGGCAGCACTGCCGATCGGAATCCCGGCAGAACCGGTGTAATGGCTGTAGACATTCGCCTCGCCTTCGGGGTAATTGAACTCCCGCACCTGGGTGGGCGCCAGGGCATAACTCAAGTCCAGGGAGCCGAAATAGAGGCTGGGACGACCGATCGGGATGGCCTTCTCGACCTGTTCGCGGCTGATCCCCAGCTCAGGGCTGCCGCTGACGCGCGTGTTGGAGCCCAGGTCGCTGATGAAGTACTCCGGTAGTCCGTCGGGGCCACTGGTGTTCACCGGCGACACCGTGAATCCCTGGCCGTGGGTGAACACCAGATGGCGGTTGAGCCAGGTGCGGGCGGCGGCGGGCAGGCCGGAGCTGTCCATTTCGCGGGCGGTGATCATCACCTGCTGCTGCTGAGCTTTCGCGCCCGAGCCCATCCGGTAGCGGTCCACCGCCGGTTCGGAGAAGCGGTAAAAAACCCTCAGCTGCTGCAGCTGGCGGTTGGTGGCCAGCATCGGCTGGGAATCCCAGAGGCGGATGTTGCGGATCGTGGCTTCGCTGCTGGCCAGGTCCTCGCGGGTCAGGCGCGGGTTGGGATTGACGTTGCGGGTGCGGATCCGGTCGAGCTGGAAGGCCGCCCGGGTGGCTTGGATCGAGCGGCGCAGATAGGGAGTCTCCCGCTCGAGCTCCCGCGGATTCACCACCAGCAGTTGCAGCACGGGCAGCAGAAGCGCCTCCAGCAGGGACACCAGCACCATCAGGCCGGCAGTGGCCAGGAAGGTGAGGGCGCGCCAGCCTCGCCGGGGCAGGGGAAGCAGCAGCAGCAGAGCGGTGATCAGGGCGAGCAGCGCCGCCAGCGTGCGCAGTGGCAGGGAGACGTGAACATCCACCCAACCGGCTCCGGGAACGCTGCCGGTGGTGCTCAGCAGCAGCTGGTGGCGAGCCAGCCAGAACCCTGCCGCCGTTCCCAGCGCCAGCAGGCCGAGCGGCAGGCGCAGCGCCCGCAACTGTCGTTCCTCGAATCCCCCGAAGCGACCATCGCTCGGGTGCGGCGGCCGGGCCAGCTGCCCCCAGAGGGCCGCGGCGAGGTGCAGCAGCAGCAGGGCAAGGCCCACGCTGAGCAGCAGCGCGAGGGCCGGAAACCGGGCCAGGGCGAAGCTGACGTCGGCGCCAAGCAGCGGTTCCCTGAGACCGGCCTCGGGAATCAGCAGCGCCAGGGACCACAACCCCCAGCCGCGGGCGATCACCACGGCGGCGGCGGCGGAGCCCAGACCGGCCAGCACCCGCGCCGTGGCCTGGGGCCAGCGCAGCAGGGAGATCAGCAAGCCGATCACCGCAGAGGCCAGAGCGACAGGCACTGGGGCGGCGGCGAACCCACCGCCTGGCAGAGACCGAGCAGCCTCGAACAACGGCAGAAGACCGTGCAGACGCCCACCATCGAAGGGATCGCTCAGGAGGCGGGTGGCCAGGCTCAACAGCAGTAGCAGGGGCAGCAGCTGGCCAAGCACCAGCAGCAGAAGCGAAGTCGCATAGGCGGGGGGTTCCAGGGCCAGCCGTCGCCCGCCGCCCGTCGAGGGCAGATCACGTCGCCAGATCTCACCCAGCCAGCGCTGCATCGCCAGCCCCAGACCCAGGCCCAGCAGCGCCAGCAGCAGCTGAAGGCCCAGACGGCGCAGAAGCACCAAGCCCCAGCCGAACTGGGCGAACCAGCTCCACTCCACCCACAGACGCGCTGCCAGAAGCGGCCCGCTCAGCAAGGCGGTGAAACCGAGGAGCAGCGGGACAAGCAGCCGGCGGGAGATCGGCACCCAGAACCTTGATGTGCGCTACCGGAGGCTAAGGAGCGGCGACGGAATCACAAGCGCAGGCTGAGCTGTCACTAATCCCGATGCCCATGGTCGGAGTTAATGGGTGATTCCGGCCGCCGCTGTTAGCCTCACCCCACTTCCGGTGCATGCCGTGACCGTCACCCTCTCCCGGTCCACCTTCACAGGTCTGCGGTGCAAGGAATGCGGCCACCCTTACGAGGCCGGCGCTCGTCACGTCTGCGAGGACGTCTGTTTCGGCCCCCTTGAGGTCGTTTACGACTACGAGGCGATCAGGAGCCGGGTGAGCCGAGCCACGATCGAGGCCGGTCCCGCCTCCATCTGGCGCTACCGCGACTTCCTGCCGATCGCGGGTGAACCGATCGACGTGGGCACCGGCTTCACGCCCCTGCTGAAGGCCAACCGCCTGGCCCACCGCCTCGGCCTCCGCAATCTCTACATCAAGAACGACGGCGTCAACATGCCCACGCTCTCGTTCAAGGACCGGGTGGTGTCGGTTGCCCTCACCCGTGCCCGCGAGCTGGGCTTCACCACCGTGAGCTGCGCGTCTACCGGCAACCTGGCCAACTCCACCGCCGCCATCGCCGCCCATGCCGGCCTGGAGTGCTGCGTGTTCATCCCCTCCGACCTGGAGTTGGGCAAGGTGCTCGGCACCCTGATCTACAACCCCACCCTGATGGCGGTGAAGGGGAACTACGACCAGGTGAACCGTCTGTGTTCAGAGGTGGCCAACACCTACGGCTGGGGCTTCGTGAACATCAACCTGCGCCCCTACTACTCCGAGGGCTCGAAAACACTCGGTTATGAGGTGATCGAGCAGCTCGGCTGGCAGTTGCCCGATCACATCGTGGCGCCTCTGGCCTCCGGATCGCTGTTCACCAAGATCCGCAAGGGCTTCGACGAGTTCATCAAGGTGGGCCTTGTGGACGAGAAGCCGGTGCGCTTCAGCGGCGCCCAGGCCGAAGGCTGCGCCCCCATCGCCCAGGCCTTCGCCGAGGGCCGCGACTTCATCACCCCGGTGAAGCCCCACACCATTGCCAAATCGATCGCCATCGGCAATCCGGCCGACGGTCCCTATGCCATCGACATCGCCAACCGCACCGGCGGCAGCATCGCCGCCGTGAGTGATGCCGAGATCATCGAGGGCATCAAGCTGCTTGCCGAAACCGAAGGGGTGTTCACCGAAACCGCTGGCGGCACCACGATCGCGGTGCTCAAGAAGCTGGTGGAGCAGGGCCGGATCGACCCCGGCGAAACCACGGTGGCGTACATCACCGGCAACGGCCTGAAAACCACCGAAGCCGTGGCGGACGCCATCGGTGCTCCTTACACGATCGAAGCCCGGCTCGACAGCTTCCAGACGGACTGGGCCCTGGCCCAGGCCAGCCATGCCGCCCGCTGAGCCGGGCATTCGCAGGGCACACTCCTTCCTTCACCACCGATTCCACCTCTCGACCATGGCCGTTCAGGTTCTGATCCCCACCCCGCTGCAGAAGTTCACCGCCGACCTGGCCAATGTGTCGGTGGAGGCCAGCAGCGTGGATCAGCTGCTGCAGGCCCTGGAGGTCAAGTTTCCCGGCATTCTCGGCCGGCTGTGCGACGAGAACGGCAAGCTTCGCCGCTTCCTGAACGTGTACGTGAACAGCGAAGACATCCGTTTCCTCGACAATCAGGCCACTCCCCTCAAGGACGGCGATGAGGTGAGCATCGTGCCGGCGGTGGCAGGGGGCTGACCTCCCTCCCTGAATACGGGAACGCTTCCATTCCGTCACCTCCCGATCAGGACTGCTGGTGGGGCCGATCAGAGGTTCCGTTCCTCAGCAACCACGGCTGTGTTGATCTGGGCATAGCGTTGCCACAAAGGAACTTCATCGACCCGATGGGTCGACCGCCGCCATGACCCAGACCCTCAGCACCGGAGCGGCCTCCCACGATGGGCTGGCCAACGCCGAGATCTACGACTACCGCCAGGCCGCCAATCCGGTGCGGCAGGGTCTGACCGAACCGATCCCCTATCGCCGCTGGCCAGCGGCTCTCCACGGACCGGGGGACCCGGCAATCCTGCCGCTCGATCTGAGCGCCGAACTGGGCTGCCCCGCTCCGGCCACCAGCCCTGCCCTGGCCGCTCAC
>JBKDPV010000018.1:0-18284 GCA_046342315.1 Cyanobacteriota bacterium
AGGACGTGTCGAAAGAAAAACGACAACCCCCAAAGATCCACCTTGACACTGCTCCAGTAGTAGTTTTCAACCATCCAGGCGAAGTAGGTTTTCAGATCAGCAGCTGTAAGGTTGTCAGGACAGCGCTTGAAGTAGCCTGCGATGCGGCGCACCGCCCTGGAGTAGCCGTCAATGGTCTTACACCGTTTTCCTTGAAGTTTCAGGGCTTGCAGATGCTGGGCATAGAGCAGGTCAAAGCGCTCCTGTTCGTGTTGTTCCATGGTGAGGTTTCCCCCCAAGGGGATGAAAGAAATCACACACCCATGACGGTGTGCATCCTTCACTGTGGAACTGCGAGACTCCTGGGCGAGCGTCATCCGCACGCCAGCTCATGCCTGCCTGCAATCAACCCATCATCGTTTAGGCATATTTCGGAGAGTGGGCTATAATGGGTTTGAATCTGCCGCGCAGCGGCTTAGTCCAACAAGCCCCTCGAGTGGACAGGCCACCATGAGCCCTCTGCTTCGCCACCCCAGGCTCCCTGCCTGCCACTCAGGGGCAGCGTTGGATGGGCTTGGCAAAAAGCTGTGATGATGGCTAAAATCGAAGACAAATGACGTGCGCTTGGTATCTTCTGCAATGGATGCGAGGGGAAAAGTAGCATCGCTACATAAGAATCCCGACTCATTGCTTGTTATACATTACTCATGCGAGGGCTTGGATGATTCGAATTCTGGCCTCTCACCACGAATAACCTCGATTGCAGTTCTTCATGCAGGAAGCAAGACGCTGCACAGCTTTTCGATACATCTGGTGGCGGAGATACTCCGCTATGACAAGGATGTTATCGATGCAAAGGAATATGATGAACTTGAGAAAATAATGCTTGAGGACTTTTTTGTATTTGCTTCTGAGCATCCGCATTGCTCCTGGCTGCATTGGAAAATGTCGAATATAGTCTATGGCTTTGAAGCCTTAGAACATAGATATCGCGTTCATCATCCAGATAGGTCTCCCTACAAGATAAATGATTCAAAGAAGTTTGATCTTTCCGCGCTTCTGCTGGAAATCTATGGCAAGGATTGCGTAGATCATCCGCAAATGCCAGCACTTATGGAATTGAATGGCGGGAAGCCACGTGACATGCTTAGCGGAAAGGAAGAGTCCGATGCATTTAGGGCAAAAGAGTATGTCAAGATGCATAAGTCCACAATAAGCAAGGTCTATTGGTTTTACTCATTGTTTAACCTGCTTTGCAAGCGTAAAGTTCGAACCGCACGCTCAAATATCCCAAGCAGGATCCACGCCTTTTCGGATTCATGGCTGTTTAAGCTACTGGGAATAGTTGCAATGATCTTTACTCTGTTTCAAATCGGCGAAACAGGACAGAAATACATAGGCAAGCCTGGCGGGGCTGCTGCTACGGCTCCTGAAGGGAAGTAGTATATAGACCAATCAACAAGCGAGTAGGATATCTGAATGCCTTTCGTTATGGCCATCCAACATCATCATCCACCCGGCCCACGCCATAATCAACCTATTGCAGCATTTGCCGCTTTGGGCGGGTGATGATGAGCGTTCGAAGGATCGGCAACTGCCAGGAGAGAGGACGCCCCTGCTGTTTGTCAGGCGGCCTTCATCAACGTAGCGGCAGTGATGCCGTTTTCTGGTGGCGATGGATTGATCCACACCACCTCCGGTTGTTACCAGCAGCGAGTGCTACGGCTCCAGCGGCGCGGATGACGTTGATTCAAAGTTTCAATTCGGGGCTGGCTCTGGTTGTGTCCTCGCCATCGCCAGCAGCGCCGTGATGTCGTGCATCACCGCCTGCATGCCGGCCCGGATCGACTGAAATCCCGACAGGCGGAGCAGGTTTAGGGCTGCCGTCCGCAGCGTGGCCATCGCTCCAGCGCCGTTCCCCCGATAGCGGTGCGCGTCTTCATGGAGCTGGGTGTCGCGGATCCAGTGCCACCCCTCGATGCTCCAGCGGTCTCGCACCAGTTGCAGCAAGGCTTCTGAGGTGGTGCGCAGGCTGGTGAGAAGCAGATGGGTGGCCTGAAATGGCTTGCCGTCGCGGGTGCATGTGGCGCTCACCTCCACGATCCAGCTGGTGCCGCTCCATGTCTCGCGGATGTGTTCCGGAGCCTGTTTGGCCCGCAGTGTCCAGGTGATGTCGCGGCCGTAGCCGATCTCGTGATCCGTTGCCACAAAAGGGATGTGGCGCTTTCCCTGGAACTGGCTGCGGATCTGACGATGGAGCGTCTTCTGATTGACTTTGACCGTCAGGAGGAAGTCGGCCCCCTGCTCCTGGAGCTGTCGAAAACGGTCGCTGCGTGTGGAGGGCATCCGCCTGGATCAGCACGCCCTCCAGATCCAGCTCGCCGAGAAGCTGGCGGAACCGCACGCTCGTGGTTCTCACCAGTGGCGTAAAAGGCCTGGCTGATCGCCACGCCTAGGGCTCCCGAATACCGCGTCACCTGGGCAATGAACGCCGAACCACCGCCGGGCGTGGGCTCGATCGATCCCCGCAGTGTCTTTCCGTCGCACATCAACTGGTCGAGATCGGTTGCACCGCCGGGGATCTGAGCGATCGTCCAGTCACGGATAGCGGCGCAGAGGGCGCCGACATCCACCTGCTGCAAGAAGTAGCGAAATGCCGAATCCGTCGGTGGCCGCCGCAGCTGAAGCCCAAGTGTCTCGGTCAGCACGCTGTGGTGGCTGATGGCGAACCGATCCAGATCCCGCAGGCTCTGGCAACGGCTCAAAATCCCCAGCACCACCACCAGGAGCAGGCACCAGGCCGGGATACGGACCCCACGCCGCATACGGACATCAGGGATCGCCTGCAGAAAGCTGATCAGGTCGAGACCGGTTGGGGCAGAAGCGGTTTCAGGCACAGGGAGGGGGCGATCCCGCCGACCTCACCCCATGCTGGCAGGCCCGGCCAGGACGCCTGTGACACACTTTGAACTAGCCCTGTCATAAGGGCAGTCCCAATCAGCCCTGGAAAACAATCGTCATAGGACGATAGACATGTGTTTAAATGCGAAAGAAAATGCGTTTGACCGCTAACCTGCCATGCCCAAGCAACTTTCGCTACCTAAATCTGATTTGATTCAGCGCCTCCGCCTCCTTGCCTTCGGGGCCTGCGCCTCCGCCAGCCTGCTGGTATTAGATTTAGCAGCCGAAGCGGCACCCACCTACAAGGCCAAAACCTTGGCAACGGGTCTGGAGAGTCCGCGGGGGGTGGCGATCGATCCCGACGGCAACCTGGTACTCAGCGAAGCGGGACGAGGTGGCAATGGTTCCTGCCTCACCGGCGGCAGCGGTAACAGCGTTTGCTATGGCACCAGCGGGGCCCTGGGCCTGTTCAACTTCTCAACCAACTCTTACTCCCGTACAATCACCGGCCTCCCCTCCCTGGCGCGGCAGAACTCTGGGCTCTATGACGATGCAACCGGCCTGAACAAACTCACCTTCAACGGAAGTGGTCAACTCATGGGCGTCTTCGGTAACGAAGGCGGTGCCAGCCCGTTCCCCGGCCCAGGCGAGATGTTCGGCCAGACGGTCTCCATCAACCTGGCTGGCAGCACCGTGACCCCCCTGGCCAACATCACTGCTTTCGAAGTGTCAAATAATCCACACCCCACTGCTGTCGACAGCAATCCCTGGGACCTGGTGGTGCACGGCAGCGACACCTATGTCACCGATGCCGCCGGCAACAGCCTCGTTAAGGCCAACAGCACCAATCAAGTCTCCTTGGTGCACGTCTTCCCGAACAAGGACGTCAACACTCCCAACAACGCTCCCCCAGGCTTACCACCCGTATATTCCGCCCAGACCGTGCCCACCGGATTGGCCATCGGATCTGACGGATTTCTCTATATCGCCCAGCTTTCAGGTTTTCCATTCGCCCCCGGGTCAGCCGACGTCTTCCGCTACGACTTCGTCAATCCAGTCACCACGTTTGCCAGCGGCTTCAGTAATCTCGTTGACATTGCCGCAGGACCGGACAATTCTCTCTACTTGCTTCAGTACCGCAATGACTATTGGGCGTCTGCTCCCGGCAGCATTCTGAAACTGGGCCTTGACGGCAGCGTCGAGACACTGTTCTCTGATCTTGTCAATCCCACCGCTCTGGCTGTCGACCCGGATGGCACGATCTATGTCACCAACGATGGCAACGGGGTCAACGGTCAATTGCTGCAACTAACGCCACAGCCTGTCCCCGCCCCCTTACCCATCTTCGGTGTCGGTCTTGCCTGGATCCAGGCCCGGCGTCTGCGGCGCCGCTGTGGTGGCCGCGGTATTGGTGGCTCTACAAGTACAAGGCCAGCAGCGTCTCCAGCGCCTGGCAGCTGCGGCGTTCGCTAGCTGCTAGCCCCCACGCTCCAGCGTTGATTGCCTCCCCAGCCTCCTCTGGCCGCAGCATCCGCACCTGCTGCGGCCTTTTCGGCCATCACCTGCCCGAATTACCGCCGCCGCATCCGGATCCCGAGGCTCTCCACCGAACGCCACCGCAAAGGGGTCCATAGAGCGGGCAGCGGCGGCAGGCGGGAGGCAGCACTGCTGTGGCTGGACATCGTCGCTGAAACGTCTCCTACGTCATCGAACTCGGCTACCGGGCCGACGACCAGACCAGTCCCTCCGTGCTCGATCCGGAGATCAAGCGGGAGTGGAACGCCTCGTCGGCAGCGATCCTGGTGACGTCAAACCCGTTGGGGCCGGCGTGTCGGAGCTGCGGATCAACCATGGCCCTGGATACAGGGTCTACTACCTGCAGAGGGAAACCGCCTTGATCATCCTTTTGGCTGGCGGAGACAAGAGCTAACAAGGAAAGGACATTGATGGGGCCGTTCTGCTGGCAGACAACCTGGCTGAGGAGATCTGATGAAAATCACGACCAGCCCCTACGACGTTGCCGAGCATCTACGAACTCCAGAAGAGATGGCGGCCTACCTGGAACCTGCATCGAGGAGGCTGATGGAGATGCCGCCTTCATAGCTAAGGCCTTGGGAGACATTGCACGGGCCCAGGGGATGACCCAGGTGGCCAGAGACTCAGGACTTTCCAGGGAGAGCCTCCACAAGGCCTTGTCTGGTGAGCCCAGTCCGTGCTTTAACACCATCCTGAAGGTGGTCACGGCCTTGGGTCTGAAGTTGAGCGCGATTGTGAGATGCGAAGCGGAGGTTACTTAAAATCTGCTGGCAAGGTGTAGGCCCTCAAACGCTGCCTGTGGAGATGCAACACCTTCGAACACGCCCCTGGAGTGGACAGGCCGCCATCAAGTAGACTTCAATAGCGATAGCTTCATGCCTGCCACTCAGGGGCAGCGTTCGAAGGGATTGCCGCGTGCAGCCACGGTGGCCACGGGAGTGACCCGGGGTCCTTCGGCTCATCGTTTCCTGCATCAGCTGGGCAACGTTTCCTACATCAGAAGATCGACGTTTTCAGCATTAGAGTTCCGACATCTGCTGCATTGGCTGCTGCCGCATGGCCTCCGGCTACCGCCCCCGCATCGCCGACGCCGAGCTGCGTGCCTGCCTGGCTTCCGCTGGCGCCGTGGTGATCGAGGGCCCCAAAGCCTGCGGCAAAACCCGCATGGCCCAGCAGCAGGCCGCCTCCGCGGTGCTGCTGGATGGGGACACCGGCGCCCGCCAGGCGCTGGCGGTGGATCCCGGCCTCGTGCTGGCGGGGCCTCGGCCGCGCCTGCTGGATGAATGGCAAGTGGAGCCGGCGCTCTGGAACCAGGTGCGGCGAGCCGTGGATGCCATGGAGGCACCCGGCCAGTTCCTGCTCACCGGTTCGGCGGTGCCGGCCGATGACGCAGAGCGGCACACCGGGACGGGCCGCTTCTCGTTTCTGCGGCTGCGGCCCATGACCTTGCGGGAAACCGGCGCCAGCCAGGGCGTCGTCTCGCTGGCGGCGCTGCTGGCGGGGGAGCCGCCGAGTTGCAGCGATCCAGGGCTGGCAGTGGCGGATCTGGCCGAGCTGGTGTGCCGCGGCGGCTGGCCCGCCCAGTTGGAACGCCCCCTGGGCGCCGCCTGCCGCGCCGCCCGCGACTATCTGGAGCAGGTGCGTCAGGTGGACGTGCAACGGGTGGATGGGCGGCGACGGGATCCCCAGCGGCTGGGGGCCCTGCTGCGCTCCCTCGGCCGCAACGTCGCCACCGAGGCGAGCCTCGCCACCCTGGCGGCCGATGCCGGCGGCGCCGATGGCCCGCTCGACCCGCGCACCGTGGCCGACCATCTCCAGGCCCTGGAGCGGTTGATGGTGCTGGAACACCAGCCCGCCTGGCGTCCCCATCTGCGTTCCAAGGCGGCCCTGCGCCAGGCACCCCGGCGCCACTTCTGCGACCCCTCCCTGGCGGTGGCGGCCCTCGGCGGCAGCCCCGATCGGCTCCTCAAGGATCTGGAGTGGCTGGGCTTGCTGTTCGAGTCGCTGGTGATCCGCGACCTGCGCGTGCTGGCCCAGGCGCTCGATGGTGAGGTGTTCCACTACCGCGACAACTACGGCGTGGAGGTGGACGCGATCGTGCAGCTGCGTGATGGCCGCTGGGGCGCGATCGAGGTGAAGCTGGGCCCGGGCCAGGTGGAGGCCGCCGCCGCCGGCCTGCTGCGCTTCCGCCAGCAGATCGACACCCGCCGCACCGGTGATCCCGCCTTCCTGGCGGTGGTCTGCGGCAGCGGCTACGGCTACCGCCGCCCGGATGGTGTTGCCGTGCTGCCGGTGGGGGCGCTGGGGCCCTGAGGCACAGGGACGTGCTGGCTGATCTGGCCGCCTGTCAGCAGAAAAGGCCGGCGGCGGCGCCGTAGCGGTCCAGGAGAGGCGGTTCCCTCCACAATGAGGCGGATCAGCCTCTGCCGATGTCGCTGCGCAACAAGATCGCCCTGGGGCTGCTGGTGTTTCTGCCCCTGTCGATGGCGGCCGAAACCCTGGCCTGGGGAGAGGGCGCGGTGTTCCTCACCGCGATGCTGGCGATCATCCCGCTGGCGATCTGGCTGAGCACCGCCACCGAGGAGCTCTCGATCACCCTCGGCCCCTCGATCGGCGCCCTGCTCAACGCCGTGTTCGGCAACGCCACCGAGCTGATCATCGCCCTGGTGGCCCTGCGGGCCGGACTGGTGGAGATCGTGAAGGCCAGCATCACCGGCACCGTGATGGCCAACCTGCTGCTCGCCCTGGGCCTCTCGATGCTGGCGGGCGGCATCGGCCGCAAGGAGCAGACCTTCCAGCCCGTGGTGGCCCGCGTGAACGGCTCGGCGATGACCCTGGCCGTGGTGGCGATCCTGCTGCCCAGCCTCGCCGCCCTCAGCGACGGCGGCGCCGGCGGCGATGCGGTGATCGGCAGCAGCCGCGAATCGTTCTCGATCTTCGTGGCCTGGATCCTGCTGCTCGTCTACGCCCTCACCCTGCTGTTCTCGCTGCGCACCCACCGCACCCTCTACGAGGTGGCCGAGGTCGATCTGGAAGACGAACTCCAGGGCGAGCATGTCCACCGTCCGCCGCTGGTGCCCTGGTTGGCGGTGCTGATCGGGGCGACGGCGGGGATCGCCTATGCCTCCGAACTGTTCGTGGGCGTGGTGGAGCACGTCACCGAGGGGTTGGGCCTCTCGTCCCTGTTCACCGGCGTGGTGCTGCTGCCCCTGCTGGGTGGCGCGGCCGAGTACCTCACCGCCGTCACGATGGCCCGCAAGAACAAAATGGACCTCTCGGTGTCGGTGGCCCTGGGCTCCACCCTGCTGGTGGCCCTGCTGGTGGTGCCGGTCCTGGTGCTGCTGGGACCATTGCTGGGGCACCCGCTGGATCTGAGCTTCGAGATCTACGAGCTGGTGGCGGTGGGCACGGCGGTGGTGGTGAGCAACCTGGTCACACTCGATGGCCGCTCCGACTGGCTGGAGGGGGTGCTTTTGCTGGCGGCCTACCTGATCCTGGCGGCAGGCTTCTACTTCCAGAGCGCCCCGATCGGATGATGCGCAGCGACCGCCCACCCGGAGGCTTCGATCCCGACGCCCCGCCGCCCCCGGAAGCCGATCTCGACGATGACGAGCCCTCCAGCGGTTTCCCGCTGGCCACATCCGACACGGCACCACCGCCGTTCCGCTCCACCGGCACCCTGAGCCGCATCAACCGCTCGGTGTCGCTGCAACTGCTCGTGGGCCTGCTGCTCACCGGCATCGGTCTGGTGGCGCGCCTGCCCTGGCTCACGCTGCCGGCCGCCGCGATCACGCTGGCGCTTGCCCTGCGTCAGCTGCTGCCCCCCCTCTGGCGCCAGCTCACCCTGCGCATCGACGACGTTCCCACCACCCGGCTGCTGGCGCTGGTGGGGCTGGTGCTGGCAGCGCTGGCGATCCCGGTTTCTCTGGGCTGGTGGGATCCGTTCCTGGATCTCTATCGCAAGGCCAACTGGGAAGCGATCAGCGCCCTGGGCGAGGGCGTGATCGGTGCGGTGGGCCAGATCCTGGTGGCCCTGGTGGCGCTGGCGATCGCCTGGCGGCAGGTGATGGTGGATCAGCGGCTCACGGGCCAGCAGAACCGCATCACCCAGGCCCAGACGATCGACAGCTTCATCCACGGCATCTCCGAGATGATCATCGACGAGGAGGGCCTGCTGGAGGACTGGCCCCTCGAGCGGATGCTCGCGGAAGGGCGGCTGGCGGCCGTGCTGAGCAGCATCGACCGGGAGGGCAAGGCCAGGGTGCTGCGCTTCCTCTCCCACGCCCGCCTGCTCACGCCGCTCCAGCGCGACCGGCGCCTCGGCCGGGCGATCCTCGACGGCCGCGGCAACTACGAGATCGACCGCTTCCACGGCGTGCCGGTGATCCGGCTGCATCGCATCCTGCGCGGGGTGGACCTGTCCGGCACCGACCTGCGCGGCATCGACTTCAACGGCGCCGACCTCAGCGGCGCCGACCTCTCCGGCTGCGACCTGCGCGACTGCAACCTGGCGGGGGCGAACCTGGCCGGCGCCAATCTGGAGGGCGCCGACCTCGACGGCGTCCGCCTCTACTTCGGCCGCGCCCACACCGCCAGCCCCGCGGGCCTCGAGGCTCCGGATCCAGTCACCGGGTCCGGCACCGGCGCCGTGGTCGAGAACATCAACCTCACATCCGTCCGCCGCCTCGACGCCCAGTCGCACCACTACCTGGCGGCCTGGAGCGGCCCCCGCTCCCGCCAGACGCTGCCCGGCGGCGCCCGCGGGGTGCCGAGCCAGCTGGAGCGCCGCGCCGGCAGCGGTGGCCCCGCGGCCGGCTGAGCCGTGGGATCATGGAGGCGCTCCGGCGTGCCGGGGTGATCACTGGAGAGGTGGTCGAGTGGTTGATGGCTCCGGTCTTGAAAACCGGCGACCCGCAAGGGTCCGTGGGTTCGAATCCCACCCTCTCCGTTTTGTCTGCGTTACCGACGATGAGCGCCGATCAACGCGACAGCAAGCCCAGGGTGCGGCGGATGTCCTTGAGCAGCAGCAGCAGGTGCAAGGGATCGGTGGGTGAGCGCTCGAACTCCGGGATCAGGTGCTCGTAGAAGCTGCAGGCCTGCTCGGATTCGGCATGCACCAGCAAGCCGCGGCAACCGATGGCCTCGCTGAGGCTGGCGACCCGCGTGATCACATCCAGCAGCAGGGCCGCACCAAGGCCCTGTCCTTCATGGCGTTGGTCCACCCCCAGGCGGGCCAGCAAGGCGATGGGCTGGGGGTAGCGGCCGGCGCCACGGCGCAGCCGCTTGGGCAGATCGGTGATCGCCACGCTCGCCATGCACCAGGCGTAATAGGCAACCACCTGGGGCTGATCCACCTCGGTGACAACAAACACGCGGGTGGTGCCGGTCCCATGGGCCTGCTTGGCCACCTCCACCAGCCAGGTGGTCTGCTCCTCGGAGCGGCAGCGGAAGCCGGCGAGCTGATGACGGACCGCCAGCAGATCTGGCGGTTGGTAGCGGCTCATGCCTGGGGCTGATCCGCCGCTGGGGTGAGGAAGGGCGAGGGGCGCTCCAGCAGCCGCGCCAGCCCCGGCAGGCTGCGGGCCGGGCGGCTGTTGATCCGCTCCCATTCCTGCTGGGCGTCGGCATCAAGCACGAACTGCTCGCGATCGGCCAGCACCCGCTGGGCCGCCAGCCGCCCCTGAGAGAGCAAGAAGGAACTGCGGTCGGTGCCGAGGGCCGCCGCGGCCCGATCCAGCAGATCGCGGTCATCTTCTGTGGCCCGCAGCTCGATCCGGCTGGTCTTGGCCGGCCGGTGGCCCTGCGGCTTGGTGCTGGCCAAGGCGACACCACCCGGAACGTACGGACACTGTACGGCGCATCGCCATGGGAGCAAACAAGGGGAGAGGTTCGCCCCCAACGCGCTCAGAACCACCCCTATCTGGGGTAGCCTGACCCAGGCTATGAGTTGCGCCACCCACTCTGAGGGCGACTGATCTGATCATGAACCCCGTGCTTGAGGCAATTTTCGGGAACCGCACGGCAACATCAGTGCTGTTGTTTCTTCAGTGCTACGGCGAAGGCCATGCCCTGCGCATCGCCAAGACCTTCGGTTTTGGATTGAATATGACGCAGCGTCAATTGAAGCGCCTTGAAGAAGAGGGCGTTCTGGTGAGCCGCCTGGTGGGCAACATCCGCCTCTTTTCTTTCAATGATCGGAATCCAACTGTGCGCAACCTTAAGGAGCTACTAGAAGCCGAGCTCAAGCTATTGCCCAGCGAACAGGTACAGCAGTATTTCCGCCAGAGGCAACGTCCGCGCCAGTCGGGCAAGGCCTTGGTCCACCATGGCTGAAATCACAGAGGACACCAGCATTGAGGAACTGGCGGTGATCATCAGCGAGGCATTGGAGGCAGCTGGGATCACCGCCACCTTGTCGAGCGGGGGCGCGGTATCGATCTACAGCCACAACCAGTACATGAGTCACGACCTTGATTTTGTGACTTCAGCTGATCCCAAGAGCCTGCTCAATGCGATTGCTCACTTGGGCTTTGTCCGAGGTTCAAAAAAGCGGCTCTATGAACATCCACGCACGAAGTGGCTGGTTGAATTCCCTGCCGGCCCCCTCGGCCTTGGAGATCTCTATATTTCAGACCCTCGATCAATTGAGATCCTGCAGACTGTGCATGGATCCTTGCGCGTGATCACGCCAACCCTTTGTGTGATCGACCGATTAGCTGCTTACGTTTATGGGTTCGATCGGCAATGCTGGGATCAGGCAGTCATGGTTTGCCGAAGCCATTCGATTGACTGGGATGCGATTACCAGCTGGGTCAAAAATGAAAGGCTAGGGCTTAAAGAGGTTGAGAGATTGCGGGCAGAAGCAGATTCGCAAGCATGACGATCACCATGGCGCTGCGACCACGCCGCTATGGTTAGGGTTCATTGCCCTGGAGCTGCCGACTGCTCGCTCGCAGGTTTAAAAAAGTGGCCCCATGCAATGGATTCCAATAGGCGACCTCTGCTCTGCAAAGCATCGGTGCTGGGATCTGAGATCCAGGAGCAGAACGCTGTCCGAGGAGATCATCAGGAGGTGACCGGCGGATCAGGAAGAAGCACGTGTTCGCACACCGCCTGCACGGCTGACACTTCTGCCTCATCGGCAATGCTCTCCAAAGCAGCTGCCAGTGCAGCAAGCCTGGCTTCTGTGCCCTCGTCCGGGGACTCAACGCTTAGGTCGTGACGTAGCACCTGCTCGTCAGTGCCCATGCCAGCCGCCATGCAGTAGCCGATCTTGGCAAGTACCTCTCTGAGCCTGAGGCGCAGCTCCTGGAGTTCGGGCGGGGGAATGGGGATGTTGGTGAGCACGACGTCTGGCGCTGTCTGGCTCCCCCCACGATGCCGGTTAATCGCTGCTTCAGTCATCCAACAACCCGTAGCCCAGGCAATCCTGATGGTGGCGGCGACGGACACTCGCTCAAACCAGATCCGTGACGGACCGGCATGGAGAACCCAAGGGCCCACGGCTGTACCTCCATCCAGCGAGGCCCGAGGGCCTCAGCCGCCACAGGGTCCCGCCCTCCTCCAGAGCCTGGGGTTCATAGGCCACCAGCTGCTCCAGCACCGCCAGCAACCAGGCCCGGTGGTGCGGAAGGTCTGGATCGAAGTGCTCGACGTAGTCGCCAGCAGAAATGGAGCGGCTCATCGGAACACCCCCCGCCGGCCGGGAGCCAGCGCCGGCTGGTTGGTCGCCACGGCGGTCTGCATGCCGGAGGGGAAGAACAGGGCGAGAGCCGGGCTGCGCGACCGGCAGGCATTCACCAGGCGGGGCGCCTGGATCCAGTTGGGCAGCTCACAGGCGCCGACAAACGCGGTCGAGAAGACGATCTGACCGGTGAGCAGACCGTTTGACGCGGCTGCACCGAGCAGCCGCAGCAGGGGTTCATGGAGCCAGAAGGCGGCGGGTCCTCTGGCTCTTGCCACGCGGACCTGGCAAGAAACCCGTGTGGGCCTCAGCCCACCCCCACCAGCTGCTGGCGCAGGGCGGCAAGGGCCTTCTTCTGAGCCCGCTGAACGGCCATCGGGCTGATCTGCAGCTGCGCCGCGGCGGCCCTCAGGGAGAGCCCCTCGAGGACGGTGAGCCGCAGGGCCGTGGCCTGGGCTGCCGGCAGCTGCTCCACCAGCTGCTCCAGCGCCGGCCTGGTGAGGGAGGCCTCCGACGTGGGCTCACCGGCCGGTGCCGCCAGCTGCTCCAGCAGGGAGGACTCACCGGCGGCGGGAGATGCGTACCAGGCGGACGCGATCGCGCAGGTGGTGCTGCAGGGCCCCGGTGATGCAGCGGCGCAGATAGGGCCCAGCGGGCTCGCCGGCTCTGCAGCGGGGAGCGGAGCGCACCAGGGCTTCTCGGGCCACCTGGATCAGATCCTCCCGCTCGACCAGCGGGAAGAGGCGCCGGGCGGCGGCGGAAGCCTGGGCATCAGCGAGCGGCAGGTGCTCCAGCACCAGGGCATTGCGGGCACGCAGGGCAGAACGGCTGAGAGCCGGGGGCTGCTGCTGGCGGCGGGGGGAGGAAGCGGGGGAAGCCACCTGGGGACGGCGAAGAACCCCACCCCCAACGGCCGGCCACAGCGCCACGGCAAGGACGCCCCCCTTGGGGCGCCTGGCCCGATCCTTGACGCGGCGCGAGGACTGGCCGAGGGATGCGGTGGGTGTGCGCCGGCCCGGTGGTGACTCGCCCCAATGGCCCCGCTACGGTTGAAAGGTCGCAGCCCTCCGGTCCTGCCGGCATGGCCTGTGGTGAATGACCTGCTGACCCTGTGGGACTCGATCGCGGCCGAGCAGAACGGCCCTGAGTTCACCGACGCCGATGCCGCACTGGATGCCATCGAGCAGTCGCTGTGAGCAAGGTGCTGCGCCCCCTGCCAGTGGCCGCTGGCTGACCCTGACAGAATGGAACGGGTCCACTGACCTGGAGCGGAACCGATGACGCAAGCTCTGTCTGCAGCGGTGGCATCCGCAGCCAAGCTCCCGGAAGAGGAGCAGAACGTGCTGGCTGCGATCCTGCTCGAGGAAATGGAATCAGAAGAGCGCTGGAGCGCCCTGTTCGCTGGATCGCAGAACCTGCTGGAGCAAATGGCCAGTGAAGCCATTCAAGAATTCCAGGCTGGCCGGGTGCAGCCCATCGATGAGCTGCAGTGAACTCAGTTACGACTGATCAGTTCAGACAGCTCTATACCCAGGCGCCTCTCGAAAGGAGACGAAAGATCAGGCGCGCCTATCAACTGTGGCAAGAGAACCCGGCCCATCCATCCCTGAGATTCAAGAAGGTCCATACAACGCTTCCGATCTACTCGGCCCGTGTCGATCTCGACTGGCGGGCCGTCGGAGTGCTGAAGGACGGCACGTTGATCTGGTTCTGGGTGGGGTCACACAAGGCCTATGAGGCCTTGCTGCGGTCGCTCTGACGAGGCCGGCGCGGCAGCCATCAACAGCATTCATGCATCAATCCGCTGCTGCCGTGGCGGCCGGCAGCGACCGTTGCCACTGCTCGAGCCACAGCTCTGGCCGGTAGCGATCCTTCTCCAGCCACAGCACCGACAGTTCGGCTGGGGTGTAGCGACGAAAGCCGGTGAGCACGGCATAGAAGTCGCGACGGTGCTCCTCCCCTGCCAGGACCATCAGGTCGTCCAGCGCAACGGCCGCATCGAGCTGGTGCTCCTCGATCAGGGCCTGGAGCTGGCGGCGCCAGCGGCTGCTCAGGGCAGCGGCTTGCCGTGCACCGATCAGAGGAGCTGGTGTGGAGGCAAAGGCGGGTGGCACTGGCCGCAGGCCGCAGTAGCAGGCCCAGAACTCCAGAGGCCCCCAGACCGGCGCAGCGTCATCCCCGATGGGAGTGGCCCCATCAAGCTTGTGGCGCAGCTCGGCATCCCCGATCCGTCCCCAGTCACCGGAGGCGATGCGGCGGTTGAGCTCCCACAGCTGCCAGAAGGCCCGCTGCCGCAGCTCCCCGGCCTTGCCCTGCTCGATCACCGAGAGGTTGCCGTAGGAGATCACGAGCGAGGGTTCACCGATCGCCTCGGCCCAGCTGCAGGCGGTGTACTGGGTCCAGCCGTTGCGGCGCCGCCAGTTCAGCAGCATCCTCCCGAAGACCCCCCGGCTCTCCTCCTGCTGCTGGAGCAGCACCTCGTAGGCGGGGATGGAGGGAATGGGCAGCGCAGTGCTGCTGGGTGTGGATGGAAGAGGCGTTGCAGTCATGGGGCTCGCCGCTGATGGCGGTGGATGGCACCTGCTCTTGCCAGGCAGCCCAAGCCCCACCGAAGGCCGGCAGGAGAAAGCCGGAGGCGGAGGGCCTCCGGCCCCGGGGGCTCAAAGCACCCGCAGCAGCTGGCCGGCGGCAACCGCTTCGCGGAAGCCGGGGGCTACGAGGAGATGCACCGAGATGATGCGGATCGGGCAGGAGCGGCTGAGGGGAGTGGCGGCCATGGCTGGGCTGGCGAACGACACCGCCGTTCAGCACCGGCGCCGCCAGCGCCGCGCAAGGGTCGCGCAGCGACTCGCGTCGGCCCTTGCGTGGTGCGCAAGCCGGGGCAGGCCGGGTGGCGTGATCGCCAGACCCCAGGTCGTCTCACTGATCTGCCAAGCCCTGGCTGCGACAGGTATCAAGCAGATGGGTCCTGGCGGATGACGCCAGAGAAGCCCATCACCACAGGCGGCTGATAGGGCCTGAGCTGCTGAGCCGTGGCCTCCAGGAAGGCCACCAGGATCGTGATCAGCAGGATGTAGTCCCGCAGGGCGGGCTCCAGGGGGCCGTGGGCTGAGGGTGGCTGGGCAGCCAGCACCGCCTCCAGGGGAGCCCAGAGGGGGTTGGTGCGGGCCTCGGCATAGATCTCTGCCAGACGGGCGCTGTGGGCAGGATCAGCCAGCGACGCCGATTCAGCGGAATGCGCAAAGGCGTTGCGCAGCTTGCGCAGAGCAGAGAGAGCCCGCTCCACCGGGACGTCGATCAGGCCCAGACGGCGAGCGAGGGCGACCTTGGCACCGAGGGATCCCAGGGGGCGATCGGGCAGGAACAGGCCCTCACCGCGCTTTGGTGCTGGGGCCATCAGGGCCTGAAGCAGGTGTTCAAGGGCGGCATCGACCCGGGCCACGCCCACCAGCACCGCACCCCGGCCGCGCTCCTCAAGCATCTGCAGGGCGATGGTGCGGGCTGCATTGGAGGCAGCGGTGTCAGGCGCAGGCGGTGGCATCGATCCGCCGGGTCAACAGGGAGGCTGTTGGGTGACGTAGCGGACAGGCTTGGAGAGCTTGCGTGCTCTGCCTTGCTCCACCAATCGCAGACACCAGCGCCTGACCTCAGTTTTGGAGACGTCAAGGAGCACGGCCAATTCGTCAATGCTGTGCGGCTCGCTGAGGCAGCTGAGCACCAGCTCGTCGACAAATCCGGCCAGTGCCGCAGCGGGCGTCTGGGCTTGCGGCTCAACAGGCGGTGCTGCTCCGTGGTGAGGTGTGGGGACGATGGACTGGGCTGCCGGCTCCGGACCAGAAACCAGCACAGCTTCGTTACGTGTCTGGTTGTTTGTCTCGCAGCCAGATTTTCCGCTGAGTTGTGCTTGATCTACGGGCACGCTGTCAAGCAGCGATCCCTGCTGCACCTGCTCTTGAGCAACGACGGCTGCCCCCGAGCCCGAGCTGTGTTCTGTGCCACGGAGCAGGGCTTGCAGGGCATCGGCCGAGGCGGGTTCGGGCCACCGGCTGGCGCCAAGCTCTGCCAGCGCCGCCAGGCCAGGACCGCCACGGGGATCGCTGAGCACATGGACGGGGCAGAAGCGCAGGTTCTGCAACTGTTCGATGGCGCCAGCCCAGGTGCCGCCCTCGCCCTTGGCGGAGCTCACCACCAGGCCGGTATCGGCCAGGGCGTAGATCAGCTTGTTGCGCCCCATCGCCCGCCACACTTGGAAGCGGGCGCTGGGGGCTTCGCTGGAGAGCAACAGCAGACGACCCTCCAGCAGCGCCTGGCGCCAGATGGGCCTGGCACTCACCTTCTCCAGGCTGTCGGCCACCACGCCAATGGCGCAGCCAACGGCGGCGAGGCTGCCCAACATCGCGGTTTCATCGACGCCCTTGGCGGCGCCGGAGGCGATCACAACACCGGCTGCGGCCGCCAGCGCGCCCACGGCCTCGGCCTCCCTGAGCAAAGGTTCTGGTGTACTGCGAGATCCCACCACCGCCAAGGCGGGACCGTTCAGGAGCTCGAGGTTGCCGCAGGCATAGAGCAGGGGCGGGGCGGCGCGCTTGAGGCGCTGCTTGAAGCGCCGGGGGTAGGCGGCATCCGCCCGGCCGATCACGCTGATCGAGCGATTGGCCCAGTGCTCCACCGCCTGGCTGAGCTGAAAGCCGCGGGAGAGCAGCCGGTTGAGGCGATCGGCAGCGAAAGAGGCCGAGAGGGTGCTGAGGAGGGTGTCCCGAGACCCGTTGATCAGGTCAGCCGGTTGAACCCGCTCCTGCTGCAGGCAGGCCGCCAACTGGGCATACTCCGCCGCCGAGAGCACGGGCTCCTTGCTGGCAGCCCTCCCCGCCTCCTGCAGCAGCGGGGAGGTGAGAAGCAGCACGGCCTGGGTGTTGGCGGAGGGGGCTGACATCAGGGAGCCAATAGGGCAGGAGCTCAGTCGCCCTGACCGGTCTGGGCGAGGGCCAGCGGGAACACCGGGCCGGCCCCATGCTCGCGCAACAGCCAGGCCGCGACGGTGAAAGTCCAGCGCGAATCGACCATGTCGTCGACCAGCAGGCAAGGCCCCGTGGGGATCGGTCCCGAGATGGCGAGGCTGCCGTCGAGGTTGCGGGCCTGCTGGGTGCTGTTCTGCATGGCCTTCTGCTCTTCGGTGTCGCACTGCTTCTCCAGGGCGGGCACGAAGGGCAAGTTCAGGGCGGCGGCCAGCTGCGCCGCAAAGGCCGGCACCAATTCGGGATGACGCCTCGAGGGGATGCAGGTGACCCATTCGGGCGGAGGAGCCGGCCGCCATTGCTGGATCAGTCGCACGCACCCCTCCACCAGTGCTGCATCGAAGTGGCCTGTCTTGTACTTGCCGCGTTTCACCAGTTCCGCCCAGCCGGCATCGGACCAGAAAGAGAGCGCCTTGCCGGCTTCCGCCTGGAGGTCCACTGGAATCTTTCCTTTGCTGCGCAGCCCATAGACAGGCAGGCCTCCGGCAGGCCACTGTTTGCGGGGCTCGATGGTGATGCGCAGGTGGCGCAGGAAGCTGGCGGCCTCGCGGGCCAGGTCGTCCGGCACCGCCTCCGGTAGTGGCGGCAGGGTGGGCGGACCCACGGTGCTGGGGTCGCCATCCAGGGCCTTGATCAGAAAGGCCATGTGCTTGCCGAAGGACAGATCCACGTAGGCCTGCATCTGCTCGGCTTCCGCCCGTCGCTGCTCGGTGAGACGCTCCACCCGCTGCCAGAACTCCGGCTGAAGAGAGGCGGGCAGCCGCTGCCAGCGGGAGCCCTGCTTGCCGAGCGGTGCCGGTGTTTCCAACGAGAGGATCTTCAGCGCCTGCTGCAGGCGCCCCATCGGCAGGTTGAGCTGGGCAAGCAGCTCAGCTTCAGTGGAGCCCTCTTCGGGGCCCTGCTCCAGGGCTTTGAGGAGGCGCTCGACCTGTTCGCGGGTGGGGAAGGCGCTACGTATGAACCAGTCGGTGATGGCGAGCTCCTCCTCGCCGCTGAGCAACACGCCGTAGGCGGAGGCGAGGGCCCGCCCGGTGGCTGTCAGGAAAGATGACGCCCCTGCCGCTGATCAAGCGGCCATGACCAACGTAGCCGGACTGTTGGCGTTTTCTGGAGGCGGTGGATTGATCCAGACCACCTCCGGCTGACGCCAGCAGCGGGTGCTGCGGCTC
>JBKDPV010000019.1:0-19605 GCA_046342315.1 Cyanobacteriota bacterium
TCGGGCACCTCGTTCTCGAACAGGTACACCACCAGGCCCGCATTGGCGCGGCTCACGAACAGCTGGGGGCCGCGGCGGGGCACCTCGCTCACCTCCTTGAGGAACACCTTGAAGGTGGCGTTGGCGCGGTAGTTGTCGTTGGGCAGCTGGTCGCGGCGGGGCAGCTCGGCCTCCACCTCGGGGCGGCCCAGGCCGCTGCTCACGGCCATGATCACGCTCTGCCGCTCGAAGCGGATCACCCGGGCGGTGAGCACCGGATCCTCGAGATCGGCGAACTCCTCCTGGATCATGCGGCGCTGCTGATCCCGCAGCTTCTGGGCCAGCACCTGTTTGGTGGTGGCGGCGGCCATCCGGCCGAAGTCGTCCTTCTCCGGCGTTACGTCGAGCACCACGGTGTCGCCGATCTGGGCGTCTTCGGCCACCTGCCGCACGTCCTCGATCGCGATCTGGTGGTCGTCGCTCTCCACTTCCTCCACGATGATCTTGGAGGCCAGCACGCGATAGCCCTCCTCGTCGAGGTCGAGCTGCACATCGAAGTTGGAGAAGTAGTCCTCCTCGAAGGGATCCTCCGAGATGCCGAGGTAGAGGGTGCGGCGGTAGCGCTCGTAGCCCTTCAGCAGCGCCTCGCGCAGGGCCGCCTCCACCACCTGGGGCGGCAGCTTCTTCTCATCGCTGATGTCCTCGATCAGGTTGTTGAGACCGGGCAGCAGGACCAGGGCCATGGGCGGAGAGAGGGGGGAGAACGGGGTCGGGAGGGAGAGGGAAGGCGGCAGCGCTGGGCGTCAGCCCTCTGTTTTTGGACTGATGAGACGCACGGTGATCACGTTGTCGCGCGGTAGCTTCACGGGGCGTCCGCGCACGTTGAGCAGAACGGCATGCTCATCGCGCCCGAGCAGCAGGCCCTCGCGGGATTCCTCGCCGCCTTCGGCGCGGCGGTGAATCACCACCACGGGAAAGCCGCGGAAGCTGGCGAAGTCGCGGTCGGAGTGCAGATCGTCACCGATGCCTGGGCTGCTCACCTCCAGCGTCCAGGCGCTGTCGAGCAGGCCCGCGGCCTCCACCGCTTCGCCGAGCGGGCCGCTCAGGGCGGCGCATTCGTCGAGGGTCACGTCGGTGGCGCTGGCTTTCTGAACCAGCACCTGCACAGTCATCGGAATCCGATGCGTATGCACATGCAGCCCCTTGAGCTCCAGCCCAGCAGCTTCGACGACCGAGCGGGCCAGCGCTTCCAGTGGGGATTGGGCAGGGTGGGGCACGACGTCAAGGGGTCGGCGGGGCAACCCGCCGGGTTCTGCAGTCGTGGAACTGCCCTCTGACGGCAGGGCGACCCCGGCGGGGGTGACGCTGGCCGATGAGAGTGCCGCCCGGCGGGCGATGACCTCACCCTACGGGATCGCCTCCCACCAGCCCGGAGAGATCCACCTGGGGCGCTTCTGCGTAATAGTCGGAGCTCTGAACCTCCCCCCGCAGGGTCGGATCCTGGTTGAGGCACTGGCCGGTCTGCTCGGGGCTGCGCAGGTACTGGCACACCCGGGCCCAGAGCTTGGCGCGGGTACCCGGCGCGCCCTGGCTGAAATGCACCAGGTCGGCACCTCCGGTCATGCCCTGGATCTCGACCTGGCAGAGGCTGCAGCGTCGGCGGCTGCCGGGAGGGATGGCGGCCATGGCCCGCTCCATGCACTTGGCTGAAACTTAATCGGCTGGGCCCTTCGGCCCGCGTCCCTTCGGCAACCCGTCACGCTCCTGTGCGATGCGGATCCTCCAGCTCAGCGATCCCCACCTGCTGGCCGATCCGGCCGGATGCTGCCGCGGCCGGCCCGCCCTGCCGCTGCTGCGCCACGCGCTGGCCTGCGGCCTGGCCCAGGCGGTGGCGGCCGGCATGCCGGCGGACCTGCTGCTGATCACCGGCGATCTCTGCCAGGACGAGAGCTGGGGGGGCTACGTGCGCCTGCGGGAGCTGCTCGACACCCTGCCGCTGCCGGTGGCGCTGCTGGCCGGCAACCACGACCATCCCCAGATGCTGCGGGCGGTGCTGGGCCGTCGGGCCGTGGTCGCTCCGGCGCTGCTGCCTTTTGGTGACTGGAGCCTCCTGCTGCTCGACAGCCACCTGCCGGGGGCTGTGGGCGGCCGGCTGGGGGTGGCCCAGCTCGCCTGGCTGGAGCAGCGGCTGGCGGAGGCGCAGGGCCCCGTGGGGGTCGCGCTGCACCATCCGCCGCTGCCGATCGGCGACCCGGAGATGGATGCCATCGGCCTCGAGGATGGGGAGGCGCTGCTGGCTGTGCTGCGGCGGGCACCGGCGGCCCGGGGGCTGGTGTTCGGCCACGTGCACCAGCACTGGCAGGGAACGCTGCCGGGCCGGCCGGACTTTCCCCTGCTCGGCTGCCCGTCCACCCTGGCATCGTTCGGGCCGGTGCAGCCCTGCCCCCTGCGGCGCGCCGCCGATCCGGGCGGCCGGCTGCTGGAGCTCGGGCCCGGGGGGGAGATCCGCCACACCCTGCTGCGGTGGGACCTCCCCGCCGCCCCTAGCGTCGGGGCCGGTGTCTGAAGCGCCTCCCCTGAACCACCTCCGTCGGGCCCTGCGGCAGCGTCTGCTGCCCCTTCTGGCTGTATTCCTGCTGCTGGTCGGCGCTCTCTTCCCAGGCTCGGCCCTGGCCCTCGAGGCCCCGGAGCCGCCGACCCCCTTGCTCCCCGCCGCCAGCCCAGCCCTGGCGCAGGTCAGCGCCCACAGCTTCGTGGCCGATGCGGCCCGCCGGGTCGGCCCCGCCGTGGTGCGGATCGACACCGAGCGCAATGTGGCGCGTGAGCCGTTCGATCCCGCCATGCTCGATCCCCTGCTGCGCGATCTGTTCGGCGATCCCAGCGGCAGCATGCGCGAGCGCGGTCAGGGCTCCGGGGTGGTGATCGATGCCGCCCGGGGGCTCGTGCTCACCAATGCCCACGTGGTGGACCAGGTGGACAGCGTCAGCGTCACCCTGGCGGACGGCCGCCAGATCGACGGCGCCGTGGAGGGCACCGATCCGGTGACCGACCTGGCCCTGGTGCGCATCCCCACCCGCGACAACGGTCTGCAGCCGGCACCCCTCGGCGATTCCGAGGCCCTGGAGGTGGGGGACTGGGCGATCGCCCTCGGCAGCCCCTACGGCCTGGAGCGCACGGTGACCCTGGGCATCGTCAGCAGCCTGCACCGCGACATCAACAGCCTCGGCTTCGCCGACAAGCGGCTCGACCTGATCCAGACCGACGCCGCCATCAATCCGGGCAATTCCGGTGGTCCGCTGATCAATGCCAGCGGCGAGGTGATCGGCATCAACACGCTGGTGCGCTCGGGCCCGGGAGCGGGCCTGGGCTTCGCGATCCCGATCAACCTGGCCAAGCGCGTCGCCAACCAACTGGCCGACGGCGGCACGGTGGTGCATCCCTATCTCGGCCTGCAGCTCGTGCCGCTCACCGCCCGGGTGGCTCGCGACAACAACCGCGATCCCGATGCCCTGGTGCGGCTGCCTGAGCACGACGGTGCCCTGGTGCAGAAGGTGCTGCCGGAGAGTCCTGCCGAGAAGGCCGGCCTCAAGCGCGGCGATCTGGTGGTGGCCATCGCCGACCAGGACGTGCGCACGCCATCGGCGCTGCTGCAGCAGGTGGAACGCTCCGAGGTGGGCCAGCCCCTGGCCCTGAAGGTGCTGCGCGGCCAGCGCGAGCTGCAGCTCTCGATCCGCCCGGCGGCCCTGCCGCACGGCTGATCTAAGGTCACGGCCCACGGAATCGGGTGCGATGTCGGAGCTGCAGGACCGGATGAAGCAGGCGGTGGCCGCGGCTGCCGTGGAGCAGATCCGCGACGGCATGGTGCTCGGCCTCGGCTCCGGTTCCACCGCCGCCCTGATGATCCAGGCCCTCGGCGCGAAGCTCCGCAGCGGTGAACTGCGCGACATCACCGGCGTCACCACCTCCTTCCAGGGGGAGGTGCTGGCGGCCGAGCTTGGGATTCCGCTGAAGAGCCTCAACGCCATCGAGCGGATCGACCTGGCGATCGACGGTGCCGATGAGGTGGATCCCTCGTTCCAGCTGATCAAGGGCGGCGGTGCCTGCCACGTGCAGGAGAAGTTGGTGGCCCGTCGGGCCGATCGCTTCGTGGTGGTGGTGGATGCCACCAAGCTGGTGGACACCCTCAACCTCGGCTTCCTGCTGCCGGTGGAGGTGCTGCCCGGCGCCTGGCGCCAGGTGCAGGCCCAGCTGGGCGAGATGGGCGGCGATGCCCAGCTGCGGATGGCCGTGCGCAAGGCCGGCCCGGTGGTCACCGACCAGGGCAACCTGGTGCTGGATGTGAAGTTCGCGGGCGGCATCACCGACCCCGTGACCCTGGAAAAGGAGGTCAACAATCTCCCCGGCGTGCTGGAGAACGGCCTTTTCGTGAACATCACCGACCAGGTGCTGGTTGGCGAGATCGTGGACGGAGTGCCGGGCGTGCGCGATCTGAATCGACGCTGAGGATGAAGCAGATGTCATGAGTGCCATCAGCTCGGATCTGCTGCACCTGATCGCTCAGACGACCAGGGATTTCATTGCGGAACCGAGCAGTGCTCTCGATGTCAACATCGATCGAACCTTGGGTGCCATTGGTGCTCTCTTTGATGCAGACCGCACGTATCTATTCCAGCTCTCTGAGGAGCATGGTCATATGTGCAACACGCACGAGTGGTGTTCGGCTGACATAGAGCCGCAGATTCGTAATCTGCAGGACGTTCCTCTGGATGTATTCCCATGGTGGATGGCTGAGTTGCGTGCCGATCGCATCATCAATCTTTCCAGTCTGCGCGACTTGCCACCGGGGGCGGAAAGTGAACGTGAACTTCTCGCGAATCAGGGAATCGCTTCGCTGCTGGTGATCCCCATGGTGCGAAGTGGTCGCCTGGAGGGCTTCGCGGGCTTCGATCACGTGCGGGGTGTTCGCTGCTGGAGCCAGGAAGAAGCTGCGGTCCTGAGGATTATCGTGAACTGTATCGCGCAGGGCTTTGAGCGCCGCCAGGTTGATCTTCGTCTCGAGCAGATGGCTTTTGAAGATTCGCTCACCGGCCTGCCTAACCGTGTCCTGCTTGGTCGGCGATTGCATCATGCGCTTGAGCAGGCACGTGTCAGCGGCATGATGTTGGCTGTCGTTTATCTCGATCTCGATTTCTTCAAGAGAGTGAATGACAACTATGGCCATGCGGCTGGAGACGAGCTGCTGGTGCTGATGGCAGATCGCCTGCGCAATGCCCTGCGTCCTGTTGACACGCTGGCCCGATTGGGCGGTGATGAATTCGTGGTGGTCCTGCCGGAGCTTGCCAATCGCGATCAGGTGCTCAAGATTGGGCAAGATCTTCTCGATCTGATTGCCAGGCCTTGCACGATCAGCGCCAGTATCCCGGTTGTTGTGAGCACCAGCCTTGGTATCCGTATTGTTCCTCCGGACGATGCAGATCCCGATTTGTTGTTGCGCCAGGCGGATCAGGCCATGTACGGAGCCAAGCGAGCCGGTCGCAGCCGCATCCAGTTGTTCGATACCAGCCTGGAGAAGCGGGAAAACCAACGTCATGCTGAGATTCTTGCCATCAGTGGAGCGATCTCCGCAGGGCATCTGCGCCTGTTCGTTCAGCCGATCATGGATCTGGCCAGCGGCGAGGTGCGATGTGCCGAAGCTCTTGTGCGTTGGCAACACCCTCAGCGTGGTCTGCTGGCGCCTGATCGCTGGCTTCCTTGGATTATCGACCAACCCGAAGTTACCGCTCTTGGCGCCTGGGTGCTCAATGCATCCCTGACAGTGGCTGGCCTCTGGCGGCGGGCGGGGATGAACCTTGCAATCAGCGTGAATGTATCGGCCAGGGAGCTTCAGGATCCGGGTTTCGTGGAGCAGCTTGCCGAGCTTCTCGGCCGCCATCAGGATGTGCCACCGTCAGCCCTGAAGCTGGAGGTTCTCGAGACAGCGGCCTTCGAAAACCTGGCACGGGCTCGGCAGACAATGCATCGCTGCATCGCCCTGGGCGTTGGCTTCGCTCTTGATGATTTCGGTACTGGCTATTCTTCTCTTACGTATTTACGGGAGCTTCCGATCAGCAGCATCAAGATCGATCGCTCCTTCGTCTCCCATATGCTCAATCGCCCTGAAGATCGTCAGATTGTCCGCAGCGTGATCGGGCTCGCGCATGGATTCGACCGTCTGTGCGTGGCTGAAGGCATCGAAACTCCTGCCCACATGGAAATGCTGCGCAGCATGGGTTGCGACTGGGGACAGGGCTATGACCTGGCCAGGCCGATGCCCGCGGAGGCCTTCGAGCCCTGGCTGCGGGCTCGCCAGCAGACGTGACCAGACCCTCCAGCGTCAGCCTCACCCAGCTGTAAGGTCCTCAGACGACGACGCCTTGGAGGTCAGGGCCGCGTCTCCATAGAGCACGCGCATGATCGCCTTGGCGAGCACCAGGGCCGCGCCCTCGCCGCTGGGCACCGTGGCCAGGTTGGTGGCCACCACGATCGTGTCGCCCGTGCGGGGATCGTGGCCCATGAAGCTCATGAAGCCCGGGAGCTGGCCGTCATGGCCGTACACCTGGGGTCCGAAGCGCACGATCCCCAGCCCGTAGTCGGCTCCGGCGGAGTTCCCGGGCTCCGTAGGGCGGATGCTGGCCAGCCTCTTCCGCTGCATCGCCGGATCCAGCAGATTGCCGCTCACGAGGGCCTTCACCCAGGTGGCCAGATCGCCGGCGGTGGAGATGGCGCCCCCCGCAGTCCAGCCCCAGGAGGGGTTGGCGTCGGTCTCGTCCCTGGGCTGGAGCCTCCCCGCCAGGGCCGCCGCCTGCTGCTGAGGTGGCAGTGCGTTTGTGCGGATGGTGGAGACGTTGGTGCCGAAGGCGTAGCCGCGGGGATGGGGGGCCGGGATCGAGGCGTCGGCCGCCGCCGGCAGGGAGGTCTGGGCCAGGCCGAGCGGCTGGAACAGGCGGCGATGGAAGGCCTCGGCCGCCGGCAGGCCCGTGAGCTGCTCAAGGAGAACGCCCAGAAGCACGTAGTTGGTGTTGCTGTAGTCGAAGCGGGCGCCGGGGGCGAAGGCGGGGGGCCGGGAGAAGCCGATCGCCAGCAGCTCCTGTGGTGTCCACACCTTGCCGGGATCGCGGTCGAGGGTGGCGTTGAAGGTCGGATCGAGGGTGTAGCTGTAGAGCCCGCTGCGCATCTCCAGCAGGTTGGCGATCGTGATCCGCTCGCCGTTCGGTACCCCGGCCACATACTTCGCCACAGGGTCATCGAGCCGCAGTTTCCCCTCCTGCACCAGCTGCAGGATCACGGTGGCCGTCATCGTCTTGGTGTTGCTGCCCACCCGGAAGTGGTCGACCCGCGTCATCGGCTCCGAGGTGCCAAGGGCACGGGTCCCGAACGCCGCCGACCAGTCGCCCCGGCGGGGGGAGCGGATCAGCACCACCGCCCCGGGGATCACGTTGGCTTGCATCAGCCGCGGGATCTCGCTCTGCAGCGTCAGCGCATAGTCCGGCATTGGTACTGCCCTCGCCGCGAAGGGGGCGGCGGGCGTGAGCAGCAGGGCCGCGATCAGCCCGAGCACGCTCCCTCTGGCACCTTCCATTCCCTGGCTGACGCTGGCCCGAACCCTAGGCAGCGTTCCCGTGAACAACCGCCGGCCACCTGACGTCTCAGAGGTCCGTGTTGAGGCGATCGCCAGCAGCCTGATGAGGGGAAGCCTTCGCCGCTCTTTCTGAGGGGATGCCAGCCCGTCACATGGGGCCCGCGGATGGTTCAGCCCCTGAGGATCTCCAGCGCGCCCTCGCCGTGCAGCTCCGCCAACGCGTCGTAGCCGCCGATCCATTGCCCGTCGATGAACACCTGGGGCACGCCGCTATGGCCGCTGAGTCGCTCCAGCTCCTGACGTTCGGCAGCGCCATCCACCAGCAGCACCTGATGGGGAATGCCGAGGGTGCGCAGCAGGCGCAGGGCGCGGGCCGACCATGGACAGCCGCTGGCCACGGCGATTTCCACCCGCGGCTCCGCGGGAAGGGCGGTGGGACGCTCCATCGGCTCGGCCACCGCCGGCGCGGGATCGGCAGCAGCGAGGAAGCCCACCAGCAGGTCGGCGCCCTTGAGCACCAGCGTGCCCGGCTCCAGGTGGCCGCCCCACACCTGACAGGCGCCATCGGAGAGGCTCAGATGCAGGTGCACCCCCTCGGGGGAGAGCGTGCCCTGCAGGGTGATGATCTCCAGATCCCCCTCCAGAATGGTGGGCTGGGCCTGTCCCGGGCACTGAAAGGCGGCGCGGGACAGGTTGCCCACCACGCCCAGCACGAAGCCCGAGCCGTTCCACTCGATCGCCAGCTGTTCGAGGCTGCGCCGCAGATCGCTGCCGGGGCCGAGCTTCAGCGCCAGGGGTCGCATGGCTGGGAGGGGGGAAGAGCTGGGGGCCAGCGTACGGGTGGAGGGTTTCCCGCCCTGAGACAACGGGGGCGATCGATAGCCTGAGTCCCCGTCTGAAGGTCATGGCCGAAGCGTCGCCCGCAGCTGTGCGCCCGGCCCTGCTGCGCTGCCTGCGGCTGGACCCCGCCCACCCGGATATTCCTTCGCTGGTGGAGCAGCTGGAGCGCGAACAGCCCGCCGATCTGGAGGAGGACGCAGCGCTGCTGGCGGGGGTCTGGGAGCTGCGTTGGAGCAGCGCCAGCCAGCCCTGGCTGAAGCAGGCGCCCTGGCTGGAGAACCTGCAGGTGCTGGATCCCGAGCGCGGCCGCGGCATGAACCTGCTGCGCCTGAAGGGCCCCCTGGGCACAGTGGCCGCGATCTCGGTGATCGCCGAGCTGGCGGTCACGGGCCGGCAGCGGGTGACGGTCACCTTCCGCCGGGGCGGCTGGATCGGCCCGCGGCTGGGGGGGCAGCGGCTGGAACTGCTGGCGAGCGTGAAACAGAGCTTCCCCGCCTGGCTCGACATCACGGTGCTCGACGACGAGCTGCGCATCTGCCGGGGAAACGCCGGAACCGTGTTTGCCCTGCTGCGGCGGACCGATCTTCAACCTGAAGTTTTGCTGCCGGGTGCTGACGTCCCTGGGTCGGCGGATTAAATCAGTTCATGCCCTCCTGGGGCCCTTGACCCCCTAGGATCAGTAAGACTCCTTAACAAAACGGGTGCCGCCGATGTTCACGCTCGAAAAAGCTACCCAGATCTTTCCGGAAACCCTTGCCGCCGATGCGGTCCCGGCGATCACCGCCCGCTTCCGTCTCCTCAGCGCCGAGGACCAGCTGGCTCTGATCTGGTACGCCTACCTCGAGATGGGCACCACGATCACCATCGCCGCCCCCGGCGCCGCCCGCATGCAGTTCGCCGAGCCGGTGCTGCAAGAGATCAAGGCGATGAGCTTCCCGGAGCAGAGCCAGGTGATGTGCGACCTGGCCAACAGCACCGACACCCCGATCGGCCGCACTTACGCCAACTGGTCGGTCAACATCAAGCTCGGCTTCTGGTACCAGCTTGGCCAGTGGATGGCCGCCGGCGCCGTTGCCCCGATCCCCGAGGGCTACCAGCTCTCCGCCAACGCCTCCGCCGTGCTCGCTTCGGTGAAGGGTGTGGAGCAGGGCCAGCAGATCACCCTGCTGCGCAACTTCGTGGTCGACATGGGCTACGACCCCGCCAAGGGTGAAGGTCAGCGTGTGATGGAACCGGTGGTGGCTCCCACCCCGGAGGAGCAGCGCAAGAAGGTGTTCATCGAGGGGGTGATTAACCCCACGATCAACAGCTACATGGATCTGCTCAACGCCAACGACTTCGACAACCTGATCCAGCTGTTCCTGCCCGACGGCGCCCTGCAGCCCCCCTTCCAGAAGCCGATTGTCGGCACCGAAGCGATCCTGCGCTTCTTCCGTGAGGACTGCCAGAACCTGCGTCTGCTGCCTGAGCGTGGCTACGCCGAGCCTTCCGAGGGTGGCTTCACCCAGATCAAGGTCACCGGCAAGGTGCAGACCCCCTGGTTCGGCGCCGGCATCGGCATGAACGTGGCCTGGCGCTTCCTCCTCAACCCGGAAGGCAAGATCTACTTCGTGGCGATCGATCTGCTGGCTTCGCCCGCCGAACTGCTCAAGTTCGCCCGTTGAGCGCCACCACCCGCAGGGGGCTGCTGCTGGCGGCCCTCATCCTGCTGGGTTGGCTGGCCACCCTGGTGCTGCTGCTCCCCCTCACCCCCGGGCAGCTGCCGCCCTCTCTACTGGTCCTGGCCGTCCTGGCCAGGACCTTTCTGCAGACCGGCCTGTTCATCGTCGGTCACGACGCCATGCACGGCGTTCTGTTGCCGGGCTGCCTGCGCTGGAACGACCGACTGGGTCGTCTGGTGCTGCTTCTTTATGGCGCCCTCCCCTACCGCCGCTGCCGCGACAAGCATCATCAGCACCACCACCGCCCCGGCACGGCCGGAGATCCTGATTTTCATGCCCCCGGCCGCGGCTTCGTGCTCGCCTGGTATGGCCGCTTCATGGCCGGTTACCTGCGTCCCCTGCCCCTGACCCTGCTGGTCTCGGCCTGGGGGGGGCTGGCCCTGGCCAGCTCCGTGTGGGCGGTGGCTTTGTTCTGCGTCCTGCCCTTGCTGCTGAGTTCGCTCCAGCTGTTCCTGGTGGGCACCTACCTGCCCCACCGTGGGCAGGGCGAGGGTCCGGAAGCGGACCGGCACCGCTCGATCAGCCTGGCCCTGCCCGAGGGACTGTCTCTGCTGGCCTGCTATCACTTCGGCTATCACCGGGAGCACCACCAGGCTCCCCAACTGGCCTGGCACCAGCTCCCTGAGGAGTTCCGCCGCAGCCGGATCTCCGGTTCGCTCGCGCTGCCCACCGTTCACGCGGTAGCGTCCGAACCATGAACAGCATGGTTTCGGTCTGGACCGATCACGAACTGGCGGTCGCCCGCGAGGTGTTTGACCGCGCCCACGGGCGGGCCGTACAGGCTCTGATCGCCACCGTGCAGAGCCAGTCCGAGCAACTGGATTCCGTGGATGCCCTTTGGCGCCTCCACGACTTTCTCAGCATCCAGCGCCACCGGATCGAGGGCAGCTTCGATTTCCGACTGGAAGGCATCCTGTTCGTGTTTGCGGGTCTGGTGAAGGAGGGCCTGCTCGAACCCGCCGAACTGCTCGATCTTGACGACGAGAAGCGCGCCAAGATCATGGCCATGGCCTGCTTCTGACCCCCTCCCTGTCCTTGGTGGGCCTCAGCATCAGCGCCTCTGATCCGAGCCAGAAGCCATCCTGATCAGCCTCGCGGGCTGGCTGTCGAGATCTTCGCTTAAGATTCTCTTCCATTCGGTCTGGGTCAGCCCGGCCGTCTGCTTTCTCGACGTCAATGTGGGTTGATCGGCCCGGGTGGTGGTGACCATCCGGGCTTTTCTCTGGCGCCTGATCCCACCAGCCACGCGCCTGGTTGCCCAGGCGCGTTCCGTTCAGTAGTCGCGGTACTGCTGCTCGATGGCGGGAGACACCTGCTCCAGCAGCCGCTGTTCCAGCTCCCTCACCCGCTGCAGCAGCACCTGCTGCTCCGCTGAAGCGGCTGGTCGGCCTGTGGGGCCCTGCAGGATCAACATCACCGTGCCGGTGACACAGCCCAGAGCCAGCAGCGCCACAGCTGCGGCGTCAAACCAGTGGCGGCCGAATCCGTTCGATGGCCCCAGGTCTGCAAACCCGCTGGCTGGCCCATCACCCACCGATTCCATCGCTCGCCTCCGCTGTTGCCCTGGTCTTGAGATCCCTCAGGCGTCCGTCGAGATCATGCAGCATCTCCAAGGCAAACATCGGCAGTTCTTGAATGGCAAGCAGGAACTCTTCGCGATTCATCTCCAGCAGTTCGCCATCACTCAGGGCCGTTGCGGTGCCGAAGCGCCGATGTTCTGGATCCACCAGCGCTCCCACGCCGAAGCTGCAGCCAGGCTCGATCGTCTCCGACAGCCGGCCGTCGGCCCACTCGATGCTCACGCGGCCCTCCACGACGCAGTAGAGAGAATCTCCGGGATCGCCAGGTTGAAAGATCACCTCACCGGCTTTGATCGGGCGCAACGGGCGGCCTTTGGCCAGGTTGCGAAAGGTCTGCAGTTCGATCCTCGAGGCTGAGTTCATGATGGGGGGGAGAAAGAAGGATCAATGGCCGGGGCCCATGGCCACCGGCAGGGGGCTGACGCCCCAGATGGTGGAGGCGTAGGTGTGGGAGATCTGCTCGGATAGATCGGCGGCCGGGTAAACCTTCTCGCCAAGCTTGATGGTGTAGTCGTTCAGAAAAACCACCTTCAGCAGGTCTTTGCTGTCAGGGTCGTTATTCACGACATCGTCGTCGATGCCAAAGCCCCGCAGCGCTTCAGCGGCGGCATCACGGATGCCGAGCCGATAAAGATTGTTCGCCAGCTGAGGTCCGATCAGGAATCCCGCCGACAGGTAGGCCACGGCCTTCGGTTGTTGGCTCCTGAGCGCATCCTTGTAGGCGAGGTGTCTCGTCATCAGCCGATCACGCACCGCATAGCTCAGGGCCATGGAAAGGTCGTGATGACTGGCCCCCAGGGCAGACGATCCGAGCGTGTAGAACAGATGCTCTGTGATTCCTTCGAACAGATCGCTGGCCCTCAGCCCTGTGCGCTGCGGGTCGCCATAACGGGCTGGAGCAGGAACCCCGTGGACCGACAGACCATCCACCATGAGGTCGAGGGGGATGCTTTCGTGAGGATGCTGATCGCCGGGGGTTAAGACAAGGGAGCGGAATGGGTTCAGGGTCCAGGGCGTAACAAAATGCAGCGCGGATGGGTCTTAGTGATTCCTTAACCCATTCGCCTCGTGCTGTGCCGGGGCTTGCGGTTCAGATTGGTCGATTGCCATCAGACCCTCTGTGGTGCCTGCCCGATCGATCGACACGGAGGCGGACCTGCGGGAGCAGTTGGAGCACATCCAGGCCGCGATGCTGCACATGGAGCAGGAGGAGCGCGGCACCCTGGACGCCGTCGACCCTCGCTACAGCGCCAGCGCCCGCAACCTGCTCCATTTCATCGCCTTCCATCGCCATCGGCATCCCGGACTGGAACTGGCGCTCCGTCAGCGGGGCCTGAGCACCCTGGCGGGTTGTGATCCCCATCTCCTGCACACCCTCAGTGCGGTCCTGGACTGGCTCAGGCCAGGCCTCGCCAGCCCAGGGGTCCCGGCCGGCCCGGACCGTCGGCAGGGGGAACGCCTGCTGCAGGACCACTGCGATCTGCTGTTCGGGATCGGCGACAGCCAGGGCGGCACCGCGATCATGGTCACGCTGCCGGCAGCAGCGGCCCAACAGCCCGGGCTGATCCGCGATCTGGTGCAGGCCGGGATGGGCATCGCCCGCATCAACTGCGCCCATGACGATCGCGACACCTGGCGAGCCCTGGTGTCGGGGGTGCGTGAGGCCTGTGCCGCCACAGGACGCCACTGCCGCGTCGCCATCGATCTGGCCGGGCCCAAGCTCCGCACCTGCGGCCTGCCCTCCCTGGAGGGGGTGATCGACGGACGCCCCCAGCGGGATCGGCTGGGTCGGTTGATCCGTCCCTTCCGCCTGCTGGTCACCGATGAAGGTGCCGCTGCGCACAACCTGCCGGCCGATGTCGTGGTTCTCCCCGTTCAGGGCGAAGGGCTCGAGGGGCTGCAGCGGGGCGACCGGCTGCGGGGCCGCGATGCCTCGGGGCGGTGGCGGGAGTTGCTGGTGCTCGACCTGGCGGCTGAAGGGATCGGCATGAGCTGCAACCAGCGCTGCCGCTTCATCCGCGGTCTGCGCTTCCAGCAGGAGGGTGGAAGCGCCTGGCTGGAGGTAGCCGGACTGCCCCCGGCCCCGGGCGAGTTGCTGCTGCGCCAGGGGGATGAGTTGCGGCTCACGGCTGGCCCCACGGACGCGCCCGAAGCCGTGGCCTGCAGCCTGCCCGAGGTGTTCGCCAGCCTGAGCGAGGGGGAACGGGTGCTCTTCGACGATGGCCGGATCGCCGCCGTGATCCACACTGTGTCCCCGCTGGAACTGGGTCTCACGATCACCCATGCCCGCCCCCGCGGCAGCCGGCTGCGCAACGACAAGGGCATCAACTTCCCCGACAGCACCCTCGCCCTGCCGGCACTCACCACCAAGGATCAGGGCGACCTGGCCTTCGCCACCGAGCATGCCGATCTGCTGGGCTTCTCCTTCGTTCACAGCGCGGCCGACATCGAGGCCTTGCAGCAGGCCCTGCAGCGTGCGGGCCGGGAGGATCTGCCTGTGGTGCTGAAGATCGAGACCCGGCGGGCCTTTCTGGATCTGCCCCGATTGCTGCTGGCGGCGATGCGGCGGCCCGCGCCCGTGGGCGTGATGATCGCCCGGGGCGACCTGGCGATCGAATGCGGCTGGGAGGACCTGGCGGAGATTCAGGAAGAGATCCTGCGCATCTGCGCGGCGGCCCATGTGCCCTGCATCTGGGCCACCCAGGTGCTGGAGGCGATGGCCCGCACCGGCATGCCCACCCGGGCGGAGATCACCGATGCGGCGATGGGAGCCCGGGCCGAGGTGGTGATGCTGAACAAGGGGCCCAACATCACGGCCACGGTCCGCACCCTGCGCGAGATCGTGGGCCGTATGCGCACGGGCCATCCCGGCGGGATCCAGTCCCAGGATCCCCTGCTTTCCTGTCTCTCGTTCCGCAGCAACTGTGGGGCTGTGGCGGAGGAGTCCCTCGTTCCTTAACCCAGCAATGGGGTTTGATTGGAATGATGGATGCAGGAGTCTCCCTGCCCCATGACCTTCCAGGCCCCGCTGGTTCGCTTCGCCGGCGCCAGCCTCATGGCCTCGCTTATGGCGATGCCGGCCAGCCCTTCCCTGGCCAGCGGAACCGCCGGGCGCCAGATGATCCGGGTCGGCGGCTCCAGCACCGTGTTCCCGATCCTGCAGGAGGCGATCCGCAGCTACAGGGGCACGGGCAGGCCACCCTCCATCCAACTCAGCGAAACCGGCACCACCGACGGCTTCCGGCAGTTCTGCCAGGGAAATCTGGCGATCGCCAATGCCTCGCGTCCGATCAGCAGCAGTGAGCTCAAGGCCTGCGCCCGCAAGGGCATCACCTTCGTCGAACTGCCGATCGCCTTCGATGCGCTCACGGTGGTGGTGAATCGCAGCAACGACTGGGCCCGGCTGATCACCGTCAAAGAGCTCGCCAGGCTGTGGGGCAAGCCCGCCCAGGGACGCATCGATCGCTGGCAGCAAGTCAACATCGACTGGCCGAACCAGCCGATCAAACTCTGTGGTCCGGGCGCCGACTCGGGCACTTTCGAGTACTTCAACAAGGCGATCAACGGCAGTGCGACCAATTCGCGCACCGATTTCAGCGCCAGCGAGGATGACACCGTGATCGCGCGCTGCGTGATGGGCAATCCCGGGGCGCTCGGCTACTTCGGCTATGCCTACTACAGGGCCAATGCCGGCCGACTGCGGCCCCTCACGATCGTGGGCCCGAAGGGCCCGGTGGGCCCCTCCGCCTCTGCGGTACAGAACGGTCTCTATCTGCCCCTGTCGCGGCTGCTGTTCCTCTACGTCAACGACCGCCAGCTCCGTGAGCGCAGCGATGTGCGCGGCTTCATCACCCACACCGTCCGCAACGGTCTCCAGCTGGTGGAGAAGGCGGGCTACATCGCTCTGCCCGCGAGTACCTACCGCGTCGTCGAATCCAAGCTCTACCGGCACATCCTCGGCACTTCCTTCGGTGGTGACCTGCCCGTCGGCCTTCCGGTGGGTGAGGCCCTGCGCCGCAGCTTCGATCAGACCCGTCGTCCGCAGTTCCGCTGAGACAGGCCCCGGCCTGTGCCTCTCTCTCAGCCCGGCAGCCAGGCGAAGCGGCTGCGCAGCACCCCCAGCAGCCCGCCGTGGCGGGACAGTTCATCCTCGCCGGCCCACTCCGCTTCCTCGATCTCGCTCTCAGGCAGGCCCGTGGCATCCACCAGGCGCCGGTAGGCCACCCTCTCGCGGGCGTTGATGCCGGATTCCTCGCCCAGGCGGCCGCTCACCCGGATCATCATGTAGGCGAGCTTCACCACCAGCTGCCGATCGTCCTGGCCGGTGAGCCGGGGCAGCAGGGCATCGAGGGCCTCGAGCGGCTCCGGGGTCGCCGCCAGCACCTCCGCTGCCACCTCCGCACTGCCGTCGTCCTCCCCGGCGCCGATCACGTAGCGCTCCACCAGACGATCCAGCAGCGCCTTCTCCTCGGCAGAGAATTCGCCGTCAGCCCAGGCCACACAGCACAGGATCCGCAGCAGATCGAGCTCGTCGGCCGCCGGGAGATCGCTGGGGGAGACCATGGGCTGGAACCGTTCAGGAGGGCGTGCCCATTGTGCTCGGCCGCACCGCCAGCTCCTCCAGCAGCGCTGCGGTGGTTTTGGGGCGTGAGAAGTAGTACCCCTGGAACCGGTCGATCCCCAGAGCCTGCAGGAGTTCCAGACTGCGTAGCGTTTCCACACCCTCGGCCACGATGTCGAGGTTCATGCGGGAATTGAGCCCGGCGATCAGGCTCACGATCTGATGGGCGTAGGGGTCGTTCTCCATCGCCCGAACGAACGACTGGTCGATCTTCACCGTGTCGGGCTTGAGGCTGTTGAGCAGGTTCAGCGACGAATAGCCGGTGCCGAAATCGTCGAGGGCCAGCTTCATTCCAAGGTTCCGGATCACGTCCAGGTTCGCCCGCACGGTGGCCGTGGGTTCGAGCACGGATCGCTCCGTCAGCTCGATCGTGACCCGCTCCGCGGCGATGCCGGCCTCCGCCAGCCAGGGCCCCAGCCGCTCTCCCAGGGCAGGATCGCTCAGGGTGGAGGGGGCCAGATTCAGGGCCAGGCTGAGGTTCGGTGCCGCCTGCGCCAGGAGCGCGAAGCTCGCCAGCGACTGGCGGATCAGGGCTTCTCCCACCGCCATGGCCTGCCGGTGCCGCTCCGCCAGGCTCAGGAAGGTTTCCGGATCGATCGGTCCGCGCTCCGGATGGTGCCAGCGGGCCAGCGCCTCCACGCTGTGGATCACGCCCCGGCTGTCCACCACTGGCTGGAACTCCACCGCCAGTGCGTCGTCGCGCACCGCCTGCATCAGTTCGCCGTAAAGCGCGTAGGTGTCGAGATCGGTGGCTCCTTCGCCGGAGTCGAAGATCGCAACCCGGCCATGGCGGGCCTGCTTGGCGCGGTACATGGCCACATCCGAGCGGCGCATGGCGCTCTCCACGCTGGCGTCGTCGGGGTCGACCAGGGCGGCACCGATGCTCAGCCCGATCTCCAGGCGGTGACCTTCCACCTCTGCCGTCACGGCATCGCCGAAGCCGGTGCTGATGCGCAGCGCCAGGCTCTCGCAGGCGGCCAGCAGGCCGGCACGGCTCTGGTCGCTGCCAGCGGCCAGATCCATCAGCACCGCGAACTCGTCGCCCCCGTAGCGGGCGAGGAAGTCGCAGGGGCGGATCAGCTGGGAGAGGCGCTGGGCCACCAGCACCAGGGCCCCATCCCCCACGCTGTGGCCATAGGTGTCGTTGATGTCCTTGAACTTGTCGATGTCCACGAACAGAATCCCGAACGGCTGACCCGACTGGCGGTGCCGCTCCGCCTCCAGTTCGAGGCGCTCCACGAAGAAGCGCCGGTTGGGCAGCTTGGTGAGGGTGTCGAGCAGGGCGAGGGAGCGGGCCCGATCGAGGAAGTGCTGGAAGCGGTTCGCCAGCAGCTCCAGCTTGATCTCCATCGCAGCATCCGCCGGCGGTGTGGCGCCCGAGTCCTCGGAGCGGATCAGGCGCGCCATGACCTCCCGCTCGTTGCCCGTCTCGCGGATCCCCATCCCCAGCTGGGCCAGCAGCTGGTCGAGCTCGTGGCTGGCCCGGCGCATGCGGCGATCGCTGCGCTGCTCGAGCTGGCGCTGGCGCAGCAGCTGGCGGCGGCGCTCCAGCAGCAGCTGCATCCGCACCAGCAGCAGCAGCAGGGCGAAGCCCAGCATCCACAGCAGGTCCTTCAGCAACAGCGGGAGCAGCTTCGGCAGAACCGGAGAGCGGCGCACGGCCACCACGGCACCCTCGGGGCCATGGAGAGGCGGGTGGATCACCAGGGGGTCGACCGACGCTGGCGTTCCGCTTGCGGGGTTCAGCCACTGGAGCTGCTGGGACAGGTGCTGCAGCTGGCGGTCGATCGAGGGCCCGAACGCCTGCTGCCGCAAGGGCTCGAAGAAGACGAGGCTGCCGCGTGCCGGAAGGCGGCGCGCGCTGTCCTGGATCGGTGTGAGCACCCCCAGGTGCACCGTTCCATCGTCGGTGCGGCAAGCCAGCCGCACCGTGCTGGGCCCGGCCCCCAGGCGGAACTGATTGCTGCGTGCGCAGGCCAGCAGCGGCCGGGTGCGTGGATCGTTCAGCCCTCCGCGGCTGAAGCTCAGTTGCGGGGTGCCATCGGGTCGGAGCAGTCCGAGCACCGCCTCGCCCTGGAACAGAGTCGCTGTGGCGAGGGTTTCGGGCACGAAGCCGGGCAGGCGGCCCGCCATGAAGCGATAGGTGTCGTCCCAGGTCGCCCAGTCGAGGGCGGTGCGCTCCATGGCCGTGATCTTGAACACCACGATCGCCAGGGCTTCTCGCCGCTGGGCTTCGTTGCGGGAGCGGATCGTTTCGAGGCGATGGGCGGCGTCGAGCCCCACCAGCGCCGCCAGCGTCACCGCCACCGTGAGGGCTGTGGGCAACATGGCCTGGCGTGAAGGCAGCACCCGCTGCTCTTCCTTCCACCACGAGCGCAGGGCCATCGTCAGTCGGGCAGGACCCAGGCTCCTCCCCGGGCTCACGTCGCTCATCGCCCTTCGGCCCCCCGAGCTCATTCCGCTGCCAGCCGTCGTCGCACCGATTCGGCGTGGCTATGGAGCCCCTCGCTCTCCGCCAGTTGGATCACGGCGTCACCGGTGGCGACCAGGGCCTGGTGGTTGAACGTGATCAGGCTGGTGTGGCGCAGGAACGTCTCCACGCAAAGGGCGCCGGCGAAGCGGGCAGTGCCGCTGGTGGGCAGCGTGTGGTTCGGGCCCGCCAGGTAATCGCCCACCGCCTCGGGCGTCCAGGGCCCCAGGAAGATGGCGCCGGCATGGCGGATCCGCTCGGCCAGGGGGCCGGGATTCTCCACCAGCAGCTCCAGGTGCTCGGGAGCGAAGCGATCGCTCAGGGCTGTCGCCTGCACCAGGTCGTCCGTCACCACGATCAGGCCCCAGTCGTTGAGGGCCTGGCGGGTGATCGCGGCGCGGGGATGGTTGGCGAGCTGGGCCTCGATGGCCGCCGGCACCGCCTCCGCCAGTTCCCGGCTGGTGGTGATCAGGATCGCCGCCCCCAGGGGATCGTGTTCGGCCTGGGCCATCAGGTCGGCCGCCACCTGATCCGCCCGGGCGGTGTGGTCGGCGATCACCAGCACCTCGCTGGGTCCCGCCAGCGAATCGATGCCCACCCGGCCATAGACCGCCTTCTTGGCCAGCGTCACCCACAGGTTGCCCGGGCCGCTGATCACGTCGACCCGGGGGATCGTTTCGGTGCCGAAGGCCAGGGCCGCCACCGCCTGGGCGCCGCCAACCCGATACACCTCCTCCACCCCGGCCAGGTGGGCCGCCGCCAGCACAGTTTCGTTG
>JBKDPV010000020.1:0-13423 GCA_046342315.1 Cyanobacteriota bacterium
GGCGTCGGCGGCGGTGAGGAACACGCCATCGCAGCCGGCCATCGCGTCCCAGGGCAGGGGATCGGCGGCGGAGGGGGTGAGGCGCTCGCCGATCACCGTGATCGAGCGATCGCCATGGTCGTCGACGAAGCTGACGCCGCGGCGGGTGGGGGCGTCACGCCAGGCCACGTGCAGCTCCAAACCAAGGGCGGAGAGCCGCTCCGCCGCCTGCTCACCGGTGGCGTCGCGACCGAGGGCGGAGACGAAGCGCACGGGCCGTCCCAGCAGGCGCGCCAGCTGCACCGCCACCACAGCGCCGCCGCCGGCGGGTTCCTCGAGAAAGCGCCGGGCATGGCCGATCCGGCCCGCCGCCGGCATGGCGTCCACCGCCAGGAAGGTCATCCATTCCACGTGGCCCACCACCGCCAGCCGCAGGGGAGGCAAGGCGGGCAGGGCCTCGCGGGACCAGAGGTGCATCGGGTGTCGTGGCGGCAGCCGTGGCCCGCAGGCTATGGGGAGGCCGCGGCTCGCCGTTCGGATGAGAGGTGCTTCACGTTTCTTCACGGCGATGGCCAGAATCGGGCAATCGCGTTTTCTCTCATGTCCACCCCGTTGCTCCTGGAGCTGTTCGCCGGCTTCCTCACCGCCGGTCTGGCCCTGTGGTTTGTGGTTCTCGGACGCTCCACGGCGCCGGTGGCCGAAGGCCCTGCCATCGCTTCCACCGCTCTGCCCGGCCCCTTCGCCAGCGCGGCGATCCGGGAGTTCCTGGGCCGTTACGTGCTGCGGGAGGGCCTGCCGGCCACCGTGGGCCTGCTGCTGCTGCGGCTCACCATCGGCGTGATGATGATTCACCACGGACAGGAGAAGCTGGCCGATCCGCAGCAGTTCGCCTCCACCTACGTGGCCTCGCTGCATCTGCCCTTTCCTCTCTTCTTCGCCTACGTGGCGGGCTTTTCCGAGCTGATCGGCAGCTGGCTGCTGATCCTGGGCCTGCTCACCCCGCTCGGCGCCCTGGCCATCGCCGGCACGATGTCGGTGGCGGCCTACCAGCACATCCTCACGGCCGGCCTCAATATCTACGTGCTTGAGCTTGTGGTGCTGTATCTAGGCGGCAGCCTGGCCCTGCTGCTGCTCGGTCCCGGTCGGCTGTCGTTCGATGCGGCGATCCTGAGCGACCTGATCGAGGAGGAGGCCTGATGGCCCCGGCCCCGGCCAGGCCGCCCGCGCCTGCCGCGCTGCTTGAGAGGCTCGCGGCGGTACCAGGGATGCAACGGGGCGGCCGCAGGCTGGTAGTGCTGCTGCCCCAGTTGGGGGATTTCGACAGCATCGAGTACGCCCAGGCCCTGGTGCCCGTGCTGCCGCGGCTGGAGGCCGCCGGCATCGCCCTGCTGGCGGTCGGCATCGGCAACGACGCCAGCCGCCGCCGCTTCTGCGGCTTCACGGGCTTCCCGAGCGAGCGTCTTCAGGTGGATCCGGAGCCGGTTCTCCATCGCGCCCTGGGGTTGTACGAAGGCCTGCAGGGGCCCGGCGGCCCCTGGCCGAATCTGCTGCTGATGTGTGCCGGCATTGGATCGCCTGGCACCCTGGCCGAAGTGCTGCGCGGCTACACGGGCGATCGCAAGGCTCCCCAGCGCATCGCCGACGACGAGACGATCGAGGCAAGGCCCCTGCCGCCAATCCCGGGCTCGTTCTTCGCTCGAGCCGGTGGCACGGGATTCCAGCGCCCCTTCGAGCTGGCCACGGTGCGATTGCGCAACATGGGCGAGGTGCTGAGCCAGTGGCGCACCTACGTGCCCCGCGACGACTTCCTGACCCAACGGGGCGGCACCTTTCTGCTGGATGCCGACGACACCCTGCTGCACGAGCACCGCGACCCGGGCATCCTCGGCTTCTCGGCCACCATGGCCCGGCCGCTGGCTTTCCTGGATCCCTATCTGGGCTGAGGGGCACACGGTCGCGGCGTGACCGTCCACCCCACCTAGGGTTAAGCCTCACTGCCGCCGGGGGAGATGACCCTCGCCCCACCAGCCTCCGAAGCGCAGCCAGCCCCCTCCGGCCTCACGGCTGAGGGCTTGCCCCACCACCTGGTTCTGCCCCCGGACCTCCGGCTGACGCCCGAGCAGTTCGCTTTGGTGTGTGAAGCGAATCCCGAGGCGGTGCTGGAACTGGCGGCCGATGGCCAACTGATCGCGATGACGCCTACCGGTGGAGACACCAGCGCCCGCAACAGCCTCCTCATTACCCGTCTGCAGATCTGGGCTCTGGGGGAGCAAACCTGGAAGGTGTTCGACAGTTCGGGAGGCTTTCGTCTGCCGGATGGCTCGGTGCTGAGCCCCGATGCGGCGGTGGTGCGGGCCGAGCGCTGGCAGGCCCTGACCCCTGAGCAGCGCCGAGGTTTCCCGCCCCTTTGCCCCGACCTGGTGGTGGAACTTGTGAGCCCGAGCGATGAGGGCCCCCGCGGGGCCGAGGCTCTGCGGCGTAAGATGACCTCTTACCTCGCCAATGGAGCGCAGCTGGGCTGGCTCCTGTTCCCGGAGCAGCAGGCGGTGGAGATCTGGGAAGCCGATGCAGGCTCGGAGCCCGGCCCCCGCCTCCTGAATCCGGCCCGTCAACTGGAAGGCGGCCCCCTCTTCCCCGGGCTGGTGCTGGAGTTGGAGGAGATCTGGGCGAGCTGACCATCCCGGCCTGATCTGGCGCTGCTTCTTCACCGGAACGATGGTGAGGGTCAACGAGGTGCAGCTGGGCACGATTCCGATGGAGGAGTTGACCATGGTGCTCCGGGTGCAACTTCAGAGCGTCGATGTGAATCCCGAGAGCCCCATGATTCCGGGGAGCATGACGAACCTGGTGAGACGCAACATCCAGACGACATAATCTCCAGTGTGATTCCTGTTCCCCTGCAGGTGCCTTCCTTTCGCCGCATCGCCTCGCCAGGCCAACCCACGGCGCCTGGGTTCAGGTTGCCTGCAGCACTGGTGGTTCCGCTCCTTCTTCACGGCGTCATGGCGGCGCTGCCAACCGGTGTGAACGCGCAGGAAGGCCCCAAGGGCCAGGGCATGTGTGGGCCTGGATATTTCCAGCAGGACGGAATCGGTTGGAGCAACTGTGTGCCGATCCCCGGCGCCAACCCCGGGGCTCAGCAAGCCCCTGCCTCCCAGGGCCCCGGCTGGCTCCGGCAATTCGGTGATTCGCTGTTGCGAAAGCCCGCTGCCCAGCCTGCACCGCTGACACGCTCCACGGCCCAGGAGAATGCCTGGGCCTCCAGCTTCCCCTCGGCGGCCGACAAGGGGGGAGCGTCTGGTTGCCAGCCCGGCATGGCCCGCTGCTGGCACGCCTTCTGGGGAACGGGTGATGCCCCCTACCGCAGGCTCTACGTCGTCGACCTCAAGTTGCGAACCCCTGCCGCACAGAACGATCCCGTCGAGCTGGATGTCGTCACGGCCTACGAAGGCAGGGATCCCAAGGCCCGGGTGGCCACCGACCACACGCTGCTGACGGTGCAGATCCGCTGCGCTCAGAAGCAGATCCGCATCAAGGACGGCTATGCCGTCCTCCTCGATGGCCGCACGGAGCGCGCGACGTCGGTCACGCCCTGGATGCCCTTCCAGGCCGCCTGGCACGAGCGCGCCGCCCGCGCCGGTTGTGATCCCAGCGTGCGTCAGCGCCCGGGTGAGCATCAGCTGCTCTGGTTCGGCAGCATGGCGAGCCCTGCTGAGGTCGCCGCCGCCACCCGGCAGACGCTCTGGGCTCAGGCCGGGCGCTGATCCCGTTCCTCCGGGCGAGGCGCCACCAGCTGGCAGCACAGCACCGCAAGCGCCTCGCCGGGAAGGCCGAGGAAGCGATCCAGCCAGGCTTCGCCGGTGGGGGGCACCAAGGCGACCCCCACCAGCACCCCCCGGCCGCTGGCGTCGAGGGGCCGTCCCGCGACGGGTCCGCTCCGGCTGACGGCCTCGCCGGTGCCCAGCCGCGTGTTCACCACCAGATCCGGCGCCACCGACCTCCCGGCCAGGAGCAGCTGGAAGCGGGCCTCGAAGGCCAGATCCACCAGGCCGGCCTCCGGCTGCCAGCGTCCCGCCAGCGCCTGCGGACGGATGGCGATCGCGATGCCCGGCGGCAGCGGCAGGCCCAGGATCCGGGCGGTGCGGCCGTTCAGGGCGGGGATCGTGAGGCCGGCGGGATCGAACTGAAGCGGCCGCCAGCCCTCCGCCGCCGCTGGCCCCGACAGGCCGCTGCCGCCGCCGCCGCGGGCGTCGTAGCGGAAGCGGGGCCAGGGGCCGATCGCCAGGCCGCAGCCGTCGTCGGTGCGCAGGTCGAGGAGGTCCAGGGCCTCAGGCCTCGGGCGGCAGGAAGCGGCCGGCGAGGCGCACCGCCAGCACCACCGCGGCGATGCCGTACGAGGCGAAGGTGATCGCCTGGCCGGCGGTGCCGGTGTCGTAAGCGCCGCGCTGCAGCAGCACGAAGTCGGCCAGGGAGGCGGCCGTGCCCCAGAGCATCACCCACACACTCACATAGACGACGCCTCGGACGGTGCGGTTCATGGAGGGACTGCGCTGCGGCGAAGCTAGAGGAGCGGGGCGGTGTGGCGCACGGCTCAGAACCGGAACGTGACGCCGGTGCCGATGTGGTGTTGCCAGCCGCGCCCCCAGCCCTCGCCACCCTGGGTGCTGTAGATCGGTTTCCAGTGCGCGAACAGCACGGTGCGAGGGCTTACCGGCAGTTCCAGCTCCACCTCCCCGCCCCAGTCGGTGCGGCCGGGCAGGCCGGAATAGCTGCCGGGGCTGTAGAAGCGCGGTCCGCCCGAAAGGGTCACGTTCAGCCGGTCGACGTTGAAGCCGAAGCCGAGCCAGGGGTCGGTGTAGTTGCCGATGTAGGTGCCATCCGACTCCCAGCCCGTGCGGTTCTCCAGGGAGACGAACACCCCGTCGGCGATCGTCTCCAGGCCATCCCCGAGGGCGAAGTTGACATCGCCATCGCCGAAGGCGAACGCCAGGCCGAAGCCCAGCTCGTTCTTGAGGCCCTCCATGTCCTCCCCCTGGTCGCGGGTGACGTAATACGGCAACCACTCGGCGAAGAAGGAGAGGCGCTGATTGGGTGCGTAGCGCACCTGGAGCTGGCCCTTGATGTCGGTCCGGCGGAAGGGGGCGCCGCCATGGCCGTGCCCATGGGCATGACCGTTTCCGTGGCCGTGGTCCTCAGCGTGATCGTCGTGGTCGTCGTGACCATGGGCCGTCTCTTCGGCGTGCTCGTCTCCGTGCTCCTCGGCGTGTTCGTCACCGTGCTCCTCCTCGGCGTGGTCATCGCCGTGGTCGTCGCTGTGGCCGCCGCCGTGGCCTGGCGCCTCGTCGACGTGCACCCGCCCATAGAAGTGCTCCGCCTCGCCCCACACCAGGGCTGGTCCGAGCATGGCTTCGATCGCGAAGCTGCCCTGGTTCGGCAGCCCCCACTCCATCACCACACCCACCAGGCCATCGATGGCGTAGTGCCGGGGCTGGCCCTCCAGGTTGTTCTCCAGGCCGGCGTGACCCTCCAGGGTGATCACCGGAGAGATGCGGAAGGTTCCCGGCGCCAGATCCTCGCCGCCGGCAGCGCCGTGGGCGCTCGCCGGCGTCGGTGCCGCCAGGGCGAGGGCAAGCCCGGCCGGCAGCAGGGCGGCCAGAGGTGAAAGCGATCGAGGAGGAGAACAGGCCATGGGATGGGGGTGGAACGAGGGCGAGTTGGCCGAGGGGTCAGCGGATCGAGGCCCAGCGCTGGGCGAGCTTTTCGGCGCCGCCGCGGTCACAGCGGCCGCCCTGGCCGTTGACGAAGGTGCAGACGTTGCCGGTGGCGGTCTGAACGGCGGAGCGGCCGGGGGCGAGCCCATCGGCCACCAGGGGGGTGGGGTTCACGGGCACCCCAGTGGCGCGACTGATCCGCCGCAGGGTTTTGGAGATCGGCAGCGACTCGGCGAACAGCTGGCGCGTGCCTGAGTCGCGCACCGCCTTCGTCATCGCGGCGAGGCTGGCGGGGCGCAGAACACCGGCGGTGGTGAAGGAATCCAGCAGGGGCAGTTCGCGCACCCCGAAGCGTCGGGCCAGGCTCGAGAAAGCGCGATGTTCCGTCACCAGCACGCGACTGCGGGGCGGAACGGTGTCGATCTGGGTCTCCGTCCAGCGCCCCAGATCGGCCAGAACAGCGCGGGCCGCCTGGCTGCGTCGGCTCAGACCCGCCGAGGCTCCGCCGGCGAGCACCGGAGCCAGGCGGGCTTCCACCACGCGCACCATGGCGGCTGCCTGACCGGGGTCGTGCCACACGTGCGGATCGCGGCCCGGGCTTGCCGGCACGGCCTGCTCGGCCACGGCCACCCGTGGAGCCCCGGTGCTGATCCGCGCCAGGGAGGGGCTGAGGCCGTAGCCGTTGATCAGCACCAGCCGGGCCTCGGTCAGGGCCTGGCGGTCGCGGGGGCGCAGCACCGCCTGATGGGGATCGCTGCCGGGCGGGATCAGGCAGACCACCCGGGCCTGATCGGCGGCCAGGGTGCGGGTGAGATCGCAGAGCACGCCATCGGCGGCCACCACCAGCGGCGGCGTGGCGGCCCGGGCGGTGGGAACCGGCACCACCACGGCGCCCGCCAGCAGCAGAGCCAGCCAGGCCAGGGACACAGCCATCCATCCCGATCGCAAGGTGTGGGGACGATAATGGTTCTCATTCATTGCTGCCCAGTAGCCTGCGATCTTCCCTGCGGGATGCCCCCCCCCCTGCCCTTTGGATCCACCTCTCCTGCAGGCCCGCGACCTTGCCTTCGCCTTCGGTCGTCAGCCCGTTCTCGCGGGCGTCGATCTCGCTGTGGCGCCCGGATCCTGCAGCGTGATCCGCGGCGACAACGGCACGGGCAAATCGACCCTGCTGCAGCTGCTGCAGGGTCGGCTACGGCCCAGCCGGGGCTGGGTGCGGCTGGCCGGACGCCCCCTGCAGGGGCAGCGGCGGCGCGTGGCCCTGGTGCCCCTGGCGCCCTCCCTGAACTGGCGCTATCCGATCACCGTGGGCGCGCTTGTTGCTCTCGGGGCCGATGGCGATCCGCGCAGCGCCCGGCCGGCTTTGAGCCAGGTGGGCCTGGACGAGCTGCGGGAACGGCCGATCGCCAGCCTCTCCGCCGGCCAGCGTCAGCGCGCCCTGATCGCCCGGGCCCTGGCCCAGAGGGCCGCGGTGCTGCTGCTCGATGAACCGATGGCCTGTCTCGATGGCGCCAGTCGCCTGCAACTCGGCTCCCTGATCCGCACGCTGGTGGATGCAGGCACCGCGATCGTGCTCAGCGTCCACGGCGACCTGCCCCCAACCCTGCCGCGGCACCACACCTACGGCCTGCAGGACGGCAGCCTGCACCCCCAGTCCCCCCGACCTTCCCTGACCCCTTGGCAGCCCCCGACGCCCTCTTCTGGCTGATTCCGCTTCTGCTGGCAGGGGTCTGCGGGCTCACCTGCCCGCTGCTGGGCACCCTGCTGGTGCTGCAGCAGCGGATCCAGGCCACCAACCTGATGGCCTATGCCGTGCTGCCCGGGGTCGTGCTCGCCCAGGCCTTCGGGCTGCCTCTGCTGCTGGGGGGAGTGGCCAGCGCCCTCGGGGCGGTGCTGCTGGCGGAGGCGCTGATCGCCGCCCGCGCCGACGGCAGCGGTTCTGGCGGCGGTTCGGCGGAAGCGGTGCTCAACACCGTGCTCGCGGGCAGTCTCGGGCTCGGGGTGCTGCTGGTTCAGGCCCTGGCGCTGCCGGTGGACCTGGAGGCCCTGCTGTTCGGCGACCTGCTGGTGGCCGGTCCTGGGGACCTGCTGGGGATGGTGCTGGTGCTGGCGCTGCTGCTGGCGATGATCCGCTGGCGCTTCCCGCAGTGGCAGTGGCTCGGGCTCGATCCGGAGGGGGCGGAGAGCCTCGAGCTGCCGGTGGGTCGCCTGCGCCTGCTGATGGCGGCCCTCACGGCGCTGGTGGTGGTGAGCGCCACCGCGGCGGTGGGGCTGGCCCTGGTGATGGCGCTGATCTGCGCCCCCAGCCTGGCGGCCCTGGCGGGTGCTGCCAGCCTGGGGCAGGCGCTCAGGCGCGCGGCCCTGATCGGCCTGGTGGTGAGCCTGGCCGGCTGCGCGCTCGCCCTGCGGCTCAACCTGCCCCCGGGCCCGCTGATGGCCTGTGCCTGCCTGCCGCTGCTGTGGCGGCAGCTGCCGCTGGCACGCTGAACCGCTTACTTGGGTGCCAGGAAGCGGATCGCCGGCGCCGGCTGGAGCTTGTCGTTCACCTTGCCCTGGAGGGTGTCATCGCCTTCGATGCGCACGGCGCGGATGCCGCTGCCGGGGCGGACATCGATCGTGTTGAGGTTGAGCCACACCATCTGGGGCGAGAGGGCCGAATCGAAGTAGTAGATGCGGTTCTTCTGGTCGATCAGGGTGCGCCACCAGGTGGGCGAGATGTTCGGGTGTTCGGGATCGGGCGTGCCCCACGGCACCGAGATGTTGCGCATCACGCTCATCACCCCGGCCAGGGCCTGGCGCGGATCGGTGGTGGGGGGCAGCTGCTGCAGGTAGTAGGAGCCGCGCACGAAGCGGTCGGGCGACTGGATCGAGCCCGGCAGCTCGCGGTTGCGGTCTTTGGTGCTCCAGAAGGCGTTGAGCTTGAGCTGTTCGCTGTACACCGGGCTGTTGGTCATCACCTGGAACTGCGGTCCGTGGTGGATCACCGGCTTGCCCCTGAGGTACTCGATCACGGCGGAATCGCCGCTGGCATCCGACACGGCCATGTGCACCGTGGCCTTGGCCTTGCCGCCGGGTCCGAAGGGCACCGGCACGATCTGGATCCGGTCGGCCGCCACGGCCTGCACCAGCTCCTTCACCGTGGCGTACTGGCTGAGCAGGTAGAGGGTCCAGGCGGCGAAGGAGAGGCGCGGACGGCGGGGGTCGGCGCTGGCGAGGCCGAAGTCGTTCTCGGCCAGGTAGAGCAGGTTGGCGGCCAGGCCCTTCTCGTTGATGCCGTCGAACACGGCGTCCACGGCGCCGCCGGGTTCTGTGCTGCCGCTCACCACCACGGAGCCGTAGCGGGTGGTGAAGCGCAGCGTGTTGGCGCCGCCGGCCCCGTCGATGGACTCGCCGCGGGGGATCACGTGGAAGTGGGAGTTGAAGCCGTAGGGCCAGTCCATCGAGCGCCCGGTGATCACCTGCCGGTTTGGACCTGTCCAGGTGACGCGGGAGCAGGCCAGGGCGGCGGAGCCGCCGGTGGCGAGGCCGAGCACGGCGGCGGTGGCGGCGGCGAGGGCCCGGAGGCGACGGGGCAGGGGCATGGCGGGCTGGGGTCTGCTCTGCATTGTGTTCAGGCCTACCAACCTGGGCAGCCCACCGGATGCACGCACCTGAGACTGAACCGATGCATGTGCTCACCTGGCACGACTTCGACCGGGCGGTGGCGAGCATCGCCGAGCGCCTTCACGGGCGCCGTTTCAGCGGGGTGCATGGCCTGCCCCGCGGCGGGCTGGTGCTGGCGGTGAGCCTGAGCCACCGGCTGGAGCTGCCGCTGCTGCCACACCCGCAGCCTGGCTGCCTGGTGGTTGACGACATCTACGAGACCGGCCGCACCCTGGCGCCCCACCGCCAGCTGGAGGGGGCGGAATGGCTGGTGTGGATCAGCAAGGTGGAGCCGATCTGGTGGCAGGCGGTGGAGGTGCGCACCGATCCGGCGTGGATCGTCTTCCCCTGGGAAGACAGCGCCCGGGCGGCCGAGGAGGAGCGGCGCTATCGGGAGTCGCGCCGCTGATCCCGCGAGGGCAAGCGGTTGGACATGGGCACGGGGTGTTCGGGAGACCCATCGGGCATCCGCTGTGTTGTCAGAGCGAACGGAGGAGCGTGTTGAAGGGCTGCCGATCCAGGCCAGCGTCGCCCTCACGAGTAAGGCGGCTTACCTGGACGGGCCGACCGGGCTGGTCACTCTGCTCTTACGACTGCCTGTGCTGCCAGCCGCCAGCAGATAGCCATCGACCGCTTGCCCGCGAGTCCCCAGACGCCGGGGGGGATGGGGCTGGCAATGGGTGGTCCCCAGCCGAACGGTTGGTTGCCAGGGCCACAGCTTCCGCCCCTTCCTGGCAACGCACCTGCTGGAACAGAGGCGGAATATCCGAACCATTCAGGAACTAATGGGACACTCGGATCTCATCACCACAATGAGCTATACCCACGTGCTCAAGCGCGGCCCGTTGGGCGTCATTAGCCCAGCTGACCAGATGTAGCAGGGGCTACAAGTGGATGGCGGGTCCGATAACCACTGTTCGCCATGAACGCATGAAACCGACAGCGCCTGCAGTTGCTAGGGTTGGCTTGACTGAGTGGAACTGGTTATCGGAAAGCAGCAGGAGCTGTACTGTGGTTCTCGGAAACCACCCGTATAGCGTTAGACCTTTTGTGAAAGCCATACCGGCCTTGCTAGGGTTGACCAATTGCATGCCAAGCCAATGCTGGAAAAGGATGCCCGAGTTCCCGTAAAGACGGCTGTCGAGACCGCAATTGGTTATGTGACTGAGCTGTATCAGGGCCAACGCTTACGTGACTTGCTTTTGGAGGAGGTTGAGTACTCAGAATCAACTGAGAAGTGGATAGTCACGATTGGATTCTCGTTTCCCGAAACACAGGAAGTCTCAACCTCAGTCATACTTCCAAGCCAAACGAGCCGACAGCTATCACGTCGCTACAAGACTGTCATTATTGATGCTGCAACCGGCACGCCAGTCTCCATGAAGATTAGAGCTGTGTAAAGCAATGGTTGTCCCTGGGCGTTCACCAACTCTGTTGCTAGACACGAACCTCTTGCTTCTTCTATTTATTGGCGGGAAGGATGTTTCGCTAATCAAGAAGGCAAGAACCCTTTCCGCATACACGGAAGAGGACTACGATCTACTTCAGGAGCTTGTTGCCCTTAACAATTTCAAAGATTTCATTACAACACTGCACATCATGACCGAGGTATCAAATCTGCTCGGAAGAGAGCGGGATGATATTCAAGCTATTGGCAAAGAGGCTGCAATCGAGTTCATTGCAAAGTGCCGAGAACGCTTTGACATGTCTACTGAGCTGGCGTCAATTCCTGAGTTCCTTAGGCTTGGCTTGACGGATGTTGCGATAGCAGTAGCTGCAGGCTCTCCTGCCTTTGTGCTGACAGCAGATCTGCAACTTTATCTTTACTGCTTAAGGTCAGGTCTTGATGCGGAAAACTTTAACCATATCCGTCAGGGCGCCTGGAATAATGTCGAAGGTCTAACTCCAAGATCCACCTGACCCGCCACCATTAATTCTCCTATGTATCTCCCCATTCATTGCGGGCTGGTGATCTTGAGCGTTAGTTTGACATTGCAAAGCTACTGATGCAGGGCCTCTTGGTGGGTTGCCTGGGTTTCTGGTTACAATGGGCTTAGGAGGTGTGTCATGTCAGTCCTCATTGACGAGAAGCTAGAGGAGATCGCCGCAGCTTGCCAGCGATATGGAATAGAGCGTCTGTTTGTCTTTGGTTCAGCTTTGAGAGAGGACTTTAGGCCTGGAGAAAGCGATATAGATCTTCTTGTTGAGTTTGGTCCACTCGAAATCACCAAGCGCTTCCATGCCTACCTTGACGCTCGCGAGGCGTTCAGGAATATCTTTCAAGCCGACGTTGATTTGGTGATGCAGGGAGCGGTGAAGAATAAAATTATTGCCGGCGAGATTGATCGAACAAAGCGGCTAGTTTATGGCACGTGATCTATCCGCCTATTTGCTGGATATCCTTGAAGCCTGTAATTCGATTGAAGACGTCATGAGCGGCGTCTCGTTGGAAGAATACCGAAGTAAGCGTGCCGTGAGATCTGCAGTCGAGCGAGAGTTCATCATTATTGGTGAGGCCCTTAGAAGGGTCAGTGCCCTCGATGAGACGCTGTTTAGCTCCATATCAAATTCTCGCGCGATCGTTGATTTTCGAAACCTGCTTGCTCATGACTATGGAGCAGTTGATGACGATGCCGTTTTCGGGCTTGTCTACTCAGACCTGATCGTGCTGAAGGCGGAGGTTGGCGAGTTGTTGGATGACTGCCATGACGCAATCTAACCATCGCAACGCTGGATCAGCCCCTCCTGCGCCGCCAGGTAGGCGGCGATGCCCTGCCGTTCCTGGGTGGGGGCGGGAGCGCCGTAGGGCTTGGTGAACAGGGCGTGCAGGCTGGCGGTGTCCATGGGGTGGACCCAGCGGGCGACCGGGAGCGGGGCTGTTCAAGCTAAGGAGCGGTCGCCTTCGGCAGGGCCTCACGCCTCCACTGGCGGATCACCTGCTCGGGGCTGCGGTGCTCCAGATCCACCGCCGCGTTGAGCCGCTGCATCGTGGGGGCCGACAGGCGTCCGGCCAGGCTCTCGATCACCGCCACCAGCTCCGGGTGGCGCCGCAGGCTGGCGGCGTTGAACACCGGCACCGCGTCGTAGGGGGGGAAGTAGCGGCGGTCGTCCTCGAGGATCTGCAGGTTGAGGGCCGGGATCAGGCCATTGGTGCTGTCGCCGGCGATCAGATCCACCCGCCCCTCGGCCAGGGCCCGGTAGGTGAGGCCCAGATCCATGGCGCTGGGGGGCGAAGCCAGCTGGAAGCCGTAGCGGCGGGCCAGGCCCGGCCAGCCATCCGGTCGGTTGAGGAATTCGTAGCCGAAGGCGGCGCGCCACCGGCGTGCGGCCGGCACCGCCTGGCTGAGGGTGCGCAGGCCCAGACGCTCGCCATCGGCGCGGCGGATCAGCATGGCGAAGCTGTTCTCGAAGCCCAGCGACGGAAACATCTGCAGCCCGAAGCGCTCCGCCATCAGCTGGCGGCTGCGTTGCCACAGCGCCCGGCGATCGGCGGGGCGTTGGCTCTCCGGCTGCTTGAGGATCGCCGACCAGGCGGTGCCGCTGTACTCGACATAGCCATCGATGCGTCCGCGGCGCACGGCCTCATGCAGCAGGAAGGTGCTGCCGAGACTGAACTCGCGCTTCACCTGCAGACGGGTTCCGTCATCGATTTCCTGGGCCAGCAGTTCGCCGAGCAGCTGCTGCTCGCTGAAGCCCTTGGCGCCGATCACCACCGTGTCGGCCGGCCGCAGCGCCGGGCCGTGCAGAGCGATCGCCAGCAGCACGGCGCCGGCAAGGGCGATGGCTACCGCCCATCGCCGCCGGGGACGCCGCAGGCGCTGCAGGCGGGTCTCCAGGGCGCCGAGGCCGGCATCGGCGGCCAGGGCGATCGCCGCCGACGGCAGGGCGCCCGCCAGCAGCAGGGTGTTGTTCAGGGTGGCGATGCCGCGGAAGATGACCACCCCCAGGCCACCGGCGCCGATGGCCGCGGGGCTCGTGGCCCTGGGCCCCGTGAGCTCCGTGGCCACGCGCCGGGCCCCCCGCCGGGGTGGGAGGGCGCGGGGGCGCGGCACCCGCAGGCGCACCGGCGCCGCGCGGAGGCCGTGGGGGCG
>JBKDPV010000021.1:0-18726 GCA_046342315.1 Cyanobacteriota bacterium
TGGCCAGAGCAGCCAGGGCTGATTCAGCCCTACGACGACGGGCATGCTCACCAGAAGAAAAAAGCCGCAGCAGTTCAGCTCAGGGGTGGAGTTCGCCGTGTCAGCCGGGCTGCTGCTCTATCGGCAACAAACTCCTAGTCCTCCACCGCCCAACTGGGCCTGGCCCGGGCTCGCTGGAGTGACAGGAACTTGAGCGCACCAGCACTTGAAGGAATGCCCATGTGTGCCATGCGCTCGTGAATGGCGATCAGGCCTTGGGTTCAGCCCTGGACTTACCCGACCAGAATCACCGCCATTCTCTGGCTGCCGCGATCAAGTGGGGTACGGATCTGCCTGGGTTTCCCCGGCGGAGCACCACGGCCCCGCCGCTGGGCGGCGATGCCAGGACGTCCCATTCGCCCTACCTTGTGCGCCTTAGCCATATTTCCGTCATGCCGCCGAAGCCGCTCCGTTGCCTTGGGTGCGTTGCCGTTGGGCTCACCCTCACGCTGCCGTTGCTGTTGCCGCCGGCGGCTCGCGCGTTGCTGTTCTACTCAGCGGCAGGCTCCAGCATCAGCGGCAGCCTGGGTGGTGTGGATTTCACGGATGCCAGCTGGCTGGTATCGGGCACGGCCGATGAAACCCAGTCCCGCAACACCATCATCCCGATCGGCCCGCCGGGCAGCCTGAATCTCTGGTCGCTGCCGGTGTCCCCCCGGGTCACCATCACGGCAGCAGGCTCTAGCCTGGAAGCCGAGCTCTTGCCCGATGGCGATCTCAGCTGGATCGTGCTCTCCGGCACGTTTCCGATAGGGCCGACGCCCAAGATCGGTTTTGTCTACACCACGGCCAGCTTCTTTCCGGAAACCGCTGCGGGCCTGTTCGGCGTGCCAGGCCTGTTCACCACCCTGCAGGTGCCCTTTGCCGCATCAGGGCCCTCAGCCTTTGAGGTCAACACCTACCCCACCACGGCCGGCCCCCTGGTGATCAGCTCGTTCAACAGCGGCGCCGGTGTCTTCCGGATCCAGCCGGTGCCCGGCCCCCTGCCGCTGTTCGGCCTTGCCGCTGCCGGCGCCTGGAGCCGACGCCTGCGGCGCTCGATCAAGGCCACGAGGCGCCCAGCAGAGAGCTGCCGTCGTTGAAGCTTCATCGAATCCGGCGTCGAGCTCTGGCAAGGTTGAGCCCGGTGGCGACGCGCTGGCCACCGCCACCCCGCGCCGATGTCCGCTCCGATCCGTACCGCCCTGCGCGGCGCCGCGCTGCTCGCTGATCCCCACCTCAACAAGGGCACCGCCTTCAGTCGCGAGGAGCGCGGCGCCTTCGGCCTCGAGGCCTTGCTGCCCTGGCAGGTGGAAACCATCGAGCAGCAGGTGGAGCGCTGCTGGAGCGCCTTCCAGAGCCTCGGCAGCCCGCTGGAGCGCTACGCCTGGGTACAGAGCCTGCGCGAGCGCAACCTCACCCTCTTCCACCGCTTCCTCGCCGACCACATCGAGGCGGTACTGCCGATCGTCTACACCCCCACCGTGGGCGAGGCGATCCAGCACTTCAGCCTCACCTACCGCACCCCCAGCCAGGGTCTCTACCTCACGGCACCGCTGCAGGAGCGGTTCGAGAGGCTGCTGGCCGAGGCCACAGCCGGCGGCCCGGCGCCGGAACTGCTGCTGGTCACCGACGCCCAGGGCATCCTCGGCATCGGCGATCAGGGTGTGGGCGGCATCCACATCTGTCAGGGCAAGCTCGCCGTCTACACCCTCTGCGCCGGGCTCGATCCGGCCGTCGCCCTGCCGGTGATGCTCGATGTGGGCACCGACCGGCCCGAGCTGCTGGCCGATCCCCACTACCCCGGCCTGCGCCAGCCGCGCCTGCAGGGGGCCGACTACGACGCCGTTCTCGAGCGCTTCGTGGCGGCGGCCGCCGCCGTCTGTCCCGGCGCCCTCGTGCACTGGGAAGACTTCGGCACCGCCCACGCCCGCCCCGTGCTCGATCGTTTCCGCGCCCGGGTGCCGAGCTTCAACGACGACATCCAGGGCACCAGCGGCGTCGCCGCCGCGGCGATCCTGGCCGGCCTGCGCGGGCTGGGCCGCTCGCTGGCGGGGGAGCGAATCGTGATCTTCGGGGCGGGCAGCGCCGGCTGCGGCATCGCCGAGCGGCTGCTGCGGCTGCTGCTGCGCCAGGGGCTCAGCGCCGCCGAGGCCGCCGGCCGCCTCTGGCTGATCGACCGGGACGGCCTGCTGCACGCAGGCATGGAGCCCGCCAACCCGGTGGCGCGCGCTTGCCGCAAGAGCCCGGCGGACCTCAAGGCGGCGGGGCTGGCGGCCGGCGACGTGCCGGAGGCGCCGATCGGCCTGCAGGCCGTGGTGGAAACGGTGCAGCCCGGCGTGCTGATCGGCACCTCCACCGTGGCCGGCGCCTTCCACCAGCCGGTGATCGAAGCCCTGCTGCGCGGCTGCGAACGGCCGATCGTTCTGCCCCTCTCCAACCCCACGCCCCTGGCGGAGGTGACACCCGCCAACCTGCTGGCCTGGAGCGACGGCCGAGCCCTGGTGGCCACCGGCAGCCCCTTTGAACCGGTGGCGGTAGGCGAGCAGCGGCGCGTGATCGGCCAATGCAACAACTGCTTCGTCTTCCCCGGCCTCGGTTTCGCCGCGATGGCCGTGGGCGCACAGCAGGTGAGCGAAGGGATGATCGACGCCAGCGTCGAGGCCCTGGCAGACCAGATCCCCGCCGCCCGCGATCCGGAGGCGCCCCTGATGCCGCCACTGTCGGCGGTGCAGGCCGTGTCGCGGGGGGTGGCGGAAGCGGTGGCGTGCGCCGCCGTGGATGAAGGGCTGGCCCGCCACGCCACCAGCCACGCCGAAGCCCTGGCCCGGCTTGAGGCCTGCCGCTGGCGACCTGCCTATGCCGCCCTTGCGCCCGATCAATAAGACCTGTATCACCGGTTCGCGGCGGGGCCAGCCGGCGATTTAGCACCTTGGCTGTTCCGTCCCCGCGCGATGGGCTTCTTCGTCCAGCTCACCGACGCCATCGCCAGCCGCCAGTCCCTGCTGGTGACGGGGCTGGACCCCAATCCGGAGATGCTGCAGAGCTGGGCCCACCGGCGCGGCATGGGCGGCCGCTCCTTCCTTTCGCAGGCGCGGCACTGGATCAAGGCTGTGATCGAGGCCACCGCCGATCACGTGTGCGCCTACAAGCCGAGCCTCGGCTTCTACCAGTCCCTGGGGCCCGTGGGTCTGGAGCTGCTGCGGGAGGTGCGGGAGCTGGTGCCGCTCGACACCCCGCTGATCGTCGATGCCAAGCACGGCGATCTCAACAGTTCCTCCGCCCTGGCCCACTACCTGTTCCGCGAACTCGGGGCCGACGCCGTCACCCTCTCACCCCTGGCCGGACAGGACATCGCCGCACCGTTCCTGCTCTATCCGGAGAAAGCAGTGGTGGTCACCTGCCACAGTTCCAACCCGGCGGCCCGGGTGCTGCAGCACCACCCCAGCGAGGAGGATCCGCTGTACCTGCGGATCGTGCGCGAGACCCAGCGCTGGGCCACCCCCGACCAGCTGCTGCTGGAGGTAGGCACCAGCGACCCGGCGATCCTGGCCCGGGTGCGGCAGGAGGCTCCGGAGCGTTTCCTGATCCTGCGCAGCCTCTGGGGCGAGGAGGATCGGCTCGATGCCCTGCTGGAGGCCGGGCTGAGCGCGTCAGCCGACGGTCTGCTGCTGCCCCTCCCCCAGAACCTCCTGGTGGAGGACGACATGGCCGAGCGGGCCGGGCGGCTCAACCGCCGCATCAGCGAGCGGCGCGACCACTGGCTCAACCAGCGGGCGGCGGCCAGCGACGCCGAGGGCGACAGCTGCCGGCTATGGCTGCCGCAGCGCCACCCAAGCGAGGCCGGCAACGACGAGGGGCGGGCGGAGGATCCGATGGCGCCCCTCATCCTCGATCTGTTCGACATCGGCTGCCTGCTGTTCGGCGAATACGTGCAGGCCTCCGGTGCGGTGTTCAGCTACTACGTGGATCTGCGCCAGATCATCTCCGACCCCAATCTCTTCCACCGGGTGCTGCACGCCTATGCCGGTCTGCTGGAGAACCTGGCCTTCGATCGCATCGCCGGCATCCCCTACGGCGCCCTGCCCACCGCCACCGGCCTGTCGCTGCAGCTGCACAAGCCGCTGATCTATCCGCGCAAGGAGGTGAAGGCCCACGGCGCCCGCCGCCTGATCGAGGGCGACTTCGAGGAGGGCGATCTGGTGGTGGTGGTCGACGACATCCTGATCAGCGGCGGCAGCGTGCTCGAGGGCATCGCCAAGCTCGAAGGCTCCGGCCTGGAGGTTCAGGACGTGGTGGTGTTCATCGACCATGGCGGTGAGGCCGACACCAGTGCCCGGCGGCGCCTGGAGCATGGCGGCTACCGGCTTCATGCGGTGCTCGACATCGGCCGCATCACCCGGGTGCTGCACCGCAGCGGCCGCCTCACCGACGACCAGGCGGCCCTGCTGGGGGAAGGGGACGGCAACGACGAAGCCACACCACGGCCGGTGCTGGCCGGCTCGTAGATTGGCACCGCGTCCCTGAACCCCCCGGGCGCCCCTGAACCCCATGTCGGATCCACCAGCGGGATCCCGTCCCGGCGCCACGGCCGCCCCCACCATCGGCGAGCTCGAGGCCAAGTACTCCCTGTACTGCAAGGCGATGCGTCTGCTGATCAAGGAGGGACGGAGCATCGAGGCCATCCGCCGCACGGTGGCCTGGAGCCGGCTCGAGCAGCTCCACCTCTGCCTGCCCAGCCGCTACAAATCCCCCGACTACCTCTGCGCCGTCCTGCGCCGGGACCAGGCCTGACCCGAACCTGAGCGCGGCCCCCCGTGAAGTCGATCTCCGATCCCTTCCTGCGCCGGCCGGTGCTCACCCTGGTGATGAGCCTGCTGGTGCTGCTGGGTGGGCTGGTGAGCCTGCCGCTGCTGCAGGTGGAGAATCTGCCGCCGATCGCCCCCGGCCGGGTCACGGTGCGGGCCAGCTGGCCCGGAGGCGGTCCGGAGGTGGTGGAGCAGGGCGTCACCGCGCTGCTGGAGAAGCAGTTCAACGGTCTGGAGCGGCTGGACACGATCCGCTCCACCAGCTCGGCCAACGGCAGCACGATCAGCCTGGCCTTCGAGGGGGGAAACCCCGAGCTCAATCAGATCAACACCCAGAACGAGGCCACGGTGGTGGCTCGCCAGCTGCCCGCCCAGGTGGCCCGCTTCGGCGTGCAGGTGCGCCGCAGCTCTGACGACCTGCTGATGGTGCTGAGCTTCAGCGCCGACCGACGCCTCTACAACGACACCTTCCTCACCGGCTGGGTGGATGGGGTGGTGAAGGAGCGGCTGCGGCGCGTGCAGGGCGTAGGCGACGTGAACCTGTTCGGCGGCAGCGGCCTGGCCTTCCGGCTCTGGCTGGATCCGGTGCGGCTCGAACAGCGGGGCCTCACCCTGCTCGACGTGCGTCAGGCGCTGCAGCAGCAGAACGTGCTGGCGGCCCTGGGCCAGGTGGGCGAGGCGCCGATGCCGCCCGATCAGGCCCTCACCCTGCCGCTGCGGATGGAGGGGCGCCTGCGCAGCCCGGCGGAGTTCGAGCAGTTGGTGGTGGCCCGCAGCGCCGAAGGCGGCCTCACCCTGCTGCGCGACGTGGGCCGGGTGAGCCTCGGCAGCGAGAGCTACGACACGATCGCCACCGACCTGCGCGGCGCCCCGGCCGTGGCCCTGGGCGTGTTCCAGCGCGATGGCAGCAATGCCCTGGCGGTGCGGGCCGGGCTCGAGCAGGCCCTCGAGGAGCTCGGCCCCCGCTTCCCTCCCGGGGTCGCCATGGAGGTGATCGTGGATGAGGCGGAGAGCGTGCGCACCAGCATCGATGGGGCCGTGGAGGCCCTGCGGGACTCCGTGCTGCTGGTATTCGTGGTGCTGCTGCTGGGTCTGGGCAACAGCCGCCTGGCGCTGATCACCGCCCTGGCGGTGCCGGTGGCTCTGATCGGCGCCTTCACCGTGCTGAAGCTCACCGGCTCCTCCCTCAACACCCTCTCCCTGTTCGGGATGGTGCTGGCCTCTGGCCTGGTGGTCGACGACGCGATCGTGGTGAGCGAAGACATCGGCCGGCGGCTGGAGGAGGGCACGCCGGCCCTGCAGGCGGCGCGGGAGGCGATGGCCGAACTGGGTGGCGCCGTGGTGGCCACCTCCCTGGTGCTGGTGGTGGTGTTTCTGCCGGTGCTGGGGCTTGAGGGGAGCGTGGGCAGGCTGTACGCGCCGATCGCGCTCACGATCTCCCCCGCCAACGCCTTCTCCACCCTCAATGCCCTCTCCTTCACGCCGGTGGCAGCCAGCCGCTTCCTGCATGCCGAACGGCGCGAACCGGCCTGGCTGCAGCGCTGGGTGGATCCCCCCCGCCGCGCCCTCGAGGCCCTGGAGGCGCCCTACGGCCGCTGGCTCGACCGGGGCCTGGCCCGCCGCCGGCTGGTGCTGGCGCTGCTGCTGGTGGGTCTGGTGCTCACCGGCGTCGCCCTGGTGCAGCGCCCCACCGCCTTCATCCCTCAGGAGGACACGGGCCAGCTGCGCGGGGTGGTGATCCTGCCGGAGGGCTCCTCCCTCCAGCGCACCCGCGCCGTGATGGAGCAGGTGCGGCAGGCGGTCCGCTCCGAACCCCTGATCACCAGCGCCAACTTCTACGCCGGCCGCTCCTTCGGCGACAGCAGCCCGAACAAGGGCCAGTTCTTCCTGCGCCTGAAGCCGGTGCGGGAACGCCGGAGCGCGGATCAATCCAGCGCGGCGGTGGGCGAACGCCTCAATCCGCTGCTGCGCCGGCAGGTGCCCGGGGCCGTGGTGCAGCTGAGCGAGGCGCCGAGCGTGCGGGGCTTCAGCAGCGAAGGCGGCCTCGAGCTCGACCTGCTCGACACGCGATCGGGCCAGCAGGATCTGGCGAGCTTCGAGCAGGAGGTGCGCGACTTCATCGCCGAGGCCCAGGCCACCGGATCCTTCGAGCGGGTGTCCACCCGCTTCAGCACCGGCGCACCCCTGCTCCAGCTGCTGCCCGATCGCCAGCGCATGGCCTCCCTCGGAGTCGACATGGCCACCGTGGTCGACACCCTCGGCGCCAGCTTCGGCAGCGACTACGTGAACGACAGCTTCGAAGGCGATCAGGTGCGGCGCGTGATCGTGCAGCTGGAGGGCCGCGAACGGGCCGACATCGGCGACGTGCTCTCCCTGCCGGTGCGCAGCCGTGACGGCCGGCTGATCCCGTTGAGCGAGCTGGTCCGGGTGGAGCAGCGCTCAGGGCCCACCAGCATCAACCACACCCGGCTGCTGCGCTCGATCAATGTGCGGGCGCTGCCGCGCTCCGGGGTGAGCAGCGGCCAGGCGATGGCCATCCTGGAGCGGGTGCTGCGGGAGCGGGGCTCCGATGCCCTCGATCTGGAATGGGCCGGCCTGGCGCGGGAGGAGGCCCGCGGCGGCGGCGCCACCCTGCGGCTGTTCGCCCTTGGGCTGCTGGTGATGACCCTGGTGCTGGCGGGGCTGTACGAGAACTTCCTCGATCCGCTGATCATCATGGTCACGGTGCCGCTGGCGCTGCTCGGCGCCGTGGCCGGCCTGGCCCTGCGCGGCATCCCGCTCGACGTGTATGGCCAGATGGGCCTGCTGGTACTCGCCAGCCTAGCGGCCAAGAACGGCATCCTGATCGTGGAGTTCGCCAACCAGCGGCTCGAGCGGGGCATGGCACTGGATGAGGCCATTCACGGGGCGGCGGTGGCCCGTTTGCGGCCGATCCTGCTCACCGCCTTCTCCTCCCTGGCCGGCTTCCTGCCGCTGGTGCTGGCCAGCGGCGCCGGTGCCGCCAGCCGCATCAGCATCGGCACGGTGGTGTTCAGCGGGCTGCTGGTGGCCACCGTGCTCACCCTCTTCGTGGTGCCGGTGGTCTACCGGGTGGTCAAGGGCTGGGAGCTCCGAGGCGCTGAACCCGCTCACCGCCCTGGAGCAGCAGCCCCACCGCCACCAGCGTGACGCCGGGGCGCTATCGCGCGGGGATCAGTTGCAGCCCTGAACGGAGATGCGGTAGCTGAAGCCGAGCGCGCCGGGATCACTGCTGGCGCCGATCTTGAAGTTCATCTGGCTGGCCTGCTTACCCGGCACCGCGGGGAAGGGTCCGTACTCCTTGCCGGTGCCGATCGGGGGGCTGATGGTTTCGCTGAACATCTGCAGGCTGGTGCCGTCGGTGAACTTCATGAAGCCGCTCACCGGGTACTTGGCCGAGGGATCGGAAGAATTGGCGGTGAAGAAGAACTTGTAGCTGCTGTAAGGGCGGTCGACGATGAAGTCGGTGTTCCAGTTCGTCTTGCCCAGCAGGGAGCCGCGGCCCACCTGCTTGGAGACGATCGGCGTGGTGCCGTTGCCGCCGATCGGGGTGAGGAAGACGCACTTCGGGGCCGCACTCACACCGGCAGGTGCCAGGGCAACGGACAGTCCGAGGATCAGACCGGCCGCGATCGGCTCACGGAAACGGAGCATGGGGCACGCGCACAGACACCTGTAATTATTGCCATCCCCCCGGCCCATGACCGCACAGCTCAGCGCAGCAGGGGCGGCGTGAACAGCGGCCGCCGGAAGCGGCAGTGCACCTGACGGGCCGGCTGGCCGGGCTTCTGCACCCGCAGCCGCAGGCGCAGCCCCTCCTCAGTGGGTTCGTAGGCCGCTCCGGAGCTGTCGATCGGCTCCACCGCCAGCAGCTCGTAGCCGCTGGCAAGGGTCTCGGCGGCGCAGGCCTGGAGGGCCCGCAGCCGCAGGGCCTCCCAGGCCGCGGATGTGGAGGCGAAAGCGGCCTCGCCAGCGAGCACCGACGTACACGCGAGCAGCGGCCATGGGAAACGCATGGGGGACACAGGCGGTGATCCGGCCCCATCCTGATGGCTGCCTCCTTCGTCTCCCGGTGCAGCTCCCCGCCGCCCAGCCGATCTGGTCGCTCGCTCCCGAGCAGGTGGTGGAGGTGCTCCTGAGCGAGCCGGAGGGGCTCACCCAGGCCGAGGCGGCCGAGCGGCTGGAGCGTTGGGGAGCCAACCGGCTGCCGCCCCAGCGCCGCCGTCCCCTGATCCTGCGCCTGCTGGATCAGATGGTGCATTTCATGGCCCTGCTGCTGTGGATCGCAGGGGCCCTGGCCTTCGCCGCCGGCACCCCCCAGCTGGCCTGGGCGATCTGGTCGGTGGTGCTGATCAACGGGCTGTTCTCCTTCTGGCAGGAGTACCAGGCGGAGCGCACATTGGCGGCCCTGATCCGCGCGCTGCCTCGCCAGGTGCAGGTGTGGCGCGACGGCGAGCTGCGGTGGCTGGGGGCCGAGCAGCTGGTGGCGGGCGATCGGATCCTGCTGGAGGAAGGCGAACGGGTGCCGGCCGACTGCCGCCTCAGCAGCGCCCACTCCCTCTACCTCGACCTCTCGGTGCTCACCGGCGAGTCGCTGCCGGTGGCCCGCCGGGCCGAGGCGGTGGCCGCCACCGCCGCTGATGGCCGCATCACCACGGCCGAGCGGCCCAACCTGGCCCTGGCGGGCAGCACGGTGGCCTCCGGCCGGGGCGAGGCGTTCGTGTATGCCACCGGAGCGGAGACGGAATTCGGCCAGGTGGCGCGGCTGGCGGCGGGAACCCAGCGCAGCGCCAGCACCCTGGAGCAGCAGGTGGCGCGCATCGTGCACACGATCAGCACCATCGCCGTGAGCCTGGGGCTGCTCGCCTTCGTGCTGGCCTTCCTGCTGGTGGGCCTGCGGCCGCTGGAGAGCCTGGTGTTCGCGGTGGGGATCATCGTGGCGAACGTGCCCGAGGGGCTGCTGCCCACCGTCACCCTCGCCCTGGCGCTGAACGTGCAGCGGATGGCGCGCCGCAACGCCCTGGTGCGGCGCCTGTCGGCGGTGGAGACCCTCGGCTCGGTGAGCCTGATCTGCAGCGACAAGACCGGCACCCTCACCGGCAACCGCATGGCCCTGGAGGAGGTGTGGCTCCCGGCGGCGGGGGAGGCCCAGCGGCGCCTGCTGCTGCGGGCCGCCAGCCTCTGTTCCAACGCCCGGCTGGAACACACCGGCACCCCCACCGAACCCTGGCGGGCAGTGGGCGATCCCACCGAAACCGCCCTGCTGCGGGCGGCGATGGAGGAGGGCCTGGTGCCCGAGGAGCTGCAGCGGCGCCATCCCCGCCGCCACGAGATCCCCTTCGATTCCCACCGGCGCCGGATGGCGGTGCTGGTGGACTGGATCGCCGGCGAGGACGACCTGCCGTCCCTGGGGCCGGCGGCGGCTGCCGAGGGCACCCTGGTGCTGTGCAAGGGGGCACCGCTGGAGGTGCTGCAGCACTGCGGCGGCTGGCTGGGGACAGGCGGCCCCGAACCCCTGGACGACGTACGGCGGGCCCGGGTGGTGGCCGCCAATGACGCCCTGGCGGCCCGGGGGTTCCGGGTGCTGGCGGTGGCGCTGCGCCCCACCGGCCCGGGCCCCTTCGACCTGGAGTCCGAGCCGTTGGAGAGCGGACTGCTGCTGGTGGGGCTGGTGGGGCTGTACGACCCGCCCCGACCGGAGGTGCCCGACGCCATCCGCCAGTGCCGCGAGGCGGGGATCAAGGTCACGATGATCACGGGCGACTACGGCATCACCGCCCAGGCGATCGCCCGCCAGATCGGCCTGCTCGATCCGCCGCCCCCCGGCGACGACGGCGGCATGGCCGATCCGGTGCGGGTGATCGACGGCGCCACCCTGAGCCAGATCGGCGACGTGCAGCTGCGCCAGCTGCTCAAGTACCGCCACCGGCTGGTGTTCGCCCGCATGGCGCGGGAGAAGAAGATGCGGCTGGTGCAGGCCTACCTCGACCTGGGTGAGGTGGTGGCGGTGACAGGCGACGGCGTCAACGACGCCCCGGCGCTGCGGGCGGCCGACGTGGGGCTGGCGATGGGGCAGAGCGGCACCGACGTGGCGCGCGAGGCCGCCGACATCGTGCTGCTCGACGACAACTTCGCGACCATTGTGCAAGCGGTGCGCTACGGCCGCTCGGTGGTGGCGAACATCGGACGCTTCATCACCTACGTGATCGCCTCGAACGTGCCGGAGATGGTGCCGTTCCTGGGGATGGTGGCGCTGCAGATCCCGGCGGCCCTCACCGTGCTGCAGATCCTGGCGGTGGATCTGGGAACCGACCTGCTGCCGGCCCTGGGGCTGGGAGCCGAACCGCCGGATCCGGGCGAGATGCGGCGGCCACCGCGGCCCCGCTCCCAGGCGCTGCTCAACCGGGCGGTGATGGTGCGGGGCTACCTGGTGCTGGGCCTCACCGAAGCGGCGGTGGCGATGGCCGGCTATCTGCTGGTGTGGCGCACCCAGGGGGTGGGGCTGATGGAGCTGCGCGCGCTGGCCCCTGCCCTGCTGCACCACCGGGCCCCGGCCGCGCTGCAGGCGGTTCAGACCCAGGCATCCACCGTCACCTTCGCCCTGATCGTGGCGGGGCAGATGGGGGCTCTGCTGGCCTGCCGCAGCGATTTCCGGCCGTTCTGGCAGGTGCTTCGGCGGCCGAACCGGCTGCTGTGGCTGGGCTTCGCCAGTGAGCCGGTGGTGGCCGCCATCCTGGTGCTGGTGCCACCGCTGGCGGAGGCCTTCGGCACGGCCCCCTTCCCCTCCGCCTGGCTGGGGCCCATGCTGCTGGCCCCGCTGGCGGTGCTGACGGCCGACAGCCTGCACAAGCTCGCCTCTGGGCGCTGGAGCCACGGACAGCCATGAACGACACCCCCCTGCCAACAACCCTTTCCACGGCCGCCCCATCCGAACGGGACACCCGGGCGGCGCTGGCGCTGTTCGATCGGCTGCCGGCGGTGGAGCCCGCCCAGATGCTGGGGTGCTGGCGGGGGGAGAGCTTCGCCAGCGGCCATCCCCTCGATGGAATCCTGGAGACGTACCACTGGTACGGCAAGGCCTTCCACAGCGAGCAGGACGTGGATCCGCTGCTGTTCCAGACCAGCGGCGGCAAGGTGCTGCCGCTGCGGGCGCTGATGCCGGATCCCTCGTTGCTGGAGCGCTTCCCGTGGCTGCGGGCAAAGGCGGTGGGCGATGGCTTCCAGCGCTGGCTGCTGCCGCTGCTGAGCACCCGCCAACCCCAGGCCCGCCTACGGCGCGTGGACCATCGCGGCATCAGCACGGCGGCGATGATCTACGACAACCTGCCGATCGTGGATGTGTTCCGCCGCATCGACGAACAGACCCTGCTGGGGCTGATGGACGCCCGGGGCATTCCCCAGCCCTTCTTCTTCCTGCTGCGGCGTGAGGAAGAACGCAGATCCGCTCAGGAGGGAGCCGTGCCGAAGGTCTCCCGCCAGGAATCCGGAAAGCCGTCGCGACTGGTGAGCCAGGGCTCAAGCAACGCCAACTGAACCGGCGTGATGGGGGGATTCGGGCAGCGGCTGCGGCGCTCCAGCCGTTCGAACGCCTTGCGCCGGAGGACGTAGGGGAGGTCCACCAGATCCTGGAGAAAGGCCTCGTCGTCGTGGGGCGTCGGTGCCCGGCTCAGGAGCTTCACCAGTCCATCGAGAACCGGCGTGGAGGAGCCGATCAGGGCGTAGAAGAAGTCGAGGAGGTTGAAGCAGGTGCTGAGGTAGCCCGCCAGGGTGGTGATGGCTGCGGCAGGGGCCGGCAAGGCCCCCAGATCGAGCAGCGGTCGATCCTCGTCGCCCGGGGGCTGCTGCACATACCAGCCGCCGCAGACAACGATGCGGTTGTCGTCCAAGGCGTTGGGCAGGTACCAGCGGTAGCCCTTCACCCACAGCGTGGTGTTGAGGTTGGTGGCCATCTCGCAGATCAGCGGGATCCAGGAGTAACTGGTGGCGTCTTCACTCAGCTTCACGGCACAGCGCTGGCGGATCTGCGGCTCGGCGACGCCCGGCTGGAGCCGGCTCGCCTCCTGCATCGCCCCGCGCAGCAACCGGTGTACATCGGCCACCAGCCGGCCGATGGTGGGGTGGGGAACCCCCAGGTCCGACACCTTCCCATCGAGTTCCAGACTGGCGGTGAGCCAGGTCCACACCGACGCGGCTTCCAGCAGATTGAGCTGCTCGATCGCGTCCTTGAGATCGGCGTCAAGCTCAAGCAGCTTCAACGGCAGCGCCATCCGACGGTCCCGCTCGAGCGGGCCGGCAGCTGCATGGGGAACGCGGTCATGGAAGCGGGCCAGCAGATCGCGCACGTACTCGGCATGGCGCAGCTTGCGCATCACCGGAGCCATCGGCTCGATCGCCGCCTGTTGCTGATAGTCCTTCACCGGCAGGGTGATGAGATTGGCCGCATAGGCGGGGTCGACATCCGGCCCAGGGATCAGCTCGAAGATCATGTTGCGGATCAGATGGCAGCGCTCAGGCGGGTGCTCCTTCATCTCGGCCGCGGCGGAGCCTGCAGCAGGTACGGCCGCTTCGTAAGCCTGTTGCAGGTAGCCGTAGGTGAGGGAACGGGTGCGCTTGAGGTAGCCGTTGAAGGCGGGCAGCAACTGGCCCAGGCGCCGCTCCACGACCGCCGCCCGCAGATCGGCCAGTTCGGCGGCACGCCTCGGGCTGCGCAGTAGGCCCAGCAGGGCTCGCAGCAGCACCGTGACCGGGTCGTTGTCGATGCCGCGCCGATCGAAGTCGGGGCTCAGCCCCAGACGCACCAGCCAGGAGGGTGCTGGATCCATCGCGCCGGCCACGCCACCGGGACCCTTCAGCCGTCGCCCCAGCATCGCCGCCAACCGCCTGAGCCACCGGCCCCAGCGGAGCGGCGCCAGCACCGCCAGGATCAGCACAAGGGCAACGACGGCCGCCAGCAGTCGGGGCAACGCGGCCGAGGCTGCCGGCGCCGTGAGGGTCACCCCAGCGACGAATCCGAGCCACAGGGCCAGGAGCAACGGCAGCACCCCCAGCCCCACCAGGCCCCGCAGCAGGCGTCTGCCTTGGCGCAGCCACGCCAGCGGGCCCTTGCGGCGCGCAGGCCTGGGGGCCTCAGCCGGGGGGCGCCGCAGGCTGGGTTCGGTGTAAAAGCCAACGCCCGGCTGGATGTTGTCGACGTCGGTAGCAATCACGTAGTGGATCTGCTGCTCCCGCTCGATCTCCTTGCCCCTGTCCTCATCGCGGGGGCAGTGGCGCCGGTCCTCGAGATCACGCCAGCGCTTGGCCAGAAACGAGCGGATGTCCTCGACACTGGCGAGGCCGAGGTTGTCGTAGAGGCCGCCATCGAGGAAGGCCACGTAGGGCTTGCGATCGCAGATCAGCGAACCGCTGAACTGCTCGCGGGCCCGTTCCGCCCCCGCCGGCCCGGCCGGTGAACGACCGGGCCGGAAGTAGTCATCCGGGAAGATCAGCGGCTCGAACCCTCCGGGGAAGGCGAACGAGGCGGCGACGCAATCCCCCAGGCGCAGATGCCGGGCATGCCGGTAGAGGTCGCCGGCCTTCACCGTTCCGCCTTCGGGGCGGAGGAAGTAGCGATTGAGCACCACGACGGGCTCGCTGGCTCCGGCTCCCTGGTCTGCGGTTGACGAGCCCCTCTGGAGGCCGAAACGGAACAGATCCAGCGAGGAGATGTTGGCGGCGTTGATGAACAGATAGTCGGGCGAGATGGAGCGCTCGCGCAGCATCGCCGTGATCGCCTCATTGCCGAGGCAGGCCTCCTGGCCCAGGAGGCCGTTGAGGAAGGTCTGGGTGGCATCCGCGGCATGCAGCACCAGCTTCTCGCCCTGCAGCAGCAGCGGCAGGCGCACGAAGGCCTCGGCGAAGCCTTCGTCGCCGAAGGCCAGCATCAACGGCTTCCAGAAGCGTTCGTAGAAGCGGAACTCCGACTCCTGGCGCGGGGGATCCCCCGCCCTGGGGCAGAGGTCACCGGCCTTGGCGCAGAGGTAGGCGGCCAGCGCCAGCGAACCACCGGACACGCTCGACATCACCCGCGCCTTGCCCAGCAGCTCCAGGTCCTGGAGCAGGGCCATCGTTCCGAGGGAGAAGGCCGTGGCGCGGTAGCCGCCGCCGGAGAACGAAAGGCCGATGTACCCCCGGTCGGTGTCCACGGGAAACGAACGAACCATGCCAGCAGGCGCTGCTGTGGACCGTAGCCAGTTCCGCGGGGCTCAGCAGATGCGCGGCAGCAGCTCGCCCGAGGGGGGCAGCAGCAGCCGCTCGCTGCCGAAGGGGGTGCGCAGCCGCACCTGGGCGGGGCCCGCCTCCACCCGGCCGATCACGGCACCGCCCTGGGGTTCGAGCAGCGCGCGGGCTGTCTCCAGGTGATCGGCGGGCACCACCGCCACGAAGCGGCCCTCGTTGGCCAGCTGCAGCGGATCGAAGCCGAGCAGGTCGCAGGTGCGGGCCACGGGCTCCGCCACCGGAATGGCGTCCTCCTCGAGCAGGAACGAAAGGCCGGCGGCGGTGGCCAGCTCGTGCAGGGCGCTGGCGAGGCCGCCGCGGGTGAGGTCCCGCAGGCAGTGGACCTGAACCCCTGCGGCCAGGAGGGATTCAACGGCGGGCCAGAGGGGGGCGCAGTCGCTGGCCAGGGGCGGCTGGAGATCAAGACCATGGCGCGCCGCCAGGATCGCCACGCCATGGCGCCCCAGATCGCCGCTCACCAGGAGCCGATCCCCCGCCCGGATGCGCAGGGGATGGATCGGCTCCGGGCTCTCGACAACACCGATGCCGCTGGTGGCGAGGAAGACGCCGTCGCCCTTGCCCCGTTCCACCACCTTGGTGTCGCCGGTCACGATCGCCACGCCGCACTCCCGCGCCGCCGCCGCCAGCGACGCCACGATCCGCCGCAGCAGCGCCAGCTCCAGCCCCTCCTCCAGGATCATCGCCAGGCTGAGCCGCAGGGGCCGGGCGCCGGCCATGGCCAGGTCGTTGGCGGTGCCCACCACCGCCAGCCGGCCGATGTCGCCGCCGGGAAACTCCAGCGGCTGCACCACATAACCGTCGGTGGTGAAGGCCAGCCGGCCCGGTGGCAGGGAGAGCACGGCGGCGTCGTGGAGGACCCCGGCGGGGTCGTCGTGGAGGGAGCGGAACTCTTCCTCGATCAGCCGCTGCATGAGGGTGCCGCCGCCGCCGTGGGCCAGCCGGATGCGTTCCGTCACCGGCGGCGATAGCGGTACCAGGCGGCACAGGCCCCCTCGCTCGACACCATCGGCGCCCCCAGAGGCCGCTCGGGCGTGCAAGTGGTGCCGAAGGCGGGGCAGTCGCCCGGGGTGGCGCGGCCCTGAAGCACGGCAGCGGCAATGCATGCTGTGGCGGGCTCAGGCGTGGCGGCCGGATCGGGGAGAGCGAAACGGCGGTAGGCATCCAGCTGGTCGTAGGGCGTCCGCAGCGCCAGGCCGCCGGCGGCCACCCTGCCGAAGCCGCGCCAGGGGCGATCCACCGGCATGAACACCTCTTCCAGCAGGGCCCGGGCCTCGGGGTTGCCGTCGTGGCGCACCACGTGGCCGTAGGCGTTGGCCACCACCGGTTCACCGGCTTCGAGCCGGCGCACGCAGGCCACCAGAGCCGCCATGATCTCCTGGGGCGCAAAGCCGCTCACCACCACCGGCACCCGCCGCCGGGCCACGAGCGCCGCCAGTTCCGCCAGCCCGGTGACGGCGCAGACGTGGCCCGCCGCCAGGAACCCCTGCACCCCCACCGCCGGGTCGGCAAGGATCGCCTCCATCGCCGGCACCACGCGCACATGGGCGCCGAGCAGGGTGAGGTTCGGCACCCCCAGGGCCAGGGCTTGGCGGGCCAGCAGGGCGGTGGCGGGGGCGGTGGTTTCGAAGCCCACCGCCAGGAACACCACCTGACGCTGCGGGTGTTCGCGGGCCAGGGCCAGGGCCTGCAGGGGCGAGGTGAGCAGGCGCACGTCGCCACCGGCGGCCCGCACGCCGAGCAGATCATCGGCGGCGGCGGCCGCGCCCATGCCGCTGCCGGGCACCCGCAGCATGTCGCCGTAGGAGCAGAAGATCACCTCCGGCCGGGCCGCCAGCGCGAGAGCGGCATCGATGGTGGCCGCAGGCGTGACACACACCGGGCAGCCGGGCCCGTGGATCAGGGTCATCCCCGGCGGCAGCAGCTGATCGAGCCCCCAGCGCACGATCGCGTGGGTCTGGCCGCCGCACACCTCCATCAGCGTCCAGGGACGGGTGGTGAGCGCGGCGAGCTCGGCCGCCAGCGAAGCCACGGTGGGCGCGGTATCGGCGACGATCAACGGCACAGTCCGCTGGGAGGCCCATCCTGGCGCGATCCAGGTTTCGAGCATCCCGCCGATAGCGGACTCAAGATGCTGCGCATCACCTCTGCACTTCAAGGTCGCCAGGTTGCCAGGTCTGGTTGAACGAGGGCTCCAGCGGCCCATAGAGCCGCAAGATGAGGTTGTAACCCTTGCCCGGCATCGTCTGCACCCAGTTCGCCTCTTGGCCCACCGGCGCCTTCGGGCCGAACCAGATGGTGGCGAGGTAGAAGAACATGGCCTTGGCGTCGAGCAATCGCTCCGCACCTGAGAGGAACTGGTAGCTGCCGCCCACGAACGGCGTGGCCCACTGCCGGTCCTTGAAGATCCGGGTTCGGGGATCGCGTGAGGCGAAGGCGTTCGAGCGGGCGTAGGCATTGCCCACCGCCACCGCTTCGGTCAGCGTCTGCTTCAGCCGCGCGTCGGGAGCAAACGGCTGGCCCTTGCGAATGCCGATGGCAGCGAACAGGCCCACGGTGTCCGGTTCCACCCAGTCGGCGGGCTCGTTCTGGACCACGGCATTCAGTTCCTCGTAGAAGCTGAAGTCGTTGGCGCTGATCGTGTTGAATTTAAGGCCAGAGAGGTTGAGGGAAGCGCGTTAGCGGCGGCTTGGCAACCTGGGAAAAGGGGAACACCGCTGCCTTGGCCTTCACGCTGGCCGTCGCCGCAGCGAAACTGCCCTTCTCCACGAACACCCGATAGAAGATCAGCAGCCGGTTGGTGCGCGGCCTCGAAAGGTTGAAGCCCGTTGCGGGCAGGGCTCCCTGGCAACCCGGAGGCACGAAGAGATAGTTGATGCCCCGAGTGAAATCGATCTGGTCGTAGGCGAGCTGCACCGTGGCCGGATCGGGCGCGCCATCCCTCAAACCCAGCGTGCAGATACTGGTGGTGACCGTGTCAGGGGTGGTGATCTTGGCTGGCACCTCGGGTGCATACGGCGGCGCAGCAGCCGATCCAGCACGAGGCGTTTGCGCAAAACTGCCAGCCGAAGCGGTCGCGATGGTGGCTGCGAAGGTGACGGAGAGGAGTCGTCGCGGATGGCACGGATGAAGCTTCATGCTTTGATCCTCTCTGCCGATGGTGGTGCAGGCGTGATGGATGGGCCTGCCCAGCATCGGCTTAGCTGTGTTCAGATGCGGTGACAGCCCGGTCTTTGCATTCCGGAGAAGGTCCGGGGACAATCCCCACTCCAAAGCAAAGGCAGTGCCACCACGTTCGATCCATCAGCGAACGCTTACAGCGGGGCCTGCCCGTCGGCATCCAATCGAGCTGGCAGTTGAGCTCGCTATTCCCAATACGGAAACTCGGGTTCAACCAGCGCGGCCCGTTGAGCCAGAAACTCCTGCCATCCGAGATCGCACATGTCGAGAGGGATGGGGTCGGGGATGCCCTAGGAGTTTGTTGCCGATAGAGCAGCAGCCCGGCTGACACGGCGAACTCCACCCCTGAGCTGAACTGCTGCGGCTTTTTTCTTCTGGTGAGCATGCCCGTCGTCGTAGGGCTGAATCAGCCCTGGCTGCTCTGGCCAGG